>CAZXLA010000020.1:14614-32558 GCA_964641895.1 uncultured Tepidisphaeraceae bacterium
GTCTTCGAGTTTCAGTTGATGTTTCGCCATCTTCCAATACAGCCCCCGTTGGGCGACCAGTTCGTCGTGCTTGCCTTGCTCCACGATGCGCCCTTCTTCCATGACAAAGATCTGATCGCAATCGGCCACGGTGCTCAAGCGGTGGCTCACCAGAATGATTGTTCGCGTGGCTTTCAATCGCTTTAAGGTTTCTGTGATGAGTTGCTCATGCTGCGGATCGAGCGCGCTGGTGGGTTCGTCCAGGACGATGATCGGTGCTTCGGTGAGCAAGGCGCGGGCGATGCTGATGCGCTGTTTCTGCCCGCCGGAGAGGTTGCTGCCCGATTCGTTGATTTGTGTTTCGTACTTCTGCGGCAGCTTCTCGATAAACAGTGCCGCGCCGGCGAGTTCGGCGGCGTGGCGGATTTGGGCATCGGTTGCGTTCGGGCGACCGTAGGCGATGTTCTCCGAGACGGTGGTAGGCAGGATGATGCTGTCTTGCAGCACCAAGGCCACATGCTTGCGAAGGTCGGCCAGCTTGATTTTGCGAACGTCGGTCCCATCAAGTCTGAGCGCGCCGCTGGTCGGATCATAGAACCGCGGCAGGAGATTGAGCATCGTGGTTTTGCCCACGCCACTTTCGCCGACGAACGCGACCATTTCGCCGGGGACAATCTTCACCGACACATTGATGAGAATCGGCTTGCCGGGCAAGTACTCAAACCCCACGTTGTCAAACGATAACGCGCGCGGCTGGCGCGGCATGTGAACCGCGTCGGGCGCATCGCGGATGATCGGGTCGCGGTCGAGCACTTCGAACACGCGTTCAACTTTTGCCACTTCGCCCTGCAATCCCGAACCAATGCCACTGAGCGCTTTAAGCGGGTCATAGAGCTTCTCGAGATAGATGAGGAACGTGGTGAGAAACCCCGCGGTGATTTCCCCGCGGAGCGCCAGCAGGCCGCCGTAGCCAAGAATCGCACACGCCCCGGCGGCAAAAACCACACCGAGCACGAACCAGTACATGATTTCGTGCCAGTGCAGGCGCATCTTGGTTTTGATGCTGGTGCCCTGCATGTCGGCAAAGTTTGAAAACTCATCGTGCTCGCGGCCGAAGGCCTGCACTAGGCCGATCGACGACACGCTGCGTTGGATCGCCGTCGTCACCTTCGCATCGATTTCATAGCTTTCGATATACTTCTGCTTTAGGACGTTGCCATACCAGCGAATGGCGAAGTACACGAACGGCACGACCGCCAGGCTCACGACCGTCAGCTTCACGTTCATCAGCAGCATAATGGCGGTCATCGATAGCAGTGTGATGCCGTTGATGGCGATGCCAACCAGTGTGTTCAGCACGCCTTGAAAACCCAGCGTGTCGTAGCTCAGCCGATAAATGGCGTCGCCCTGCGGCTGGCTTTTGTGATACGACAGGCTCAACGCCTGCAACTTACGGAACAGATCGTTACGCACGCGCATCATGCCGCTGTAGCCGATGCGAATGTTCAGCAGCGTCTGCGCCGGACGAAGAATCTCATGCAGCAGCCGAATCGCCAGCATCGCGCCGGCCAGCACCAGCACCTGCTGTGTCGTGGTGATCGACTGTGCGAACGCGTTCCAGGCGCGATAAATCGAATGGTCGGCCCCTTTGTCAGACAGCACGCGGTCGATCAGGATCATCAGCGGCAGCGGCCAGGCCAGCTCGAGGATGATGGATGCGCCCATGAGAAGCTGCGAACAGACGATCTTCCCAAGATCTTCCCGAAAGTAGGCGATGGCTCGGCGGTAGATGGTCATGTGCTGTGGCCAGCTTTCAGTGGGCAGCACTGTTATCACGCCAGCGACGCCGATTCTTCCAGTTCGTCGTCGACGATAATGGGTTTTGCTTGCTTCTGCTCTTCCATCGCGTTCATCGGCGTGTACTTCGCTTTCTCCGCCGCCACATCGACCAGGCCCATCACCGGATCGACCACGCGCGCTTTGTTGACAACGTACAGCGTCCACCACGCGATCGGAATCAGCAGGGCCGGGCGGGCGAACGGCCACAGGTGCGGCGCGGGGAAACCCGTTAACAGCAGCATGGCCGCGAGCACGCAACTGGCGAATGTCAGCACGAGGCAAAACTTGGTCATCTGCATTTCGACGCGCACGCGCGTCATGTTGCCTGCCCCGCCGTAGTGCTCGGTGGCGGTGGTGAGGCGGACTTTGCAGTAACGCGAGCCGTATATTTCCATGTCGTAGGGCGCCCAACCGCTGTCCACGCGCGTTCGCCACCCCGCAGCCTGGGTTTCTTTGACGATTTCCTGCAGCAGTGGCACGCGGTCGTGCCAGGTGTTCCAATAGCGCAACGTGCGTTTGTCGGCGCTGTCGTAAGGCAAAGCATGGCGGCGATATCCTCGCGCTTCTCCGTTCATTACTTTGTTTTTCAGGCGAACGCTGTACCGCGCCCAGCCCCGCGTGACCGGCTGTCGCCAGTGCAAAAATGCAATCAACGCCCGGGTGAGCCAGTGCGTGTGCTTCGGTTTTGGAGCCTGCGCCGCCGCCGTGATGGATAGCGCGATCGGCGTCAGTTCCATCAGCACAAACACCCATAATAGCGGCGGCACCGCGAGGCTAAGTAAGCCGATGAACACCGCCAGCATGTGCCACTCAATGCTCATCATCATGGCCGCGAGCATTGAGGCAGGTTTGCGATAGATCGTCTGAAACAGACCCGTGCCGAAGGTGCCGTGATACACCACATCGCCGCCGACGCGCACGCCCACCTGATCGGCGCCATAAATCTTCCCGCGCCAGAAGCTGGCGCCCAGGGCATTGAAGTGATCGGGGTGCTTGTATTTAAGCATCGCCTCGGCGGCGCCGTAGCCGCGTTGCTGTTTGAGATACGATTTGACGGTGTTGCGGCGGTAGTGCCATACCTGCGCGCTCGGCGCGAAACCGATCGATCCGCCCTGATGTTGCAAGCGCCAGATGAAATCGACGTCGTCGCCGGCGGAGCGAAACTGCGAGTCGAAACCGTTCACCGCCAGCGCGCTTTGACGATAGAAGGCCATGTTGCAGCCGGGCACATGCTCGGCGGTGCGGTCGTCGAGCATCACATGCGTCGGCCCGCCGGGCGAAAGGCCCACGCAATCGGCCACCCAACTGCCTTCATCGGGAATCAGGTTAGGCCCGCCGACGCCGACATGGCGGCTGCGACTCAGCGTGAGGGCGATGTAGTAGAGCCAGTCTTCATCGGCTTCACAGTCGCTATCGGTGTAAACGATGATCTCCCCGCTGGCCGCGTGCATTCCTACGTTGCGAGCGTACGACAAGCCCATGTTCTTCTGCTTGATATTCAACACCCACGGAAAGTGCTTGAGAATATCCTGCGTGTTGTCGGTGCTGCCGTCGTCGACAAAAATGACTTCAAACTCGCCCGGGTAGCGCAACTTCGCCATCGACCGCAGGCAGGCTTCTGTTGTGCTCGCGCCGTTGTACGAGCAGACGATCACGCTGCACTTGGGAAGTTTCTCATCACACATCTGCGGCGCGCGGGCGAAGAGGCTGGCAACTTCGGCAAATGCCCGCTTCGGCGTGCGGTCGCGGCGCACGACGCCGAACGCCCAATCGTCAATCTGGTAGCCGCCTGTGAACCAGTCATCGGTGAAGCTGAAGATGAACGTGCCGACCAGTCCTTCATCAAAAACCGCCTTCACGTGCGCGGTGAGGATTTCGGCCTGCTGATCCTCCGTTTTCTCGCGCATCGTATCGATGCCGTATTCGCCGAGCATGAGGGGCTTGTCGCCGGCGATCATCTGCAGGCGCGCAAGGTAGTTGCGGAATACATGCGCATCATGCAGGTAGACGTTGAAACAGACGAAGTCGAGGCTGCGCGGCTGCAGATACTCGGTTGTGGGAAAGTTGGCGAACGTCACCAGGCAATCGGGTGCTTCGGACTTGCAGATTTCGACCAGCGCATCGACGAACGCTTCAACTTTGTCTTTGCCCACGTAACGGACGATGTCGGGCGGAATTTCGTTGACGACGCTGATGGCGAAGATTGCCGGATGATTGCCGCATTTCGATGCCGCCGTGCGGACTGCTTCGTGGGCCTGGCGGGTGATTTCGGCGTCGCCCACGAAGGTCATGTTTTTGGGCCAGGCCACATCGAGCAGAATCTTCAGCCCGATTTCCTGAGCCAGATCCAAAAACCACTGCGGCGGGGTATGGTAGACGCGGACGCAGTTGCCGTTGAGTTGACGAATCTGTAGGAAGTCGGCGCGAACCTGTTCGCGAGAAGGAAGGTAATCGCCATCGCTGTTGGGCGTGAACGGGCCGTAGGTGACGCCCTTGACGAAGAATTTGTCATCGCCGAGACGAAAGAATTTCCCATCGCGGCGGACGCGGTTGGACGGCGCTTCGACAACGCGATGCCGCGCCGCGACCACCGAAAGCTGTGTTGGTGGCGCCGGCGTGCTGCCCGCCGGCGCATCGAGAACGACCTGTGACATCTGGCTCTTTTCGACTTTCTTTCATTCACGACCGAGCCGCCGGCGGGGTCAATCATTCAACCCGCAGGCGCGACTTTCCAGCGGACGGCGCACGGATTGCGCGCGGCCGCTGTGTTCCCACACGCAGATCATACAATCCGCACTGGCCGGGCGACGAAGGGAAATCCGCTCGTCGCACCGAATTAAGACGACAGACAACCATTTTCAGGTGAGGTTAGGAAAAAGTTATCGGAGTTGCGCGACAGATTCGTCCGATAACTCGTGGCTGCAAATCAAGTTGACGACCCGGCGGCGCGACTCGATGATGCACCGGCTATGGCGATTCCTGACGCCGATACGGTGGTCGAAAACTTTTCCGCTGCGACCGACGAAAACAAGCTTTCGTCGCTGCGGTCGTTCCAGGTTGTCACGCTTCCGCCGGATTGCGAAGTGTGGATGACCGGTGATATGCACGACCATCGGACGAATTTCAGCAAGTTCGTGGGAGCCGCCAAGCTGGTGGACAACCCGCAGCGGCACATCGTCCTGCACGAGCTGATCCACGGCGATCATTTTGATGCCGGCGGCGCCGAAGACAGTTGGATCACCCTCCACGCCGCCGCCGAACTAAAAGCGCAATTTCCGAACCAGGTACACTTTCTGCTGGCCAACCACGACCTGGCGCAAATCTACGGCGAAGGCATCATGAAGAGCGGCTTGAGCGTGTGCGAAGCATTTTACAAAGGACTCAAACGCGACTTCCCCGACGGTTACCACAAAGTCAACATCGCCATCACCGAGTTTCTGCTGTCGCTGCCGCTGGCGATTCGCTGCCCGAACGGGCTTCTGTTCTGCCACTCGCTGCCGACGGATGCGCAAATTGCATCGTACGATTTCACCGTGTTCGATCGCGAACTGACCGGGGCCGACTACAAACGGCGCACGGGGCCGGTTTATCAGCTCATCTGGGGCCGCAACGTCACACCCGCGGGGGTTGACTTATTCGCCGAAAAGATGAACGCCAAACTCATCATCACCGGCCATCAGCCGCAGGAAATGGGCTACGCGGTCAACGGGGAGAAACACATTATTATTGCTTCGGATCACAACCAGGGCGTGTTCATTCTACTCACCACCAGCGACGATTTCGACGTTGATATCATCCTGAATAAAATGCAAAAGTTCGTAGCGTTGCCGGCGGCATGATCCTTACTCCCTCGCCCGGTACTCCGGGAGAGGGCCGGGGTGAGGGTTCTTCCAAAAACAACCAGCAGTGTACATTCGCCGGAACGCGCAGAATAACTTGGTTCGACGCGATCATGCCGCCTCAAACAGCTCCACACAATTCCCACTCGGATCGTCCAAAAGAATCTGCCGGCCCCCCGGGCCGTGGACGATTTCATTGCGGAACACGGCATTTGCCGATCGCAGCTTTGCAACGATCGCATCAAGATCGTCCACGACAATCACCGCACGATTCCAACCTCCCGATTGAGGCTTGCGGCCGTCGGGCATCGGCTTGGCGGCACTCGACGGCGGGCCGGCGAGCCAGAGCTGCATATCGCCACGCTGCACGATGGCCATCGCGGGTCCGTATTGCTCGACGACTTCGAAGCCGAGGAATTGGGTAAAGAACGCGACGGCGGCGTCAACGTCAGTGACGATGTAGCGGAATGTGGGCATCCTGATCTCCGGGCGCCAATGCGCCCTCCCCCCGACCCCCTCCCGGAGTACCAAGAGGGGAGTTTTATCGTGAAACCCAGCACGCCGCCACGTGCCCCGGTTCGCCCTGCTTTTGTTCGAGCTCCGGAGCTTCCATGACGCACTTGGTGAGCACGCGCAGGCGGTCGCCACCGACTTTGATCTCTGTGGTTTCCGCGGCGCTGGCGCCTTTTGCGGCTTCGCGGGTCAATGCGCAGCGCGGGTGGAACGCGCAACCCGTCGGCGGGCGGCTGGGCGAGGGCACTTCACCCTGCAGCACGATCCGCTCGCGCCTTGGCCGCGGATCGATATCAGGCACGGCGGACAACAGCGCCTTGGTGTAGGGGTGCTTGGGATTGCCGTACAGCTCTTTGCTGCCGGCTTTCTCCACAATCCGCCCGAGGTACATCACTGCCACTTCATCACAGAAATGCTCCACCACGGCCAGATTGTGAGCGATGAACAGATACGCGATGTTGCGCTCCTGCTGAAGGTCCTGCAGCAGGTTGAGAATCTGAGATTGAATCGAAACGTCGAGGGCGCTGACCGGCTCATCACACACGATGAAGCTCGGCGAAAGTGCCAGGGCGCGCGCGATACCAATGCGTTGCCGCTGCCCGCCGGAAAATTCGTGCGGGTATCGCGAGGCGTACGATGGATCGAGCCCCACGCGGGTCAGCAGCGACGCGACCAGCTCATCCTTATCGCGGCCTTTGGCGATGCCGTGGACTACGATGGGCTCGCCGATGATGTTGCCCACCGTCATGCGCGGGTTGAGGCTGCTCATCGGGTCCTGAAAAATAATCTGCATCTGCCGGCGCAGCTTGCGCAGCTCTTCGCCGCGGTAGGCGAAGAAATCCATTCCCCGGAACACCACCTCGCCGCTGGTTGCCGGGATGAGTCGCAGCAGCGATCGGCCCACGGTGGTTTTTCCGCAGCCCGATTCGCCGACCAGCCCGAGGGTTTGCGCGACCGGCACGTTAAACGTCACGCCGTCGACTGCTTTCACATGGCCGACGGTTCGCTGCAGCAGGCCCTTCTTGATCGGAAAATACGTACGCAAGTCGCGCACTTCCACCAGCGGCTGCCCTTTGGCAAGCTGCATGGCGGCGGCGGAGAGCACATCGGAAGGGGAACGGTAGTCGGCGGTTGAACTGCTCACGCGTTCACCTCCTGCGTTACACGGGCGGTGATCTGGCGCTTGTGCGAAATGGTTGGAATCGTCACCAGCGCCGATTCGTAGCCGGGCACATGATGGCAACTGGCCCAGTGCGCGGGCTGCACTTCGCGAAGGTTGGGCTCGACCGTCGAGCACTTCACATCGCCCTGCATACGGTGGCACCGCGGATGAAACTTACATCCGGCGGGGAACCGCTGCGGGTTGGGCACCGTGCCGGGGATGGTATCCAGCCGATCGCGATTGGCGCCGAGCTTGGGAATGCTTTTGAACAACCCTTCTGTGTACGGATGCATCGGGTGGTCGAACAATTCTTCGACAGTGGCCGTTTCCACATTACGCGACGCGTACATGACCGCGACGGCATCGGCGTTCTCGGCCACCACACCCAGATCGTGCGTGATGAGCATGATGGCCATGTTGCGTTCTTTTTGGAGCTTGCGGAGCAGCTCCAGAATCTGCGCTTGAATGGTTACGTCCAGCGCGGTGGTAGGCTCGTCGGCAATGAGCAGTTTCGGCTGGCACGACAGCGCCATCGCGATCATGACGCGTTGCCGCATGCCGCCGGACATCTGGTGCGGGTATTCGCCCAGCCGACGGGCCGGATCAGCGATGCCAACATCCTCCAGAGCCTGCTGGGCAACTGCATACCCCGCCCGGCCGCTTTTGCCCTGATGCAACGCGACGGCCTCCACGATTTGATCGCCGATGGTGTAAACCGGGTTGAGGCTGGTCATGGGCTCCTGAAAGATCATGGCAATGTCTTTCCCGCGGACGGAGCGCATCGCGCGTTCGCTCTCTTTGAGCAGGTCGCGGCCCTGGAAGAAAATCTGCCCGCTCAGATACTTCGCCGGCGGCTTGGGCAGCAGTTGCAGGATGGACATCGCGGTGACGGATTTCCCGCAACCCGATTCGCCCACGACTGCGACCGTCTGGCCGGGAAAAATGGTCAGGTTCATATCGCGCACCGGCCGCACATCGCCGCGGCTGGTTTCGAAGGCGATGTTGAGATCGCGAATTTGGAGAAGGGGTTCTGGCATGATTGGATTAGTCTCGCAGCTTCTTCAACTTTGGATCGATCGCGTCGCGCGCTGCTTCGCCGATGAGAATGTATGAGAACACCGTGAGGAAGATCGCCACGCCGGGGAATACGGCAATCCACCAGTTAAATCCGCGGCCGCCTTTGCGGGCCTGTTCGAGCATCTGGCCCCAGCTCGGGTCGTCCGGCCCCAGACCTAATCCGAGGAAGCTGAGCACGCTTTCCAAAAGGATCGCCCCGGCCACGCCGAAGCTGGCGTTGACCAGCACCGGTGCGATGCCATTGGGGAGCATGTGCCGGAACAGCACGCTCCAGCGCGGCAGCCCGACTGCAACGGCGGCCTGCACGAAATCGAGCTTGCGCAGTTTCATGAACTCGGCGCGCACGAACCGGGCATCGGATGTCCAGCTCACCAGCCCGATCACCACCATCATCAGATACAGGCTGCGACCAAAACTGACCGTGACGATTAACAATAGAATAAGCCGCGGGATTGCCTCGACGATCTCGATGAACCGCATACCCAGCAGATCAATCGTTCCGCCGTTGTACCCCATCAGCGCGCCGTAACTCACGCCGATCATCGTGGCGATGGTGGTGGAAATGAAGCCGATCGTGAGGGCGATCCGACAGGCGGCAAGCATGCGGCTGAGCATGTCTTCTCCGAATTCGGTGGTGCCGAGCCAGTATTGCCGCGACGGTGGGAGCAAAGCCTGATCGCCTCGATCGCGCAGGCGGTCGTTGGGGCTGTAGGGAACGATCGTGCGAATCACCGAAGAAAACTCGCCGGCCACCTCGCGGCGGCGGTATTCATCGTATTGCGGCGTCGGATCAGGATTGCAAACCGCTTTGGCGATCAGGAACGTCACTACACCAATCGCCAGTATGGTTAGCAGCGACTTCAAAAAGGAGAATCGCCCGGTGCCCCAGAGGATCAACGCGGCCATGAAAACGGCGATCAGGGTAAAATCAATCGGGAACAAGTTGGCCAGCATCGGGCTGAAGACCTGACCCGCTTTGCTCTTAACTAAAATTGGATAACTGTTGGCCAGGATCGGCGCGAACACGCCAAAGAATGCCAACAGCACAACCCAAACGCGTCCGAACTGCGCGCCAGGCCGCGCGAATGTCTCGCGAAGCGCCTGCAACCACATGGATCGAGGCGCCATTTCGGATGACCCGCGCGCGTCGGGCGGACGGTACCCGGGCTGCGCCGGTGCGACGGCGATGGGGGGTTGGCTAGCTGTCATAGCTCACCCTCGGATCAGCGACTGCATAAAGAATGTCGGCGATAAGAAAACCGGTCAATTGCAGAATTAGAATCAGCATGGATGTACTGAGAAACAATTCACGATCGTTCGCCTTCAGCGCTTCAATCGCAAGCCGGCCCATCCCATTGATGTTGAAAATGGTCTCCACCACGATCGACCCAACGACCATCGCCGGAAGAAAACTCGCCGCGACGGTAATCAGCGGAATCAGGCTGTTGCGAAACGCGTGGCGGAACAAAACCACCCGCTCATCCAACCCCTTTGCCCGTGCCGTGCGGACGAAATCGGCGTTGAGGGTTTCGAGCAATGCCGTGCGGGTGAGCTTCGAATAGTACGCCAGCGTCACATAGCTGATGCACAACACCGGGCCGGCCAAATGCCAGAGCCAATCCAGCAGGTAGCCGGATTCCCAATGGCCGTTGTGCGTGCCCGGAAAAAACCGCATCTGCGCGGCCATATCCGAATGCAAACCCGCGGCGGGAAATATCCTGATGTATTGCACGTTGGCCAAAAACCCGATGAACAGCGTCCCCAGCAGAATGACCGGAACCGAATAAATTCCCAGCAGCACCGTGCCGGTTCCAATGTCGAGCAAACGCCCGCGATGCACCGCCGACCAGATGCCGCTGAGCATCGCCAGCGTCAGGGCAAAGGGCAAAGCGATTAACTGGAGCGTCAGCGTTACCGGCAACGCCGCGCCGATAATGGGCGCCACCGACCGCGATTGAATGAAGCTCTCGCCAAGATCCGGCCACTTCACGGCCGGCTTATCGAAGCGGAACTGGCCGGGGTTGGGCCGGATGTCAATCTTTTTTGTCTCTTTCTCGATCTCTTCAAGCTTCATGCTGCCGGCGGCGCGAAGCTCGACAACCTTGGCGTCGCGCATCTCGGTTTGCTGCTTTTTGGCGGCCTCTACTTCCCGGTCGCCGCGCTTCCAGATTCGAAAGCCGACGGGAGAAACGTTGTTCAGCCACCGCAAATACTGCACCGGCGGGGGATCGTTTAATCCGTAACGCTCCATCACATACTCTTCGCGTGCTGCTTTTTCTCCCGGCAGCAATTCGCCGCCGGGCGGAAGCAGCGTCGCGACGATGTCAATGGGCGACAGCGCCATGATCATGAAGACGATGAACGTCGCGCCGATGAGTGTGGGCACGAAAAGCAGCAGCCGACGGATGAGGTAAATGAGCATGGGCCGGTCTTATTGCTGGTAGCGCTGCTGCGTTTCCGGCACAAACCATGGGATCATGCCGCCGTTAAGATGTTCATAATTCAACCCCATTCGCGACTTTTCGACATTCTGCACGCGCTTGTGAATCAAGCGCAACGCCTTGCGATTGAATAAGAACGTATAAGGCTGATCTTCGTGCAGCGTGCGATGAACCTTGTTCCACAGCTTCATCCGCCCGTCGCGCTCGATCATCACCCGCGCGGTATCGATCGTCTTATCGAGCTCCGGGTTACGGTAACTGGTGCGGTTGTCGCCCTGGTTGGCAATCGATTCGGAGTGAAACGTCTGATACGGGTCGGATTCCACCACACTGCTCCAACCCAGCGTAACCGCTTCGAAGTCGCTGGTATCGAGCCGCTTAACCAGAACGGGCCAATCGATCCGCTCCGGCTCCATGACAATGCCCGCGGCCGAATAGCTGTCTTTGGCGAACAGAACTACTTTTTCCCACGTGTCGCTGCCCGATGGATAGGTGAAAGTGAACTTGAACGGCGTACCGTCCGGGCCGTCGATGACGCCGTCGTTGTCGCGATCGTAAAAGCCCGCCTCGCGGAGCAGTTCCTTCGCCGCCGCCGGATCGTACGGCCAGGGCTTCACCGTTGCGTCGCTTTGAGGGTTCGACGGAAGAAATGGCCCGCTGGCAACCGTGGCGTAGCCGAGGAAAATCTCTTTCGCCATCCGTTCACGATCCAGCATCATGGTCATTGCGCGGCGGACGCGCGGGTCGGCGAACCGCGTGACCTGGCCTTTGCCGTCGACCAGCTTTTCCTGGTTCCACGCGATGTAGAGGTAGCCGCCAAAAATGCTTTCGAACTCAAATGAATTGCTGAACTCCATCACGCGCTGGTCTTTAGTAATTTTGTCGAACATCGGCGCGGTGCAGCGAAGCACATCGTGTTCCTGGTTGCCGTACAACACCATCTGCGTCGACTCGCCCTGAATTTCATGGAAGATAAGGCGATCGAATGTCGGTGCTTCACCCCAATACCGATCGTTGCGATAAAGAATGACGCGTTGCCCGGGCGTCCAGGAGTCGGGGGTTTCGAGCCGATACGGACCGCTGCCCATCAGCAAGCCCGTTTTTTCATTGAACTGCTGCGGCGTGTACTTCGAGTAAAAATGTTTGGGCATGATGCCCAGGCTGCTGACTTGCTCGAAGGAAAGGAAATAGGGTTCCTTAAACGTGAACTCGACGGTGTAATCGTCCAGTTTCTTCACCCCGGCGAACGTGCGCTTGAAGTAACTGCGGGTGCGCTCGGCGTCGACCTCGGGGTTCATCATCCAATCGAAAGTGAAAATAATATCGTCGGCGGTGAGGGGTGTTCCGTCAGAAAAGGTGACGCCCTTGCGCAGCCAGAAAGTCGATTTCAAACCGTCGGCCTGCAGTTCCCAACGCTCCGCCAGACGAGGCTTGTATTCCAGCGTGTTGGGGTCGCGGACGGCCAGACTCTCGAGCACCTGAAACTCGACCCAACGCTGATAAACATCGGTGGAAACCATCGGTGTCAGGCGACCGACCTTCGTGCCGAAGTTATCAATGTGCCAATCGCCGCGGGCAAAATTGGGAGCGGCTTCGGCGGCGCGGATCGGTGTGAAAGCATCGTCAATCGGCTGGGTTGTCGAACGGTTCGAACCGGTGTTGCCGGCGCCAACGGCAACAACGCCCTGCGCCAACTGACGTTTGATCCCATTGATTTCGCGGGCCGTCTCCACATTTTGCTGCTTGATCGTCAGCACCTCTTTGTATTGCCGATCAAACTGCCACATGGCCATGATCACCACGCCGATGAGCGCCGCGATCAGAACGAAGAGAAACAGGTCTTTGATTCCGAATCGATTTTCCATGACCAACCACCTGCGATATGCACCGATCTTAAGTTCTGCCGATTTGAGTTTCGCTGCTCATAGTTTAGCCGCCTCGCGTTTGGGGTCGAATAAATCGCGAAGGCCGTCGCCGACGAAGTTCAGGCATAGCAGCGTGAGCATCAGCAGCACGCACGGGAACAGCAGCATCCACCAATACACTTTGACCGGCGAAAGCGCCAAAACGCCTTCGCTGGCGAGCGAGCCCCAGGTGGGCAGCGGCGGGCGGACGCCCACGCCCAGGAAGCTCAAAAACGACTCTTGTAAGATAGCCGAAGGCACGGTCAAAGTCGCATAAACGGTGATCGGGCCGACCAAGTTGGGGAGCACGTGCTGAATGAAAATTCGCGCCTTGGGCAGGCCCATCGCTCGGCAGGCTTCGATGTACGGCATGGCTCGAATCGTCAATACCTGCCCGCGGACGACGCGCGCCATCGTCAGCCAGCTCACCAGGCCAATCGCCAGAAACATCACGATCAGGTTCGCCGCCTGCCCGGCGCTGAAACTCGGCGAGGCGTTTTGCATGCTGCCGATGAGCCTCGTAATCGGTTCTTCCAATGCGATCTTGAAAAGGATGACCAGCAGGATGTAAGGCAGACCGTAAAGGATATCGACGATGCGCATGAGCGACGAATCGACCCACCCGCCGGCATAACCGGCGATCAGGCCGACGGTAACCCCCAGCACCACCGCGATCGTCGCCGCCGCCACACCGACGGCCAGCGAAATCGTCCCGCCGAGCAGACATCTCGCGAGGATTGATCGACCCAGCACGTCGTAGCCGAATGCGCCGACGAAATTTGCTTGCGGTGCGAAACGTACTTTGTCCGGGTCTTGCCTTCCGTAGCTGAGCGCGGAGTTGGATGAAAGCGTCCAAAACATCGACATGAGGCATGCAAGGATAATCAGCAGCAGAATCCCCCCGCCGACGGTGATCCGCCGCGAGCGGAACATGCGCGCAAACCGCGTCTCGCTCGGCCCGCCCAGCGGCACCGATTGATCGATTTCGTAACCCACTGCCGGAGCCGACATGCTCATGAGCCTTTCGCCGAAATATCAATGCGCGGATCGACCAATACATAGGCGATGTCGACCAGCAGGTTAAATACCAAGAGGAACAGCGAGTAGACCATCACGACGCCCAGCAGCAGCGTTTGATCGCGGCTTTGCACGGAGTTTACAAAGTGCTGGCCAAGGCCGGGAATATTGAACACCTTCTCAACCACGAACGACCCGGTGAGCGTCACCGCCGCCGCCGGGCCGAGGTAGCTTAAAACGGGGACAAAGGCGTTTTTAAGGCAGTGCTTCCAGACGACAATATTGCGCGATAGCCCCTTGGCCCGCGCGGTGCGGACAAAGTCTGATCCAAGCACATCAAGCATGCTGGCCCGCGTGAGCCGCACGATGTAGGCCATCGGCGCCAGCGAAAGGGCAAGCCCGGGCAGAATCACATCCGCCGGCCGGCCCCAACTGCCCACCGCGAACACGCCTTGCATCGCGGGAACCGATGAAAGCAGCAACAGCAGCGCCGCCGTCACAAAGCTGGGAAGGCTGATGCCGATCAGGCTGATGGAAAGACTCGCCCAGTCAAAGGCCCCATCGCGATAAACCGCCGCCAGTGTGCCGACGCCCACTCCAACCAGCACCGCGATCGCCAACGCGAAAAGACCCAATGTGATCGAAACCGGCAACGACGCCTTGATGATGTCGTTCACCGACCACTCTTTATAAAACAGCGACGGCCCGAAGCTGCCTTCGGTAATGATGCGCAGCGGGTATGACGACAGAAACGAGAGCGGGCTGGTGGCGTTGTATTTTTCGCGCAGCGTCTGAAGCACCACGGGGTCGATCGCGCGCTCGCCGGAAAACGGATCGCCGGGAGCAACCCAGGCCAACAGAAACGTCAGCAGGTAGATCACCGCGAGGATGATCGGCAACTGCAGCAATCGATAAAGAATGACGCGCGGCAATTAGTTCGCTCCATTCGAGCCGGCCTTATCGAGGCGCAGGCCCTTGAACACCGTAAGATTCCGCGGGTTTTCCTTGATTCCCTTTACATAGTCGCGGCGCATCGAACAGTTGACATAGTGATACAGCGGCACGATCGGGACTTCGGTATCAATCAGCGCCTCGGCCTTTTGAAGAATGAGCATGCGCTTGGCCGCATCCGCTTCCTTCGTCGCGTCGTCGCAAAGCTGGTCGAACTGCATGTTCGCCCACGCGGAATCATTTTGAAGACTGGTGGAGAGGTACTTATCGGTAAAAGTTGAGACATCGGGGTAATCGCCGTACCAGGCAACCATGGCGATCGCGTAATCTTTTTCGGTCACGCGGTTTCGATAAATCTTCAACTCCTGCGATTCAATTTCGACATCGATCCCCAGGTTCTGCTTCCATTGCTCTTTGAGCACCTGGACGATGCGTGCCCGCGTGGGGTTATCGCTGTTATAGAGGATCGGCAACGCCGGGAAGCCCTTGCCCTTCGGATAGCCGGCTTCGGCAAGCAACGACTGCGCTTTGGCGACATCAAACGGCAGACCGGGCAGGGTTTCAAACCCCGGCAGCGTGCCCGGCGGGAAGTAGGTGGTGGCCACTTCCTCGCCCATGCGGGTCACGCGCTCGGTGATGAATTTCTTATCGATCGACATCGCCAGCGCCTGCCGCACCCGTTGATCGGCCAATGGGTTCTTGGCGCCGTTGAAGATGCTCTTTGGCAACTGTGGCTTGCACATTAGCGTAAGGAACGCCGTTCCGAATGCTTTGCTGGCGCGCAGATCCGTCCGCCCGCGGGCGCGCAGTTCGGAAGCGAGATCGGTCGTTATATCGGCAAGCCAATCAACCGTTCCCGCTTCGTATTGCAGAAACTGGCTCAGCACGTTGTCGTTCACCACCATCTCGATCGTGTTGACATGCACCGCGTCGCGATCCCAATACGTCGGCGATTTTTCCAGCCACAGCCGCCGCTTGAATTCCCACTCCGTCAGCATGAACGGCCCATTGGTGACCACGTTGGGCGGACGGGTGTACTCGTTGAGGTAGGTGTGCTTGATTGATCCGTACCGGATCATCTTCGCCACGGCGGCCTTGGTGTCGGCCGAGGTGTTCTGGGCGGCGAAACCGGGCAACTCGGCGAGGATTTCCGCCTGTGTCAGCTTCTTAATGTCTTTCTGCTGCTTCGCCAGATAGTCGCCCACCAGATTCATCATCGGCTTGTCATTAAAATCGCGAAACGCAGTCATCGACCGCTCATTGCGCGGATAGAACGGCGGAAAGGCGACTAAGTCGAGCAGGAACGTAACCGGATCATTCAGCGTGAGGCGGAAGGTGTAGTCATCCACCGCTTCCATGCCGACGGATCGAATATCAATCGGTTCGCCGCTCGTGTAGCTGGTTTCGTAAGCCTTGGCGTTCTTGATGTAATAAAAGAGATAGGTGTACTCGCCCGGCTCTTCAAAAAACCGCCGCCAACTGAATATGTAATCGTGCGCCGTGACCGGATCGCCGTTGGACCATTTGGCGCTCTTGCGAAGGTGGAACGTCCACACCCGGCCGTCGGGGCTGACTTCATGGCTTTCCGCGCCCGCGGGGATGGGTTCGTAGGTTTCCGGATCCGGGCAATAGAGGCCCTCGCGGATGGCGTAAGTCAGCCGGAAATCCTGCTGGTACGACATCAGGTTCAGATCCAGCGTGATGATGTCGCCGCGGTTGATAAAGGTGAAATCGGCCTTGCGGGCCTTGCCACTGCCCGACCAGAACAGCGCGCCAAGCACCAGCAGCATCAGCCCAATCGGGATGGAAGCCAATCGCAACATGAATGCCTCCTACGCCACCGATCGAACCGCCCGCTTGTGGCGGAAGCCGTTCAATCAAGACGAGTAGTTCACAGACGTGCGCCCGGCGACTCTCGGCCGGTGCTAATTCTTCACCTTCGGCGGCGGCTTGGTGGCGGCAAACTTTGGAGCCGCTTTGATCGCCGCTAAAACCTGTGTCGTGGCGGCCCCAATCGCCGGGCCTGGCGTATTTTCCTGCACCTTGACGGCGGCGCTGGCTGCGTCGCCCAACGCTTTGTTGTTTTCCTGCTGCGCGATCACTTGAATCGCGCTGGCAGTCCGCTGAACCACGCGCGTGTAGGCGGCTTTCTCCGGCAACCCCGCCGACGCAAGCTCGCCGGCGAGGCTGAGCTGGTCGTGCAGCATTTGCATCGTCGCCGCCTGCTGCTCGGGGGTCAGCGCCGACCAGCTTCGCTGCTGGCTGATAAACACCGCCGGAATCACCTCGGCCATCGGCTCGGCAATTTTCCCGGTCGCGTAAAGGTCCAGCCGGGCCGCCCAGAGTTTGTTCAGTTCCGGCAGCAGCAGCGGAACCAGCTTCTTCCACTCCGCTTCTTTAATGCGATCGCGAAGCAGCGTTGAATCGGTGCTTTCACTGGTGAGCGTGAGCGCATCGTACGCCTCCACCACCGTGGTTGTGCCGGCACGCGCTAACCCGACTTCCGAAATCTTGGCCAGCAGCGGGTTGTTTTTCGGCTGCACGATTAGCGCGTTGGGCAACAATTGTGCCGCCGCCTTCATTCCCCATAGCACGACCGGAGCTTGTTGATCGCCCAGCGCGACAACCGCGGCTTCGCTGAGCTTGGCGGCTTTGTCGGACGGCGCGATTCGCGCCACAACAATCGCCGCGTTCAGCCTTGTTTCGAGCTTGGGATCCGCCAGCGCCTTCTTAATTTCGGTATTGATCTCGCCACTGAAGAAATCGATGAACACCGGATGCGCCGTCGTCGCCCCGCCGCCGCCGCCTACTCGGCTGATCAGCGCATCGCGCGCGCTGGTACGCGCCGCCGAGTCTTCGGCCTTTAGCTTCTCGACCTGCTCCTGCACATATTTCTGAACGATCTCGCGTTCGGGCGTTTTGTCGGCGTTCGGGCTGGCGGTAATGGTCGCCGGAAGGGCCGTTTGCCCGCCGGCAGTCGCCGCGCCGGCCGCTGGAACCCCAGCCGGTTGCGCGCCGACGTGCGATGGATTGTACAATGTCGGGACAGCGAAACTAACTGCCGTCGCCCACATCGCGAGCCTGGTGCGAATCATCGGGTGCTTCTCCGTGCTCCGGTCCAAAGCCCCACACAAGGCCGGATCGGACAACTACTTCCGCGAGTCGGGCGACCGTAACCGAGTGCCATTTTTCAGTCAAGCAAACAGGCTTTGGTCGTCAGTT
>CAZXLA010000021.1:0-31957 GCA_964641895.1 uncultured Tepidisphaeraceae bacterium
TGGCGCAGACTTACGTGCTAACTTCGTGGCATTGAGCTGCGTCCTCGTTGCGGTCCCCCGTCGGACAGCGGACACCCGCACCGACTTCGCCGGCCAGCCGTTCAATTTGTCGAAGGTGTTGGTTCAGGTTCTGCATGACTTGGCCTCGATGAGGTTGTTGATATGGCTTTCGAGTGCGTCCAGGCGTTCAAGTAAGTCATCCGGCTCGGCAGTGCCAAGCAGCCGCTGCAAAAGTTCGTTGATGCTTGGCACATCGCCGGCTTTAGCGTTGGACACCAGGATTTGCACGACAGCGCGAATATCATCCGGTGTGACGGCATCAAACAGCGCTGAATCCGAACGCCGTACAGATCGGGCTGACGGCCACACCGCGAAAACTCACCAACGCCGAGAACACCGAAGACGCAGCAAAAGACCGCTAAATCACCGCCGACAACCTCGCTTACTTCGGCCAACCCGTCTACGAGTACGAAATCGGCCAGGCGATGGAAGACGGCTACCGCGCCGCCCGCGGCTCACGCCGAACTCTGCGTGCAGGGGTGAGTGCACGAAACGTTGCAAATAAGCGTGAAAGTGTTCTTGTATCGAAGAACAGCGGTGACACCGGTATCTTCCGGTCAGGCAAACCCCGACGGCGCGCCGCGTCAACCGTTCAATCGATGAGCGGCCCGAGTGCGTGGGTCAGGTGATACACAATGGCGGCGCACGCGCCTTGCCGCGTGTTGCCTTCGGCGCGAATGAGCTGACACGTTGAAACCAGCGGGCGGAGGGCACGCTCGCGCACTTTATCGCGCAGCGTGTCCCAGGCGGTGGGCGAAACATCGAGCATTCGGCTGCACACCAGCACCGCCTCGGGGTTGAAGATGTTGATGGCGGCGGCGATGCCTACGGCCAGGTAATCGAGCGCGTAGGTCAATTCTGCCGTCGCATCCAGCTCGCCGCGGTGCGCCAGGCGGATGATATCTTCAATCTCCACGCGCCGGCCGAGGCGATGGCTGATGGCTTTGGAAAATGCCGCGTCGGTGGCGACGGTTTCCAGGCAGCCGCGATTGCCGCAGCCGCAGATGGTGCCGTTGCAGTCGACGGTGATATGACCCATTTCGCCGGCCATTCCGTTCTTGCCTTCGATTAACCGTCCGCCGCTCACGATCGACACGCCGAAACCTTCGTAGGTGCCGATCATCACAAAATCATTCATGCCGCGGGCACTGCCGTACGCGCGCTCGGCCAGGCAGGTGCCGACGGTTTCGTGAAACAAAACGGCTTCGATCGACAGTTTGGCGCGCAGGTCGGCGGCAGGTGATTTGCCGTCGAGCATGTGCAGGTTGGGCGAAAACGCGACGGTCTGGCTGCGCAGATCAATTTCACCGGGCGTGCTGATGCCGATGCCCAATGTCGTCACGTTCGGGCGGGCCATCAGCGATCTTGCGCCCGTCACCAGCGATTCGATCATCGCTTCATAGGTGGCCGGCGTGGCGAATTCGAACGCGAAGTGTTCGTTAAGTTGACCATCCAGCGATGCGCTGACCACGCAGCACCGCCGGACGTCGATCACCGCGCCCAGCACCTGCACGGTGGCGGTGCCCAGCCGGTAAAGCGTGCCCGGTCGACCGGCGCCCCGTTCGGGGCTTGCTGAACCGAACTCTTCCAAAAGCCCGGCATGCAAAAGATTGGCGACGGCCTTGGATGCGGTGGGGGGGCTCATCCCCGAGCGCCTGGCGAGTTCAGCGCGCGACATCGGCGCGCCGCCGCGCACGATTTCGAAAATCGTGCGTTCGTTCATCTGGCGCAGAAGGGTTGGTTGGACGCGCCGGGAAGCCGTTCGTGCAGACTCGAAGCTGTGGGGAAGTTCCGCCATGACGGGACGTTTCGGGGGCCGCGTCCGAAGCGGCTTCAAACTCTGGGATTTCGAGTCGGACTTTATCATTGAAAAGGCTGATTCAAAAAATTAAAAAGAAACTTAATTAATTCCTTGACAAGGGTTATACCCTCCATTAATATTTTGTAAAGGTAATTTACTATTTGTTGGAGATATTCACTTGGCGCGTCGGCCCCGCTTCCGGCTGCCGGTGGGTAAGTTGGAAATCGAGGAGGATATCGTGACGAAGAAGAAATCTGCGTTGTGGTGCGCCGCCATCGCCTTGGGCATTGCCCCGGCGGCTTTTGCGGTGAGTTCGGTCAACCTGCAATTTGGTGGCGCCGGCTCGACGCTGGCCGACACCGGTTTTGGTGCCGTGTATCAGCTCGATCCGACCGGCTTCCTCGTCGGCGGGGGCAAGCTGTCGCTTAACACGCTCCCGGGCGACACCTTTGGCGATTACGAAAACGATCCAGACAGCGCCAAGAACATGTTCTACACCGAAATCACTCCGTTCGGCCGAACGGTCGTGCAGGCGAAGGTGACGGTGGCCAACCTCAACGTTAACTTCCACGGTGGCGGGGTGTGGATGGGGACAGACCAGGACCATTACATCCGCGCCGGCGTCATCAACAACACATTCGAAGGCGGAATCAGCTTCGAATCGCTCCGCGAGAATGAAGACCTCTGGCCCGGCGCGACGATTCCCGGTCCCGGCAATGATATTGATGGCAAGCAGTTCGGGCTCACGTCGCTCTCCTCGCCGCTGCTCACGCCGGCGCCGGTGGTGCTGCGCATCATCCGCAACGGCAACACGGTGCGAACGGCCATCAGTCTGGACGACGGCGTCACGTGGTCGCCCGCCGGTGGGCCCGCCGTCGATTACAAGTTTACGAATCTCGCCACCAGCCCGACCGATCCGGGCATAGCCGGAGTGGGCAATACCGTGGAAGGCGTGTTCAAGGTCGGCGTGTACGCGTTCGGCGGGCCGGATGGGTCGATTCCCGGCACCTTTGATTACGACACCTTTACCGCCAACAGCTTCCTTCTCGGCGACTTCAACAGTGACCGCAGCGTCAACTTGGACGATTTTACCACGTTGGCGGCCAACTTCGGCGGTGCCGGCGTGTGGGAAACCGGCGATGCCAACGACGACGGAACCGTCAACCTCGATGACTTCACCGCGCTGGCCGCCAACTTCGGCCTTTCGTCGGCGGATTTACCCCGGGCAACAGTGCCCGAACCGGCGTTGTGCGGCGCGCTGGGTCTGATGCTCTTTACTCAACTTGCTCAACGCCGCAGGCGCTCGTAGCGTCCTGCGGTATGCTTCATCTCTTTCACTAATCGACCGCTGCGCCGGCGCAATCACCTCTTGCTGGCGGAGCAGTTCGGAGGGTCTGTATGAGAAATGTAATGTCTGTTTTGGCGCTGGCCGCGATGTCGGCGACGGCGAGTTCGGCGTTTGCGGTGTCGGCGATCTCGCTCGACTTCAACGGTGCCGGCAACGACTTGGCGGCGACGGGTTTCGAAAGCGTTTATTCCCTCGTGCCGGCTGGCTTCTCGGTCGGCGGCGGCCGATTGACGATCTCCACGCTGGAAGGCGATACCTTCGGCGATTTTGAGAACGATCCCGACAGCGCAAAAAACATGTTCTACTCGGCGATCGACGCCTTCGATCAGACGACCGTCGAAGCACGAGTGCGCGTGACCGGCCTCAACCAGAACTTCCACGGCGGCGGGATCTGGATGGGCACCGATCAGGATCACCTGATCCGATTGGCGCTGTTTAACAACACGTTCGAAGGCGGCATTGCCGTCGAGGCGCTGCGGGAAAACCAGGACCTGTGGCCCGGCAATGTTCCACCAGGGCCGGGCGGCGATATCGTCGGCCGTGCCATTGGGGGCATCGCCACATCGCCTCAAGTGACGCCGATCGATGTGGTGTTGCGCCTGATCCGAAATGGCAGCACCGCTTCGGCGTTTGCCAGCTTTGACAACGGCGTTTCGTTCCAACAGGTTGGTGGAGCTGGATTTACATTCGATAATATCGTCACCGGCCCCGGCCAGGGCTTCGGCGGTGGGACGAGCATCGAAGGTGGATTCAAAGTCGGGGTATACGCCCTGGGCGGCGGGGCCAACCCGGCTTCGTTCGCGTTCGATTCCTTCACCGCCACCAGCGTGCCCGAACCGACCACGGCGGCGTTATTGGCGATTGGCGCAACATTGCTGATGCGCCGTCGTAAGTGAAGTAGGGCTGATCGGCAGGAGCAGGGAGAACTGGACGCGTGCGCGATGCACGAGGTTGCATCGCGCACGCATTCTTCTAATTTTCTGTCGGAGTAAAACGTCATGAACGGAAGCAAAAATCAAAATCGTCGCGGCTTTACGCTGGTGGAACTGCTCGTGGTGATCGGCATCATCGCCGTGCTGATCGGCATCCTGCTGCCGGCGCTGAGCCGGGCCAAATCGCAATCGAACGCCGTCGCGTGTCTGTCGAACATGCGGCAGCTCGGGCAGGCGCTGGTGATGTTTTCTTCCGAGCACAGCGGCTACATGCCCAAGGCGTGGTACAACAACAGGGCGCGCACCGACAAAACCAAGTCGGTCACTATTGCCGGCGTGCGGGCCGTGCTGCCGTCGGAATATGGCACGAGCGACACATGGGGCTATCAGGCGCCCATGTGGGGCTGGGACTATGTGCTGCTGAAGTACGTAAAGGGTGCACGGAACGTGTATCAATGTCCGACCGACGGGGAACCGGGCATTCGCGGGCTGGGCGCGCTGGATAGTTTTCCCAATCCGCCGGACGATCCGAAGTCGGACGATATTCCTGCATCGTATCGATTGAACATCAGCAACCAGTCGAATGAAGCATGGGATGCGGTGAAAGTAACGCAACTCAAGCCGGCATCGCGCGTGATCATGTTCGCCGAAGGGCCGGCGGGTTCCGGCTCGGGCATTCACCATGTTGCCACGTGGGAATCGGGTGAGCCGGGCGGCACGCTCGGGCCGACATCCGTTGCCGGAAAACGCAACGTGGCCTTCGATCGACACATTCGCAAGGCCAACTACGCCTTCGCCGATGGACACGCCGAGCCGATGCAGTGGGAAGAAACCTGGAAGACCATCGGCCCGCGCATCGCGCCGGTGGGGCCGTTCTGGCGTGCACAAACCATGTGGCGGGTGCGGTATGATGTCCCCTCCGGCCGTACAACACCGCTCACTGATGCGACGCAGTGATGGATGCTTACGACTCACCAAGCGATTCCTGCACATGATCATTCTGTTCATCACCTGTTTTACACTGGCCCTCGCCGCCGACGGTGCGCCAAGCGCGCATTCGCCCGATCGCGAAGGATCGCCGCTCGGATCACAGAATGGTAAATACGTCAACCCCGTTGCGAAGAATCTCCCAGACCCGATGGTGATCCGTCACGCCGGCAAATATTACGCCTATGGCACCAACGCGCCGGGCGAAGGCTACAAAGCGCTGGTATCGAATGATCTGGTGCACTGGGACGACGCCGGCTTCGTGTTTCGCAAAACGAACACTTCCTGGGGCCGTGAACACTTCTGGGCGCCGGAAGTGATCGAACACAAAGGGGCGTTCTATCTTTTCTACAGCTCGTTCGGCGCTGTCGAAGGCGAGCGACAAAGCCATCGCATCTCGCTGGCGCGGGCCGATTCGCCTCTCGGCCCATTCGTTGATGTTAAAGCGCCGCTGCTCGATTTCGGTAAGGCGGTGATCGATGCGCATCCGTTCATCGATGCTGACGGCTCGGCGTACCTCTACTTTGCCTTGGACAAATCAGAAAATCCGCAAAGCGAGTTGCACGTCGTTCGCCTGAGCGACGATTTACTATCAGTGAAGGGTGAGCCGGTTTTCTGCACCCGGCCCGACGCCGAATGGGAAGGCAATGAGTGGAACGAAGCGCCGTTCGTTTTTCGCAACGGCGATACCTACGTGATGATGTACTCGGCGCGAGGATTTTTTGATCCTGATTACGCGCTCGGTTACGCCACTTCGAAAAGCCCAATGGGGCCTTGGAAAAAATCGCCACTTAACCCTGTACTGAAGCGCACAACTGAGGTATCAGGTCCGGGGCATAACAGCGTGATCGCCTCGCCGGATGGCTCGGAATTGTTTTGCGTTTATCACATACACCGCAATCTCGAAGGCGGGCACGAACGCGACCTGGCGATTGATCGTATGCATGTTACAACCGATCGCGCCGGCGAAATCGTTTTAGAAATTGTCGGGCCGACCAGATCACCCCAGAAATTGCCCAGCGGGGCGAATGCGCCATGACCAAACCGCAAAGGCAGACCATGATCGAACCCCTTGAAGGCCGGATGCTGCTCGTCGGCAATGGTCTGCGCGGGGAATACTTCAACAACGCCGATCTTACCTCGCTCAAATTCACCCGAACCGATCCGCAGATTAACCTGTCGCTGCCCACGAAGTCGCCGCTGCCTCGGTTCGTCGGGGCCGACACGTTTTCGGTCCGGTGGACGGGGCAGATCCAGGCGGTCGCGACCGGCGTCCACACGTTTCACGCTCGCGCCGATGACGGCGTCCGTCTGTGGGTGCGCGGCCAACTGCTCATCGATCAATGGGCCGACCGCCCGCGGTTTGCCGGCGATGCGTCGGGCGATCATCAGGTGACCCTGGACGATTTCACGGTGCTTGCCGCCAACTTCGGACTGAACGAAAGCACGTTTGATCAAGGTGATTTCAGCGGCGACGGAAACGTTTCGCTCGATGATTTTACCGTGCTGGCGGCCAACTTCGGTCAGCAACAGGCGGTGCCGGAATATTCGGCGAATATCTCGCTCACCGGCGGGCAGCGCGTTGATTTTCGGATGGAGTTTTACGATCGCACCACCGAAGCCGTCGCGCAGCTTGACTGGACGCCGCCGGGGCAGTCGCGGCAGTTGGTTCCCCGCAGCGCACTCTTTGATTCCGCTTCAACCACCATGCAAATTAACAATCGCATCGCCGCCGAAGGGGCCGACCCGTGGGTCGTGCAGCATGAGGGGGAGTACCTTTACATTCGGTCGGACGGGGGACGGCTGTACGTCCACCGTTCGCCCACGCTGCAAGGCGTGGCGAGCACGCCCGGCGTGCTCATCTACCAACCGCCGCCGGGCACGAATTACTCGCAAAACCTCTGGGCGCCTGAACTGCACCTGCTCGACGGCAAGTGGTACGTCTACTTCGCCGCCGACGACGGCGCCAACGCCAACCACCGCATGTATGTGCTGGAAGCGGCCACCGCCAACCCGCAGGGCATTTACGTGTTTAAGGGCAAGATCGCGGCGCTGACCGACCGCTGGGCCATTGATGGCTCGGTGCTCGAATATCAAGGCAATCGCTATTTCGTGTGGAGCGGCTGGCAGGGTTTCGTCGACGGCCGCCAGGATTTGTACATCGCGCGCATGTCCAACCCGTGGACGCTGTCGACCGATCGCTCGCTCATCGCATTCCCCACCTATTCGTGGGAACAGCACGGACTGCCCCTTGTTGAAGGGCCCACGGCGCTGGTGAAGAACGGCAAGCTGCACATCATCTATTCAGCCAGCGGATTCTGGACGAACGAATACGCTCTCGGCCAGCTCACGCTCACCGGCACAAACCCACTGTCGGCGGCGAGTTGGACGAAAAAACCAACCCCGGTATTCTCCAAGACATCGCAAGTCGTCGGCGTGGGGCATGCGAGTTTCGTGAAATCACCCGATATGCTCGAAGACTGGATCGTGTTCCATGCCCACAACACGCCCGGCGATTTTACCGGCGTGCGCGACGTGCGCGTGCAGCAGTTCAGTTGGAACGCTGACGACTCACCCAATTTCGGCAGCCCGCTCGATACCGGTACGCTGCTCAACGAACCGTCGGGCACGCCGCATGTGCTGTGAATGGGCGTGTAAATGGATAGCCGTACTCGAATTGGATGGTCATGGTAACCAGGCAGCACGACAAATCAGCCGACATGCCGCGCTCGGAATATCCGCGCCCTCAGTTTGTGCGCGCCGAGTGGCTATGCCTCAACGGTCGCTGGCAGTTCGAAATTGATGTCGGCAACAGCGGGCTGGAACGTGGGCTGCGCGATCGCGAACTGTCGGGGAGCATCGTCGTCCCATTTTGCCCGGAATCGAAGCTGTCAGAAGTAGGGAACACAGATTTCCTCAACGCCGTGTGGTATCGCCGCGCGATGCAGATCCCGAAGAAGTGGGCTGGCCAACGGCTGCTGCTGCATTTCCAGGCGGTGGATGAAGAAGCGACCGTGTGGGTGAACGGCCAGGAAGTAGCCCGGCACCGCGGGGGGTGGACGCCGTTCACGGCAGAGATTTCCGATGTAGTGAAAGCCGGCGACACCGCGACGATCGTCGTGCGCGCCCGCGACGACATGCGCCGCCCCAAGCCACGCGGCAAGCAGGCGGCCGCGTTCGCCAACAATGGCTGCGATTACACACGCACCACGGGCATCTGGCAGACCGTGTGGCTCGAGCCTGTGCCGCAAACTTATTTGAAGCGCTGCCGCATCACGCCCGATCTGCCCAATGCCGCGTTCCACCTCGATCAGCCCGTGTGCGGGAACACAACCAGGATGTCGGCGCGAGCGACGCTGCTCTCGGGCGATACCGAATTGGCGCGCATCACGACCGCGCTCAACGGCTCAAGCAGTGGGCGAATGACGCTACAAGTGCCCGAGGGCCATGTGCGACCGTGGTCGCCGGCGGCGCCATTCCTTTACAAGTTGCGGCTGGAACTGCTCAATCACGATGCATCCGTCGTCGACACCGTAGAAAGCTACGCCGGCCTGCGCTCGATCAGCATCGACGGCAAAGCCGTGAAGCTCAACGGCGAAACGCTGTTCCAGCGGCTGGTGCTCGATCAGGGATTTTATTCCGACGGCATCCTCACCGCGCCCAGCGATGAGGCACTGATTCAGGACATCACGCTATCCATCGAAGCCGGCTTCAACGGCGCGCGGCTTCACCAGAAAGTGTTCGAAGAACGGTTCCTCTATCACGCCGACCGACTTGGTTACCTCTGCTGGGGCGAGTTCCCCGACTGGGGCATGTGGGGCAACGATGTGCTGCACGATAACCAACCCGGCGCCGCCGTTGCGGCGCAGTGGCTGGAGGAACTGGAGCGCGACTACTCGCACCCGAGCATCATTGGGTGGTGCCCGCTGAACGAAACGCGCCAGCCGATGACCGATCGGCACGCGGCGCTCAACGATATCACCGCCGCTATGTTCCTGGCCACCAAGGCGATGGACATCACTCGCCCGGTCATCGATGCTTCCGGCTACGCGCACCGCATGCCAGAGACCGATATTTACGACAGCCACAACTACGAGCAGGATCCGCAAAAATTCCGCGAGCAGCTCGCCGGTTTGGCCCAGGGCAAGCCGTATATCAATCTCACGGACGAACGGCCGATGTCGTGCGCGTATCGCGGGCAGCCGTACTTTATCAGCGAGTTCGGCGGAACTTGGTGGTGCGATGAAGCGCCCAAGGGCGCTTCGTGGGGTTACGGCCAGCGCGCCGGCTCGCGCGCCGAGGCGCAGAATCGCATCGAAGCGCTCATGAAGGTGCTGCTCGATAACCCCGACATGTTCGGCTACTGCTACACGCAGCTTACCGATGTGTTTCAGGAGATGAACGGGCTGTACACATTTGACCGCCGGCCGAAGTTTGATCTGGCGCACATCCGGGCCGTGCAGCAATCGCCGGCGGCGATCGAACGCAAGCGATAGCGCACGCAAAACAACCGTGGGCAGGGACGAACGCTCAATTTCTCGTCGGGATTTCGCCCGCACGGCCGCAGCCGCCGCGCTGGCGGTGGTGGGGTGCGAACGGCGCAGTTCTTTGGCGATCCATCTGCGATTCTGGAACGGCTTCACCGGCCCCGACGGCCGCACCATGCTGCGCATCATCAAGCAATTTAATCAGCAGCATGAGAACATTCAAGTCACCATGCAGCGGATGGACTGGGGCACCTACTACAACAAACTTTTCGTCGCCGGGCTTGGTGATCGCGCGCCGGATGTTTTCGTGCTGCACAGCGACCAGATCGATCGCTTCTACCGCGCCGGTTTGATGACGCCGATCGACGCGATGCTCACCGACGGCCGCGTGCCGATGGACGATCTCGATCCGAACGTGCTGGCCAAAACCAGTCGCGCCGGCAAGCACTACGCGCTGCCGCTGGACGTTCATCCACTGGGAATGTTCTACAACCGCAGGTTGTTCGCCGACGCCGGCATTGCCAAAGCGCCGCAGACGCAGAAAGAGTTTGTTGAAGCGCTCCATCGCCTCAAACGTGCCGGCGACGGCGGGGTCGCGCAGTGGGGCTTCGTCCTGGGCTGGTTTCGCGTGATCATGTACAGCATCATGAGCCAATACGGCGGGCGCATCTTCGACGACGCCACCGGGGCATTAACACTCGACTCGCCGGCCTGCCGTGAGGCGATGTCGTTCATGGCGGGGCTGATCGTCGAGCAAAAGCTCGTTCCAGAAATCGAGAACCTCGCCGGCATGATCGGCTTCAGGCAAGGCCGCGTCGCAATGGTGTGGGAGGGAATTTTCATGTTGCCCGAGTTGCGGCGGCAAACCGATCTTGAATTTGGCGCCGCGCCGCTGGTCATCGTCGGCAATCAACCGGCGGTGTGGGCCGGGACGCATAACCTGTGCATTCGCAACGGGCTGGATGACCGCCAGACCCGGGCGGCGATGACGTTTCTAAAGTTTCTCTCCGATCACAGCCTCGACTGGGCCGACGGCGGGCAGATCCCTGTCCGCCGGTCGCTGCGGCAAACCGAACGCTTCGCCGCCATGACAGCACAAGCGGCATTCGCGACGCAAATTCCGTACGTAACGTACATGCCCAGCACGCCGTTTACGGTGGAGTATCAAGTGGAATTCGATTTGGCGTGCGACCGTGTGCTGCGCGGTAGCGCCACGCCGCAGGAGGCGCTGGCCGACGCGACGACCAACATTCAGCGCGTCATGACACGCTACGAGCATTGGAACACCGGGAGCGCGCCATGATCCGCCGGCGTTGGGCAGGGTATCTGTTTCTGCTTCCGTACCTGACGCTCTTCGGCGCGTTTCTGCTCGGCCCGCTCATCTACGGGCTGGTGTTGAGTTTCATGCAGTACGACATGCTCTCGCCAGAACCGGCGAAGTTCATCGGGATGGAAAACTATTCCGAGGCGCTGGGCGATGCGTATTTCTGGAAATCGCTGCGCGCCACCACGCTGTTTGTCGTGATGAGCGTGCCGATCACCATCCCGCTGGCGCTGCTCTTGGCGGTGGCCGTGGAAGCGGTCAACGGCAAGCGGCAGATGTTCTACCGTATTGCGATTTTTGCCCCGAGCGTGGTCTCTGTCAGTGTCGTCAGTCTTATCTGGCGATGGTTTTACAACAAAGAATTCGGCCTGCTTAACGCGCTGTTGGCGCCGCTCGGCGTCGAACCGATCGGCTGGTTGAATACTCCGCTGACGGCGATGACGGGCATCGTCGTGATGACGCTGTGGTGGACCATCGGCGGGCCAATGCTGGTGCTGCTGGCAGGGTTGAAGCAGATCCCGGCGCAATATTACGAGGCCGCCGCCATCGACGGCGCCGTTGGTTGGCGCGCGTTCGCGCGCATCACGCTACCGCTCCTGCGGCCGGCGCTGCTGTTTTCGCTGGTGATGAATCTCATCGGCGCGTTCCAGGTGTTCGGCCAGCCGTTCATCCTCACCGGCGGCGGGCCGGAACTCGGCACGCGCGTCGCGATGCAATACATCTATCAAACCGCGTTCCAGTTCTACCGCCTCGGCTACGGCGCGGCGATGAGCTGGCTGCTGTTTCTGGTGATCGCCGTCTTCGCCGCCTTTCAATTTCGCATGATGCGTGAACGATGAACAACCGGTTTTCCAAACTCGAGATCATCGCCGTCCTCGCGGCGTTCCTCGGCATTGCGCCCGTCGTGCTGATGATCCTTACGTCTTTCAAGCCCGACGGCGAAGTGGTGAAATTTGAGAGCATACTTCCCAAGACGCCGACGCTGGAAAACTACCGGCACATCGCCGCCAACCCCGAAGAAGTGCCGATTCTGCGTTGGCTGTTCAACAGCGTGTTTGTGTCGACGTCCGTCACACTGCTAGTGGTGACGGTGACGTCGCTGGCGGCCTACGCGCTGGCGCGCGTTCAGCCGCCAGGCGGGCGGGTGATCTTCACGCTGTCGCTGGCGTGCATGATGGTGCCCGGCCAGATTCTGCTGGTGCCGCTATACATGATTCTGAACAAGCTCGGCTGGATCGATACGCCGCTGGCGCTCATTCTGCCGCACGGCGCCAGCGCGTTCGGCGTGTTTTTGCTGCATGCGTTCTTCAAGTCAGTTCCGAGAGAACTCGAAGAAGCCGCCGCCATTGACGGCTGCTCGATGCTGCGCATCTATTGGCACGTGATGCTGCCGATCTCGCGACCGGTGCTGGCCACGTTGGCGATATTCGTGTTTCTGGGTTCTTGGAACGATTTCCTCTCGCCGCTGGTGTTCACCGACTCGGTGGAACAATTCACGCTGCCGGTGGGTGTCGCGTTATTTCAATCCAGCTACGCCAGCGAGTACGGCCTGACCTTCGCCGCGTGCGTCATCTGCACATTGCCGGTGCTGCTGCTCTTCGCGATTTTCAGCAGGCAGATTATGGCGGGAATGGTCGCTGGTGCACTAAAAGATTGACCTTCGCCGCGCAACCTTTCCAAGGGTGTAGCGCGCCAGCCGGGTAGATTTTGTAGAATGCGTTGATAACCCTGGCATGGAGGCCTTTGATGGACTTTTCTTCGCTTTCGCCCCGTGAACGTCTTGCAGCCGAACAGGCGGTGTTGACCCTTCAAGCGCTGGACAAAGCGGCCGATGATGCACCGCACGGTCAGGGGTTTACCTGTCTTGAAGCGGTTATCCTGGACAAGGGGATGCAGCATCTGCGAGACATGTTGACCGCCGCCGCCGGCGCCCGAGACGAGGCAAAAAAAAAGGGGCCTGCATCCGCCCCTGCTCTTGCGGCGGCAAGACGAAGTTCAAAGCGTGCGACGAGCGTTGCATCCTGAGCGTCGTCGGGCATATCACCGTTGCGCGTCGCCGGTATCACTGTCGGGCATGTCACCGCGGGGTTATTCCGCTGGACGACTGGGGTGATGTGAACGCGCGTTCGATCACGCCGGGCGCGAGACGATTGCTGGCCTTGGCGGGGACGAGTTGGTCGTTCGATCGAGCGTCAAAGAACCTCGCGGAGTTTTCGCACCTCACGGTTTCTGATGACACCATCGAACGCGTCTGTCAGGAAGAAGGTGAAGACGTGTATTGCTCACAGAGAACGGGCCGGGACTGATAGGGCCACCGCCTATGACGAGCGGCGAGAGTCAGCGACCCGATTCCTGCAATCACACCACTGGTCGCGGACGCTTGCGGCTCGTCATTCGGGCCACATGCGGTCGCCCTGTGAAAAAACGCCATGAGATTCCGCACGAACAACTCACCGCCGGGGAGCACCGCTGCGCTCCGCGCGAGCGCGCCCCCGCCTGCGCTGCCGCGGGAGCGCAATCTCCGCCACGATCTGCCTTAATTGATGATGCACCTCGTGCCACTCACGCAATCGCACGTAGCTGAGGAACTCGGCCTTGCACAGCTTGCGAAGCTGATTGTGCGATAAGTGTTGGGCGCGATCGTGATAGTAGTCCCAAAGTTTTAAATAGCTGATGAAATCGCTCTGGTCGTCCTTGAAACGCTGGTGATGGGAATCGGCCGAGTCGGCTTTATCCAGCGGGCGCTCGCGCGGGTCTTGTACGCTCAGCGCCGCGGCGATGATGAGCACCTCGACCAGGCAATCTTCATCGACGGCGGCGAGAACCATTCGGCCGATGCGCGGGTCGACCGGCAACCGCGCCAGCTTGTACCCGGTTGGCGTGAGCGCGTTGTTCTCATCGATCGCGCCCAGCTCGTGCAGCGTGGCGTAGCCGTCGCGCACCAGCCGCGGGTCGGGGGGATCCATGAACGGGAACTGGCTCACCTCGCCCAGTCGCAGCGCCGCCATCTGCAAAATGACGGCGGCGAGGTTGGTACGGAGGATTTCCGGCTGAGTAAACTCCTCGCGGCGGGCGAAGTCGTCTTCGCTATAGAGCCGAACGCAAACCCCCGGCCCGGTTCGCCCGCACCGGCCCGCACGCTGGTTGGCGCTGGCGCGGCTGATCTTTTCGATCGGCAGCCGCTGCACCTTCGTTCGGGCGGCGTAGCGGCTCATGCGGGCCAAGCCGGGGTCGATCACGTAACGAATGCCGGGCACGGTCACGCTGGTTTCAGCTACGTTGGTTGCCAGAACAATGCGCCGCTGCGGGCTGGTCTGGAACACCTGCATCTGCTCGTCAAAGTTCAGGCGGGCATACAACGGAAGAATTTGCGTTTGCGGCGGATGATGTTTGCGAAGCAACTCGGCGACATCGCGAATGTCGCGCTCGCCGGGAAGGAAAATCAACACATCGCCGGGCCCGCACGCCGCCACCTCGTCCACCGCGGCGAGGATTGCATCGGGCATCTGCAGTTCTTCTTCTTCCGGGTCGCCACTGGTGAGCGGGCGGTAACGCGTTTCCACCGGAAACGTTCGGCCGGAAACTTCGAGCACTGGCGCATTGCTGAAGTGGCGGCTGAACCGCTGCGGGTCGATCGTGGCGCTGGTGATGATGAGCTTGAGATCAGGCCGTTTGGGCAGAAGTTGATTGAGGTAGCCGATGAGAAAATCAATATTGAGCGAACGCTCGTGGGCCTCATCAATAATAAGCGTATCGTACTGCCGCAGCAGCGGATCGCTTTGCGTCTCGGCCAGCAAAATGCCGTCGGTCATCAGCTTGATGTAACAATTGGGGGTCACATGATCGCTGAACCGAACCTTGTATCCGACCACATGGCCGATCGCGCTTTGCAGTTCGTGTGCAATGCGTACCGCGACCGACCGAGCCGCAATCCGCCGCGGCTGGGTGTGACCGATCAGCCCATCCACCCCGCGGCCGATTTCGAGACAGATCTTAGGCAATTGAGTCGTTTTACCCGACCCGGTTTCGCCGCAGAGGATGATGACCTGATGATTTTGGATCGCCTTGGCGATTCTGTCGCGCTGTTGAACGACGGGCAGCGCATCATCAAACGTCGGCCGCGGCAAAAGGCGACGTCGCTCGGCGGGGGAGAGGCGTTGAATGGGGCGATCAGACACGCATCGCGAGAATAGCAGATGCCGGTCGGCTATTCATTACTGGTGATTTAAGCGATTTGCGTGATAAATTGTTGGTGGGAGATCACCATGACGTTATCTGACACACCTTTAATGACGACCGAAGCACTGCTTGCGATGCCGGATCACGGCATCATGCGAGAGCTGATTTGTGGAAAGCTGAGGGAGAAGCCCGTGACGCGCAGAAATTATCTTCATAGCACGTTTAATTAATACATATTATTTTGGACACGAAGTTGAACATGACGCTGTGCTTCACCCTGAGAGGATGAAAATTCCGTACCATCGGCGTCTCGCCGATGATGCTTGTACTCAAGCATGGTCGCAACGGCGATATCGCGCTTCGGGAGAGCCGACACGAAAGTCAACGCGGTGTACCGCGTTCACAGGCGAGACGCCCGTGCTGCGCCGCCTACCAACCACAACACCAAACCAGCGGCTATTTTCGAAGCAGAATCGAAGCAACGACGATTGTTTGCAAAAGTGGAATCACTCGAAATTATTGAAGTGCACCTGCGAACATCGGCGGCTTGTAGGTCTTCTTCGTTTCTTCGATTCTTCGTGTCAATCTGAATTTTTGGTCAAGTAGTTACCACAACGAGCGTTAGACCCAGCGAGCGAATGTTTCGTCGCCGGCCTTGCCGTGCGCGGTGTCGCGAGCGTACAACGGTTGATCTTGTCACCCATGTCGTGCCATCGCGTCGTCATCACGGGTATCGGTGTCGTCAGCCCGAACGGGATCGGCGCGGGTGCTTTTGCCGATGCGTGTCTGGCCGGCAAGAGCGGTCTATCGCGGCCGGCGGGGGATGCGTTTGGCGATCTCAAGACCTCCGCCGTCGCCGCCGTGCGCGAGTTTGATCCGTTGACGGTCATGACCGCCATCGACGCCCGCCGCGTGCCGCGCATGATTCCACTGGCCCTTGCCGCCAGCCGCGAAGCCCTTACCAGCGCCAACCTCACCATCCACCCCGACGACATCCAACTGCAACGCACCATCGGTGTAGCCCTGGGCACCGGCGGCGGGGGGCTGGCGTTTGTGGAAGAGCAGTATCGCCAGTTCTTCACCCGCGGCAGCCCGTCGCTGTTCTCCATTACCGCCGGCACGCACGGCAATCTGTCGAGCGAACTTTCGATCGCCCTTCACCTGCGCGGACCGAGCCATGTGCTCAGCACCGGCTGCACCAGCAGCACCGATGCCATCGGCTACGCGACGATGCTCATCCGCAATGGCGTCGTCCCCATGATGCTCGCCGGCGGGGCTGATGCGCCGATTTCGCCGGGCATCCTGCACGCGTTTGAGAAAATGCGCGTCGTGTCCACCCGCCGCTGGGAGGACCCGCGCGATTCGTCGCGCCCCTTCAGCGCCGACCGGGACGGTTTTGTGCTCGGGGAGGGCGCGTGGATGTTTATCCTCGAGTCGTTCGATCACGCCGTCGCGCGCGGGGCGAAGCCGCAGGCGGAAATACTGGGATATGCCAGCACGTGCGACGCGTTCCACCGTGTGCAAATCGCGCCCGATGTGGCCGAGCCGGTGCGTGCCATCGAATTGGCGCTGAACGATGCCCGGATTAACCGCGAACAGATTGGGTATGTGAACTTGCACGGCACGAGCACCGAATTGAACGACCGCATGGAAACCCTCGCCATGCACAAAGCCCTCGGCGAGCACGCCAAGCAAATCCCAATGAGCTCCACCAAGAGCATGATCGGCCACCCGCAAGGCGCATGCGGCGCCGCCGGCATCGCCGCGACGATCCTGAGCCTCCGCCGCGGGATGGTGCATCCAACGATCAATCTCGATGAGCGCGACGTCAATTGCGACCTCGACTACGTCGCCAACACCGTCCGCGCGTGCGAAACGAAAGTCGCGCTGTGTAATTGCATCGCCTTCGGCAGCAAAAACAGCGCGCTGGTCGTTGGCGTCGATTGAACACGAAACACCGGCGGCACGAAGCGCGTGACGGACGTGTGAAAGCGCAGCGGCGAGCCAAACAAGCCAATCAAGAAAATTCCGCCAGGAATCTCTGGTCGTCGATGGTTCGGTGAAAGGCGAAGGTGGCTGGGAAACGTGCAGGCGTCGTCACCGCACGAGCGGCGGCGGCGGGTGCGGTGCTGGACGGGGTGCCGGCGACCCAGATGCCGTCGAGCATGAACTTCTCATTGGCAGAATCCATGCGAGCCGTGATGCGGATTTGTACATTAGCGCGGTTTGCGGCGCTACGGGGCAAGGCCAGGTAACCGGTGGAGACCGATGCCAATTGCCCGGCGGAAGAGGCGAAATTCTCGCCGCTGGCGTTGTCGACGCCGCGGAATTGCTGGCTGTCGGTGAGCAGTCGTACCCATCCCTGGCCGCTGTTGACCTCGATCTTGAGCGAATCGGTTTTCTCAAAACTGGCGGCCGACTGGCTGGCCGAAAACCGCACGGAAAGGTCTTTCAACCCGCGCGTGTCGATGGAGCGCGTGAGGCTGATGGTGCCGGCGGAGCCGTCTTTGCTCTTGCCGAGCACGGCGCGGCCGCCGCTGGTGGTCAGCGTCATATGGCTGCCATCGGTGGTCGAGCGTTGCACGGTCCATCCGGAGTTGATCGGAATCGCGTCAAAGACGTCAGAAAAACGCATGGAGGGTCTGGCGGGTGTCGCGTCGAGCCGCATGAGGAAGACGCCACTGCCCACGCCGGGAATATCGTTGATGCTGGCTTGCTGGAACGCGATGGATTTGCCGTCGGGGCTTACGACGGGGTTGCTGGCCCTAAAGCCGGGGTAGTCGCCGAAGCGAGTGAGCCGGCGGGTATCGTCGCTGCCGGGAGAAAGACGGACTTGCCAGACGTCAAGGTATTTACCGAGCGACGCACCGGCAGGGATGAGTCTATCGCGGCTGGATTCGGCCAGTGTGTATTGGCCGTTGGGAAAGATGCCTTCGGGTTCATTGTATTCGCCGGTTACGCTGCGCATCGTGGTGAAGGCGCCGGTTGCAGTCTTTACGGTGAAGATTTTGGAAGTGCCGTTGCCGTAGCTTGGGAGCGTGATTTCGGAATCGTTGTTTCGAAAGTCTTGTGTTTCAAACGATCCGTTGCTGAAAGAGACCTGCTTCTTGTTCAGCATCACCGGCTTGCCATTTTGGTAGCTGATGTTGGCGGTGTAGATGCGCGTGCCGCCATTGGTAAAGTCGGCTGGGTATTGGTGGCGTTTGGTGGCAAACGCAATGCGATTCGAAATGCGCGAGACCGCCGCGCCTTCGTTCAGCCGCTGATTAAGCCGCGTCACGGGGGCCGTCGGGCTGCCTGCGGGTAGCACCCACAGTTCGGCCTGCTCCCAGCGAGAGGTGTACGAATCAACGAACACGTTCGGGCCAGTGAGCATGTAATCGCCGTTGGCGAGGTACTGCACGCGCAGCCATCCAGCGGCGTGATTCAGGCGGGCGGTAATGTTGCGCTTTGCGCGCGTGGCGAGATCGATCTCCCAAGCATCGCCGTACTCACCGTCAACAAAAGCCAGTTTTTTGCCATCGGGCGAAAATGCCGGGCGCTGCCAAGTGGCGCTCAGTTGCTCGATATTCCACGGAAGATCGGCCGTGGGCGAATTAGGAGCTGCGGCCAAGTGTCTGCGGGATTCCATGATTTCTATGGAAACGACGCTCCCGTGACGGGAGTTGAGGGATCGAGTTGTAATGACAATACTCCGATGCAGAAAACGGTGAACTACGGGGACCGAAACAAAAGATGGCGACAGAACAGTCTCGCGCGATCGCCGAAGAGGGCGATTAGCCTGATTCGTTGAAGGGCAGATTAACGACTCAAGATTAAAGGAAGATGATCACGGGAAATTTGCCCGGCGGTATCGGGGCATCACTGATTGTTGCGCAGCGGAGCGGATTTAGGCATCGCCGCTCGATCGGCGATTGTGCCGGTGAAGCGTCACCGCGCGCGATGTTCACGCCCGTCGCGCCAGACGGGGTGTTCGTTGCTTCGATTCTTCGTGTTAATCTGAATTGTTGGTCAAGTAAATACCACAAATGAGCGTTCGACCCGAGTGTGTGTGTTGTATAGCGATGCCGGCGTGTGCAATGGCAGGCGGGTGGGGTATACTGTTTCGTTCCAAACCGATTTGAACGAAGCGAAGTTTTCACGCAGGTTTTGATCAATGGAATACGGCGTCATCATGGCGGGCGGATCGGGAGCGCGGCTTTGGCCGCTTTCGCGCGGCGCGCAGCCCAAACAGCTCCTTCCCGTCGTCGGCGGCAAAAGTCTTCTACAGCTTTCTTACGACCGTCTGCGCGGCATGCTTCCCCCGGAACGCATCTATGTCTGCACCGGAGAAGGGTGGCGGTCGGCCATCACCCAAAACCTGCCGGAACTGCCGCAGCAGAACCTGCTGGGCGAACCCGCGGGGCGAGATACCGCTAACGCCGTGGGCTTTCCCGCGGCGGTTTTGGCCAAGCGCGATCCGGATGCCGTGTTCGCCGTCGTAACCGCCGACCACGTGATCGAGCCGGTCGACCGCTTTCAAAAGGCCTTGCGCACCGCTTTCGATGTCGTCGCGGCCAACCGTAACGCGCTGGTGACGTTCGGCATCGTTCCAAGCTTCGGACACACGGGTCTGGGATACGTGCAGCGTGGCGAAGCGCTGCCGCAGGTGGCGGGCGCGCACAAGGTCATCGCCTTTAAAGAAAAGCCGGATAAACCGACGGCGGATCGCTACGTCGATTCCGGTCGCTATTACTGGAACAGCGGCATGTTTGTCTGGCGCGCCGATACGGTGCTGAATGAACTGGCCACGCACCTGCCGGCCAGCTACGACGGTCTGACCAAAATCGCCGCTGCGTGGGATACGCCCGCGCAGCAGCAGGTTTTGAACGATGTTTACACCAGGCTCCCCAAGATCAGCATCGATTACGCCGTGATGGAACCCGCCAGCCAGGGCAAAGGCCGGGCGGCGGTTTACGTGGTGGAGATGGATGTGCAGTGGCTCGACGTCGGCAGTTGGACGACGCTGGCCGAGACGCTGCCGGTCGACGCCAGCGAAAACGCCGCCGATGCGGCGATGTCGGTATTCGTGGACTCCGACAGCAACATCATCCTCAGCCGCGATCCGGAACATCTGATTTCGCTGCTCGGTGTGAGCGACATGATCATCGTCCACACCAAAGATGCGACGATGGTTTGCCCGAAATCCGAAGCGCAACGCGTGAAGGATTTGGTGGCGAAAGTACGCGAAAAGTACGGCGAGAAGTTTATGTAGTCTCCCCCTTCATGTACTCAGGGAGGGGGTCGGGGGGAGGGTTCTTTTTGGCGAAAGAGCGGCTTCTCACTTTTGGTACTCAATGAGGCGGCCGCGGGCCTGGTCGATTGCGAACCGCGTAATGAACGTTCCGCCCTCCCCCTGCCCCCTCCCGGAGTACCAGGACGGGGAAAATCGAATGCGCACACTGGCGATTGATTTAGGCAGCAGGCGCGTCGGCCTCGCGATGAGCGATGAAGGCGGCCGATTTGCCACGCCGATTGAGGTGCTTGAGGTCAGCGATCCGCTTCACGCCATTTCGCCTGTGATGGCGATCATTGCCAAGGAACAGGTGCAGCGAATCGTCCTGGGCCTGCCATTAAACATGGATGACACGCTCGGCCCGGCGGCCAAGCAGGTGATTGATTGGGCGAAGACGCTATCGACGCAGTGCCACGTTCCGATTGTGTTTGTTGACGAGCGGCTGAGTTCCTTCGCCGCCGAGCAGCAGTTGAATGATCGAAGGCGCGCCGGAGAGAAGCTTACGCGCGGGCGAAAGAAGCAGCAGCTCGATGCCGTGGCGGCGGCGGGTTTCTTACAGGAATTTCTCGATGGCAAGTTGGCGGCGATTAAAGTAAGCATGCTGTAGCGATCAGGCTGGAACCACAGTATCGATTAACGATTAACGATTGACGATTGAAGACAACTTGCCTGGTCACTCGTCAACCAAATCCCCCCGCGCCATCAGCCCGAATATCCCGCCGGTGTGAATGAATAGCGGGGTAGCGCCGTTGCGCACATGCCTGGTCGTAATTGCGTGCAGAAACCCCGCCATCGCCTTGGCGGTGTAAGTCGGATCCAGCGCGATACCTTCGAGGCTCGCTACGGTCGTCATGGCATTTTGCGATTGCGGCGTGGGCAGGCCGTAGCCGTCGCCAATGAAGCCGTCGAGGAGTTCAATTTCGATGGCCGATGGATCGACCGACAGCGAGAACTGTTCGATCGTCTGCCTGACAATCTGCGCTACATCTGGCCGGAAAAGTTCCAGTTTATCGCTTATCGGCACGCCGACGATACGCAGGTTGGTTGCGCCCAATAGCACCTTACCCAGGACGAGCCCGGCCAGCGTGCCGGATGAACTCACGGCGACGTAAACATCCGTCGGCGCGCCGGCCGGCAACTGCTGCAAAAGTTCGTGAACGCAGCGGATGTATCCCCACGACCCCAGCGGCACGCTCCCGCCGACGGGGAACGAATAGGGCTTTCGTCCGGCGGCACGCTGGGCGGTCATCGCGTTGTCGATGAGCTGATCGCGCCGGGCGGCGTATTCTTGCGGCGGATGCATCTCGATCTGCGCGCCAAATAAATGGTCGAGCAATAGATTGCCAACCCGCCCCGGGGCATTTCCCGGCGGACCCCGCAGGATCAGGATGGGTCGCAACCCCAACCGCGCGCAAGCCGCGGCGGTGGCGCGGCAGTGGTTCGACTGATATCCGCCGTTGGTGATGATCGTGTCGCAACCCTGCCGCACCGCGTCGGCCAGCAGATATTCGAGCTTGCGGATTTTGTTGCCGGTGATTTCCAGCCCGGTCAGGTCGTCGCGCTTCATGAGAAGGGTTGACGCCCCAATCGATCGCGCCAGCCGCGGCAGTTCGACGATCGGCGTAGGCAACAATGCCAGCAATATCCGCGGCGGTTCCTGCGGGTGAATGTTCTGCATGATGTTTCCTCACGGCGGCCGAGTTGCCTCAAACCATCCAGCGGGTAAAACTCTGGGCTGCTATGAATAAATCTACCGCGCGGCCCGGCTCTATTCTCGCTGGCGTTATTCTCCTCGGTCTCGTGCTGCTTACCGGCTGCACGAAAACCGTTACGCCCGGCACGCCGGTGAAGCGTTTCGGCGATGAGATTGTGATCGCCGGACATTACTTCCGTACGGGCGCACCGGTGGTGCTTTGGACCGACCCGGGCGGGTACGACGCCTATCGCACCGAGCGCCGATTTGTGCCATTTGAAAAGTCGTCGTGGGAAGCCACCACGCAGGAAGCTAAAAACGAACTGGATTCGCCCAACCGATATGGTTTGCGAAAGGCTGTGCTGAGCGATGCCGAAATTTCAAAGGTGCAAGGCGGGGGATGGCCGCTTGAATTGGTTCAGCAAAAGGTCGATCAGTTCGTCATGCATTACGACGTGTGCGGAACCAGCGCGCAGTGCTTCAAGGTGCTGCACGACCTGCGCGGGTTGAGCGTGCAGTTCATGGTGGATGTCGATGGAACCATTTATCAAACGATGGATTTGAAGGAACGCGCCTGGCATGCAACGATCGCCAACAGCCGCAGCGTGGGTGTGGAAATTGCTCATATGGGCGCTTACCACACGGTGGCCGGGCCGCTTAGTCAGTGGTATTCAAAAGATGCTGCCGGCCAAGTGAAGCTCGACATTCCCGACGCACGTCGCAAGCTGCTCCGCAATCCCGATTATGCCGGCGGGCCGGCGCGGCAGGAACTGATCCGTGGGGAAATTCAAGGTAACCCATACGTTCAATACGATTTCACCCCTGAGCAGTACGATTCGCTCACCCGCCTCACCGCGGCGCTGTGTACGGCGTTGCCGAAAATTCAGTGTGACTATCCCAAAGACGAAAACGGCAAGCTCATCCCGCACGTCCTCACCCGCGAGCAGTTTGATCGCTTTCAGGGCGTGATCGGGCACTATCACATTCAGGCCGAAAAACAGGACCCCGGCCCGGCATTTGATTGGGATCGTGTGGTTGGCGGGGCACGCAAGCTGATGAGCAAGGACGCGATCCGAAGAATGGAAGCGGAAACAGGAAAGCCGGTGCGAGAAATCAAACGGTCATAACGATTAGCGATTAACGGTCGGGCGACAATAACGTCCGGTGGGGCAGACATTCTTGTTTGTCACGGCATTCCATGCCGTAATCCCGAATCGCTTGGAAAGCGATGACAGACAAGAATGTCTGCCCCACCTCAACATAGGAATGTCTGCCCCACTGGCTGGAAATAAGAACAACGTCACTTCACACTATCTAATCAAATGATTGCACGAAAAATCTTACTCAGTTGTCTCACCATCATATTCCTTGCAGGCGGCTGCCAATCGGTGCGCGAGCGCGTCAGCAACATCCGCAAATCGCCCGAGCAGAAGTTTTCCGAGCGCATCAGTGAGCCGCTCAATCGGCGCAGCGGCGCGGCAATGCTTGCGGCGCGCGTGGTGGATTTGCAGACCGGCGAAGAGCTTTTCAGCCAGAACCCCGATACGCCAATGATCCCCGCCAGCAACGGCAAGCTTGCCATCAGCGCCGCAGGGCTGGATGCGTTCGGGCAGGGATACACGTTCAAAACGTATCTCGTGCGCGATGGCGATGACGTGTGGATCATCGGCTCCGGCGACCCGGGTTGCGGCGACGCGAAAATCGAAGAATCGCGCGGCCGAACCACCGCCACCATGTTCGACGACTGGGCCGCCGCGCTGAAGCGCCGGGGCATCAGCCGAGTGAAGGGCAACCTTTACTATTGGGATGGCGCATTCGATCGTGAACTCACGCACCCCAACTGGAAGCCGGAATTTCTGGTCGATTGGTACGCCGCCCCGGTGAGTGGGCTGAATTTCAATACCAACTGCATCGATGTGACGGCCTATCCAACGGAAGATGGCCAGCCCGCCCGGCTCGAAATGACTCCTGCGAATACGATCGCGCAGGTGGCCAACAAAACCGTCACCAACGGCCAAGGACCGCCGGCGATCGATCGCGCCCCGACCTCGCCCGATTTCACGGTCACCGGCGGCATCAAAGAAAAGGCGAAGTTAGAAAGCAAACCCATCACCGACCCCGGCGAGTTCTTCGCCGACGCGTTTCGCACGCATCTGAAAGATCGCGGCATCGTCATCGACGGTGAAACCCGTCGCGCCGAATCGCTGCCGTTCGGATCGACCGGCCCGCTGTTTGATCGCATCATCGCCACGCATGAAACCTCCATGAACGATGTATTGGCCCGCATCAACAAAAACAGCCAGAACCTCTTCGCCGAAGCCATGAGCAAGGCGCTGGGCAGGGAATGGATGTATCGCAAGGGTGAAAGCGTGCCCGGAAGCTGGAAACTCGGCGAAGCGGCAACGAAACAATTCCTGTGGCAAAACCGCATCAACGCCGGCAGTTATGTCGCGGTCGATGGTTCGGGGTTGGCGCGCGAAAACCGCGTGACCACCCGCCTCATCACCGACCTGCTCGCCACCATGCACCGCCGATCAGATAGCAAGGTGTGGCGAAACAGCCTGGGCGTCGCGGGCGTCGATGGCACGATCGCCAAACGCATGAAAGACATTGAAGGCCGCGTGATGGCCAAAACCGGCTTCATTAACGGCGTGCGCAGCTTGAGCGGCTACGTTCATACCAAAAACGGCAAGTGGCTTGCCTTTAGTTTCATCTATAACAACATCGAAGGAAGCGTGAAACCCTACGAGGCGCTACAGGACGACGCGTGCCGGGTGATGTATTACTGGCCCGGGAAACCGATCTTTCCAAAGGCAGAAGTCGAGCCGGCGACCAAGCCTGCAACGACCGAACCGACTACTGCGCCCACAACACAACCGACAACATCGCCGTGAAAGACAGAAAGCGTAAACCTAAATCTTCCACGCCGGTTATGGGCCTAAGCGAATGGCCGGATTGAAGGTGATGCGCGACGATTGAGTTTAACAATTACGACTCGGTGGCACAGACATTCTGCCTGTGTTTCGGGTGCGACGTTTTAATCGGAAACACAGACAGGAATGTCTGTGCCACCGTTGCCGGAACATTAATCTCAACGGTTATACCGTCCCGTTCGATCCAGCAGCATCGAAGTCCATCATCTCTTTGAGCTGAGACGTGTACATGGACATCGACGATCATGCCGCGACATCATACGATTACCGATCAATGGGTCGAACGCACGTAAAAATTTGCGGCGTGACAAGGGTTGACGATGCCATCGCCGCCGCCGAACTGGGGGCCGATGCGGTGGGGATGGTGCGCATTGCGGGCACGCCCCGGTGTGTGCAGGATGCGATTGCCGCCGAGATTGTGGATGCCCTGCCGGCGTTCGTGACGGCGGTGATGCTGTTCGCCAATGAATCGCCCAGTGAGATCACCGCGGCCGCCCGCGGGTTTGGGATTGGGACGGTGCAGTTGCACGGGGATGAAGAAATGATCGCCGTCAGCGACGTTGCGCCGCTGCGCGTGATCAAGGCATTGCGTGTCGTGCCCGAGCGCATTCGCTTCGAACTCACCCAATGGCGCCGAATGCGCCCGAACAACCTCGCGGGCCTCGTGCTCGAATCGCCCGTGCCGTTGGGCGGAAGCGGTGTGAGCAACAATTGGGATCTCGTCCGCCAACTGCGCGATGAAAACTACCTCAACCCGCTGGACCAACCGCCCATCATCTTCGCCGGCGGATTGAGGGTGGAAACGGTGGGCGCGCTGGTGAAGGAGTTTCAGCCGTACGCGGTTGACGTGAGCAGCGGAGTCGAAGGCGGCGATAAGCGCGTGAAGTCGCGCACGAAGATCGCCGAGTTCATCGCCGCGGTACGCGAGGCGTGCGGAGAGTAGCGATTGTTGGTTCGCCCTGGCACAGACATTCCTGTCTGTGTCTCCGATCGCATCGTCATTACTGTGGCAACGTGATTCCGATAAAGCCTTACGCGTTAATATCCAGTTCGCTTCCCGGGTTGCCGCTCGTGAGATTAAACGTTCGGCGCGTCGGAAACGATCCGTTCACGATGGCGCGCACCTCATAACGATCAAGCGGTGCCCGGCCCAGATCGAATCGCGTGAAATAGTTCGTCAGTGCCTGCCCGGATGGACCGGTAGTGTGGTACAGCGTGGCGGCAACCGCGATCGGCCCGACACCGTTGACGCCTTTGACGAGATCCCAATCGATGGCCCAACCTGCGTCATTCAGACTTAGAACGCCTTGAAGAATTAGATTGCCTCGCTCATCCCGGAACAGATTGAGCAAGGGCGGCAGGCTTACGCTGGGGACCGGAACGAGAATGTTTTGCGATGAAGTCACCGGCCCGAACCGCTCGATACCGATCACATCGTCCGGCGCGCCGAAAAATAACGTTGCGCGATCGTTCCCCGCGCCGCCGTTGACGACATCTTCTGTTCCGCCGACGAGCGAATCGCGGCCCGAATCGCCGGCGAGCGTATCGATGTCGGGTGAGAGGCCGGGAATGAATAGAGCGCCGCGAATCGTGGCGGGTGGATCGCCGCCGTTGAGCCGATCGTCCCCGCCGCCGCCTTGCAGCAAATCAGCGCCAAGATAGCCCGTCAGGCGATCGTTGCCATTGCCGCCTTGAAGCGTTTCATTGCCATCGCCGCCGGTGAGTGTGTCGCTGCCGTCGCCGCCGGTGATGAGGATTGGGATTTTGATGAATGTGCCGACGGTAATGCTGTCATTGCCATCGCCGCCGGTGATTTCGATTCGGCGGATGTCTTCGACGTCGTAGCCGATGGAGGTGAACAACAAGTGCATATCGCCGTTGCGGACGCTGTGACTGATCGTGGTGTCGCCGCGCAAGCTGCTGACCAAAATCGAGTCGTCGCCCGGGCCGCCGGTGATGCGCAGAACTCCATCCGGCGGCGGTTCATGGTCGATCCCGATGCCAACCCGTACGTCACGAGAATCGAAATGAATGATGTCGGCGGGGCGGTTTACCTTCGCGCTCACTTCAACATTGTCGGCCTTCGTGCCGCCGACATACAGAATCCGTTCGATCTCGCTCAACGGGATATCAACGGTCGCGGAGGGTGTGGCGGTATTGGAGCCGATCCGAAAATCGACACGCACGTTCGTCCCGGCCTTTGCAACGCTGACGAAATTGTTCGCCCCGGTGCGATCGCCGCGAATGACTAGCAGGCCGTCATCCACGTGGACGTACTGCTCGGCGGGAATTGAGGAAAATGCGAGCAGCCGGCGCGATTCAAGCCGATCGATGTGCACGAAAGCCGCCCGGGAAAGTCACCAACGCTTCATCATAAAGACGCCGCCGACAGCTTACGATAACGTGCAAATCTTTTTGTGGTGAAAACTTTGATGGCGGTCGCAGAGCGTTTCAACTCGACAAATTTAGTCATCGCCGCCCTAAGTCTATGATAAACAGCAGCTTACAACTACCGAACAAAATACGAATATTTCTCTTGCGTTTGGAAGTTGTTTTCCTAACCTACAGCAAACTTATCGGAAGCGAGGTTTGCCATGGTAGCAACGGCGGCGATGACAGCACTTGATGTTCTAAGCGAGCGATTTGGCCTGAGTTCTTTCCGAACCGGGCAGGTCGAAGTGATCGACCGGCTTTTGGCGGGCAAGAGCACGCTGGCGATTTTTCCCACGGGAGCGGGCAAAAGCCTGTGTTATCAACTGCCGGCTTTGATGCTCGATGGGTTGACGGTGGTCATCTCGCCGCTGATTGCGCTGATGAAGGATCAGATTGATTTCCTGCAATCGCGTGGCGTGCCGGCGGCGCGGCTGGATTCTTCGATTGAGACTCAACAGGCGCTGGATACGTATCAGGGTTTGCGCGACGGGTCGCTCAAGATTCTTTACATCGCGCCCGAGCGGCTCGCCAACGAACGATTTCTGCAAACGTTATCGCGACAGCACGTGGCGATGCTGGCGGTGGACGAGGCTCACTGCATCAGCGAGTGGGGCCACAACTTCCGGCCCGACTATCTCAAGCTGGCGAAGTTGGCCAAACGCCTGAACGTCGGCCGAGTGTTGGCATTGACCGCGACCGCGACAACGTCAGTCGCCGAGCAGATTGCCAAAGCGTTTGAGATTGATCCGAACGACGTCGTGCGAACCGGCTTCTACCGCCCGAACCTAGCCATGGCCATTACGCCGGTGGACGATGCCGCGCGGGATCAGCACCTGCTCGACCAACTCAAGCGCCGCCCGCGCGGGCCGACGATCGTTTACGTCACACTCCAGAAAACCGCGCAGAACATCGCCAATTTCCTCGCCGCCCGCGGCTTCGCAGCAAAGGCGTACCACGCGGGGCTGGAAACTGACGTTCGCACCAGCGTGCAGGAATGGTTCATGAAATCACACGATGCAGTGGTTGTCGCCACCATTGCGTTCGGCATGGGGATCGATAAACGCGATATCCGCTACGTGTATCACTACAACCTGCCCAAAAGCCTCGAGAATTATGCGCAGGAAATCGGCCGCGCCGGGCGCGACGGCAAGACCAGCGTTTGCGAAACCCTCGCGTGCGCGAACGATCGCATCGTGCTGGAGAATTTCATCTATGGCGATCGGCCGGATGATCAATCGGTAGAAAAGCTGCTCGCGTGCGTGTTGGGGCTGGGCGAACAGTTTGATGTCTCGGTTTACAAGTTGAGCGCGGATTACGACATTCGCCCGCTGGTGATTGAAACGCTGCTGACGTATCTGCAGCTCGACGGCGTGCTGGAATCGCAGGGCGCGTTTTACAGCCAATACAAACTGCGCTGGCTGAGGCCGCAGGTGGAAGTTCTGGCGAAATTCGATCGCTCCCGGGCGGAATTTCTGCGCGGCATTCTTAAATCGGCTTCGCGCGGCCCAACATTTGATACGCTCGATGCCGCCGATGCAGCGCGCGACTTGGATCAGCCCCGTGAACGCGTCGTAGCGGCGCTGACTTATCTTGATGAGCAGGGTGATATCGAACTGCAAACCCTGGGGGTGAGACACGCTTATCGAAGGCTGAAGAAAATTGCCGACGTGAAGCACCTCGCTGATGATATGAACCAGCGCTTCGCCCTTCGCGAACAACGCGATCTGGAGCGGCTGGAGACGGTTCTGCAATTTTGCTCAGAACCCGGCTGTCGCACGCGTAAACTGCTCGCCTATTTCGGCGAGACGATGAAGGACGATTGCGGCCATTGCGCCGCCTGCCGCGATAAATCTCCCACCCATCCGCTGCCCGCGGCGAAGCCGGATGTTCCCAAAAATGAAATCCTCGCCGCTGCCAAGGAACTGCGACGAAGCGCCGGCGATCGAGCCGGCACGGCGCGACAGGTGGCGCGATACCTATGCGGCATCAACTCGCCATCCATGACCTCGTACAAACGCAAGAACAAGAACGATGAGGCATTCGGGCAGTTCGGACATGTGCCATTCAGAGATGTACTTTCAGTCGTGGATGACCCACCACGCAGCGACGGAAGTCGCTGATCATCGCGCGGAAAAGAAAGTCGCACATCACCCATCACGCAGCGACGGAAGTCGCTGATCCGATCGCGCAAGAACCCCAATGATTCAATCCCGCAATAGCTTCGCGTGGTATCACATCATCTGGAATACGCTTGGTTCATGGCTCCCGGGTGATCCGCGTGGCTTTCGCAATTTTGATCATCGCATTCACAGCTCCGGCGACTACAAGAATCCGCCTCCATTTGGCGAACATGCCGGCTTGTATCGCTACAACCTGGATCGGGCGCGCCAGCCGGTGCATCTCCCGTCCGCGTTGCGACCATTAACTTGCGATGCAATTCTCGATGCCGCCGGTAATCGAAACCTTGCCTCGCTCACATGGGCAATCGGCGATCAACATGTTCACGGCTTGGTGCGGTTTCAACTTGGTGAAAAGGGAGTGAAGCGGATTGTTGGTGATCTGAAGACGGTCAGTTCGCTTTCAGTTAGCGACACCATGCCCGGTTCGATCTGGTCACGCGGGTGCAATCCAAAGATAGTTCGAACACAGGAACATCTGGTTTCGACCCTGAATTACATTGTGTTCAAGCAGGAAGGTGGTGCATGGATTTGGGATTTCAAACATGGGGGTCGGTTTCTGGGCCGATGAGATCAGCGACTTCCGTCGCTGCGTGGTGAGCTAAAGGATGTGTTGCGCACAACAGGATGACACGCAGCGACGGGAGTCGCTGATCGGATTGCAAGTTGGGCATGGAACCGAATAGCCTTGATCCAGCGTCCATACACTCTACGATTGTCCCCCATGAACCGCCCCAAGAGCAGTATCGTTACCGACGGCCCCGCACGCGCGCCGCAGCGCGCCTTTTTCCGCGCGATGGGTTTGACGGATGAAGACATCTACAAACCCTGGGTGGGCGTTGCCAGCACATGGAATGAAGCCACGCCTTGCAATATTACGCTCGATCGTCAGGCCAAGGCGGCGAAGCAAGGCGTTAAAGCCGCCGGTGGAACGCCGCGCGAGTTTGTAACGATCGCGGTCAGCGACGGCATCGCCATGGGGCATGAAGGGATGAAGGCCAGCCTTATCAGCCGCGAGTGCATCGCCGATTCGATCGAGCTTATGTGCCATGCGCACGGCTACGACGCGCTGGTGGGTCTGGCCGGCTGCGATAAGAGCCTGCCTGGAACGCTCATGGCGATGGCCAGGATGAACATCCCCAGCGTCTTCCTTTACGGCGGAACGATCATGCCGGGGAAATTCCAGGGGCGCGATGTGACGATCGTTGATGTGTATGAAGGCGTGGGCGCGCACGCCACCGGCAAGATGACCGATGCCGAACTGCACGAACTCGAATGCGCCGCCTGCCCCGGCGCCGGAAGTTGCGGCGGGCAGTTCACCGCCAACACCATGGCCTGCGTGGCCGAGGCGCTGGGTATGGCGTTGCCCGGGTCCGGCTCTCCTCCCGCAATCGAAATCGCCCGCGACGCGTTCGCCGTCGCCGCCGGCGAAGCGGTGATGAAGTTGGTTGAAAGTGGAATCAAGGCGCGCGACATCATCACGATGAAAGCGCTGGAAAACGCCGTCACCATCGCCGCCTGCACCGGCGGAAGCACCAATATTTTCCTGCACCTGCCGGCGCTCGCGCACGAAGCCGGCTTGACGCTCACTTTGGAACAGATTGATAAGGTGTGTCACCGCACGCCGCACTTCGTCGATCTCATGCCTGGTGGAAAATACACCGCCTACGATGTTTACAAAGTCGGCGGCATTCCGGTGATCATGCGCGCGTTGCTCGAAGCCGGTTTGCTGCACGGCGACTGTCTGACCGTCACCGGCAAGACGCATGTGGAAAATCTAAAAGAAGTGAAAGTGCCCGGCCCTGAACAGGACGTTCTCAAGCCGGTAGGCAACCCCATCCGCGCAACCGGCGGCTTGAAACTCCTTCGCGGGAATCTGTCGCCCGAAGGCGCAGTCATCAAAGTGGCCGGCGTGAAAAATTTAAAGCACCGCGGGCCGGCCAGAGTGTTCGAAGGCGAAGATGCCGCTATGGCCGCCGTCCAGGCGCAGCAGATCAAGAAGGGTGATGTCGTCATCATCCGCTATGAAGGTCCGAAGGGCGGCCCGGGCATGCGCGAAATGCTCGCCACGACGGCCGCCATCTACGGCCAGGGTTTGGGTTACGACGTGTGCTTAATTACCGACGGTCGATTCAGCGGCGGCACGCGCGGTCTGAGCATCGGCCACGTCGGCCCGGAAGCCCAAGTCGGCGGGCCGATCGCGCTGGTAATTGAAGGCGATATCATCGCCGTCGATGCCGACGCCGGCACCGTGACGCTCGAAGTGAGCGATGCCGAATTGGCCAAACGAAAAGCGTCATGGAAGCCGCGGCCGACGATGTACCCGCA
>CAZXLA010000022.1:0-31240 GCA_964641895.1 uncultured Tepidisphaeraceae bacterium
TGCCGCCCGACCGGCCCGGTCGTGAAGAAGAGAGCTATTCAACGCCGGGCGGGAGCAACGCCGGCGAGTTCCGACCAGACGGTTTTTCCCGGCAGCACCAAACGCACCGCCACCGAGCCGTCGGCGCGGTATTCCACCTTGGCCACCTTCGACGCCGACAATGCCCGCTCGACGGCGGCGGCGATGGCGGGGTTGTCCTTGGCGCGTTCACCGATCGTGGCGCTGGGCTCAAACACCAGCGATTCGATCAGCCCGCGCAGCTGCTGCTGAGCGGCATCATCGGCGCGGCGGGCGGTCTTCAGGGCCGACGATTTGAACGGCGCGTCGGCGGTCACGTCGAGCAAATCATTCACCCAGCCCGGCGGCTGAGCGGGGATCACGACCACTTGCCGCGCCGGCGCAACAGTCTCAATGCGGCTCGACCCCGTGACAGTCGGCGGAGCGGCCTCGAGGCGGTGATCAAGTTCAGCCGGCTGGAAGCCGGGGCTGGCGTCGCGAACGGCCTGCGCCAATTCGGCTGCGCTGTAGGCGATGGTGACATCGACCGCGCGATCATCCCGAAACTGCACCGCCGTCACCGGCTGCGAACTGGCCCAGGTGACGAGTTTGGCGCGGGCGGTTTCATCGTCGGACGACGTGGTAAAGAATGTATCGGCCAGGCGCGCCCCGGCATTGGCGCGGGCGGCATCGATCATGGCGCGGCGCTGCGCGTCTTGGATCGCGCTCCAGCCGCCTCGGTCGTTGGGCGCCGCGATGAGCACGGCGCGATCCGGCGCAAGGCTGCCGGCCGTCGCGCTAAACGAGCGCTTCGCCCATTGATCGGCACGCTGTTCGAGCAAATCGTACGACAACGGCGACTTGTTCGGCGCCGCCAGCGCGGTATCAAGCAGCAGTTGGCCAATATCGACGGCGGCGACTTCCACGCGTACCTGGCAGGTGCCGTCGTCGATCCAGCGCACGCCGCCCACTTGCCGGGCGGCACTGACGGTCTGCCAGAGTTTCTTGCGGGCGTCCATGCGATCGAGGTAGCCGCCGACCGTCAACCCGCGGCCGAGAGGTTCGTCGGCGATGAGATCGACAATCTTCACCTGCGCCGCGATCCGCGCGGCGTCGACTTGTCGCTGGCGATTATCGTCGCCGGCAGACGCCAGCGATGGCGAGAGAGTAAGCAGGACAACAATGGATCGAAGGAGTTTCATCAATGAGTTACTTATCGTCACTTTAGACCCTGAAACGCAACCGGCGTTAGGCCCGCGTGGGTTTAGACCGGATGGCTGCATTGCTTTGCGACAGTAGGGATAATACGATCGCCTTGCCGATAGGCAGTGCGATCAATACACCAAGTACAACCCTCATGATTCAACGAAGAAAAACAAGGCAAGTGGTGGTTGGCGACGACCGCGTGGGCCGTGTGGCCATTGGCGGCGATGCGCCGGTTTCGGTGCAGACCATGACCAGCGGCTACACGTATGAGATTGATAAGTGCGTCGCCGAAATCAACAAACTCGCCGCCGCCGGGGCGGACATGGTCCGCGTGGCGGTCCCTGAGAAGAAGGACACCGAAGCGCTCAAAGCGATCATCCAACAGGTAAACGTGCCGATCGTGGCGGACGTGCATTTTCACTTTCAGCGGGCACTGGAAGCCATCGAAGCCGGCGTGCATAAGATTCGCCTCAATCCCGGCAATATCACCGATCGCGCGCAGGTTGGACAGGTGATTGATGCGTGCAAAGAGCGCGGCTTGCCGATTCGGGTGGGTGTGAACGAAGGATCAATCGTCGAGCGCAAAGACAAGCAAAAGCGAATGAAAGAACTCGGCGGGGTGTTCTCGGGGAACAAACACGGACACATGCTGGCGATCATGATCGCCAAGCTCGAAGAGTATCTCGATATTTTCTACGAGCGCAACTTTTACGACATCGTCATCAGCGCCAAGAGCATTGATCCGCTGCTGGTCATTGATGCATACACCGAAATCAGCAAGCGGTTCGATCATCCGCTGCATCTGGGCGTCACGCACGCCGGCCCGCGCGAGTCGGGGGCGATTCGCTCGGTCGTTCCGCTGGGCACGCTGCTGTGCAACGGGGTGGGCGATACGATCCGCATCAGCTACGCGAACGATCCGGTGTTTGAAGTGGAAGACGGGCTTGAACTGTTATATGTGCTGGGCCTGCGCGATCGGAAAGGCGCCGAACTCATCGCCTGCCCCACGTGCGGACGGATTCAGGTGGACTTGTTCACGCTCGTCCAGGAAGTGCGCAAAAAGCTGGCTGCGGAGATTCGGTTGCCGATGAAGGTGGCCGTGATGGGTTGTGTGGTGAATGGGCCGGGCGAGTGTGAAGGGGCCGATGTGGCGATCTTCGCCGGCGACCGCCGGGGGATCATCTACGTGCAAGGCGAGAAAGTGGCCAATGTTCCGGAAGAGCAGATTCTCGATACCCTGCTGGCCGAGTGCCGCAAGTTTGAGGCCGCCGTCAATGCCGGCACGGCGCGGCTGGGGGAGAAGAAAGTGGACATCCTTCCGCCCGACCCAATCGGAGAACTGGGCAGCGGTTGGAAGAAAATTGAGAACGAGAGGCGCGTCACACTCCCCGTCGTTCAGTAGAAAAAATCGCAATGCACCCCGCTCTTCGATGGAGTTTGCGGCTTGAACTGAACTTGGTGGATGGAACGAATGAGAGGATCGTGCCGAAAATTTGACCTGTATGGCCTGTAAACCCTAAGTTGCGCGTTGAGTTATCCCGACCGCCGATCGTCGCATGAACGCCGATCAGCACGACGTTCAGGCAACGAGATTTGGAAGGAACGTTTATGGGTCTCATCTCGGAATTCCGGGATTTCATCATCAAGGGCAACGCCATCGATTTGGCGGTTGGCATCATCATCGGCGCTGCATTCGGAGCGGTAGTCAATTCGCTGGTGACCGACGTCATCATGCCCCCGATTGGCGCTGCGATGGGCGGGATCGATTTTGCGGACAAGGGGTTGGTGCTGGTGAACGCCGTTCCGAAAGGCGCCAAGCATCCGATCACCGGAATTGAAGTTGCCACCGATATCAAACCGGTGGTGCTGGCATACGGGAAGTTTCTTAACGCGATGATCGCGCTGGTCATCCAGGGATTTGCGATTTTCCTCGTTGTGAAGGCGGTTAACTCGGCACGCAAACGATTCGAAAGGCAAAAAGATATCGGCCCCCCGCCGGCGGCGCCGGAAGACGTGCTGCTGCTTCGTGAGATTCGCGATGCGCTGATGGCGCGCTAACGATCGCGGTCACGGCAAACAATTGATACAAACGCTCGATACCAATGTTCAGTGTTCATCAGGAGAAGATTCGTGAAGAAAGTAATTATCGCTTCGACCCTAACCGCAATGGGTTTCTGGTCCGCCGGCGCCGTTTCGGCCGACACGGTCACGTTCAAGAACGGCGACAGGCTTTCCGGCACCGTGCTGGAAATGATCGACGGCAAGATGAAGTTCAAGTCGCCGGCGGTGGGCGAGATTCTCATCGACACGGTCGACGTCTCCACCTTCAGCACCGACGGGTTGATCGACCTGCAATTGGCCGATGGCACGATCGTCAAGCAAAAGGTGGATGCCGCCGACCCGGGTAAAATCAGCGTGATCGGCGATGCCGGAGCGCAGCAGTATGACATCAGTTCGCTCAAGGGGATCAACCCGCGCACAGGCTGGCACGGGAACTTTGTCGGCGGGTTGATTATCAATAGTGGCAACACCAACAACGAAGCATACCGGGCCGCGTTCGACCTCAACCGTCGCACCGAACAAGACCGTCTGCGGTTCGGCGGCGCGTACAACCTGACCCGTGAAGAAGAATCCGACGGCGACAAGTTCACCAGCACCGACAACTGGACCGTGTTCGGCCAGTATGATTACTTCTTCAATGAAAAGCTGTACGGCCTTGCGCGGTTGCAGGTCGATCACGATCGCATCGCCAACCTCAAATCCCGCGTCACGCCGTCGGTGGGTGTTGGTTATCAGTGGGTTGAAGGCCCGGTCTGGAATTTCAACACCGAGGGCGGCTTGGCGTACGTTTATGAAAAGTACGACAACAACGACGAAATACCGGATTTCGACGACGATGACAGTTACGTCGCGTTGCGACTGGCGTATCACTACGATCGCAAGCTCAACGATAAGTTAAAGGTGTTCCACAACTTGGAATACCTCCCGGGCCTCGATGATTTTGACAATTTCCAGATTAACACCGACATCGGCCTTCGCACCGAACTGACGACGCGAATGTTCGCCGAGTTCAAGTTCGAGCTGAAGCACGACAACAAACCGGCGGAGGGTTCGCTGGAGAACGACCTGCGTTACATCGTTGGAATTGGCTGGACGTTCTAAGGCTCGCTGCGCTCGAAGCACCAACGACAGCGAAGCAACAAGCGTCAACTGAGTCGATATGACCCGATTCCGAGCAGGCATTATCGGCGTGTCAGGCTACGGCGGCGGCGAGGTGCTGCGGCTGCTGGCGACGCATCCTCATTTCGATCTCGTGTACGTCGCCGGCGAAGGCTCGGCGGGGCAGAAGCTGGTCGAGCGATTTCCCGGCATCGGCCGGCTTGGCGAGTTGACGATCGAGAAATGGGATCCGTCCCAACTTGCCGACATCGACTTGCTGTTTGCATCGTTGCCCACAGGCGAATCGAAAGAGGGCCTGTCGCGCGTGCCGGCCAAAACCAAGATCGTCGACATCGGCGGCGATCATCGCTACGCCGACGGATGGACGTACGGCTTGGCCGACGTGTGGCCCGACAAAATCAAGTCGGCGACCCGCATCGCCAATCCCGGCTGCTACCCCGCGGCCAGCTTGATCGCGATCGCCCCGCTGCTGCACGCCGGATTCTGCGAACCCGGTTCCCCCATCATCATCGACGCAAAATCCGGTGTCAGCGGCGCCGGAAGAGGCGGCGGTTCGACACTCGGCTACGCCGAAGTGAACGAAGACGTGAGTGCCTACGGCTTGCTCCAACACGCGCATGCGCCCGAGATTGCGTCAACCATCACTCAACTTAGAGGCGACGCATCAAGGCTGGTCTTCACGCCGCACCTCATCCCCATGACGCGCGGGATTTTGGCAACGATCTATCTGACAGGAACCGCGACAACGGACGCTTGCGCGTTGGCGGCGCGGCAGTTCTACAAAGATCGTCCATTCATCCGCGTGACCGACAAACCCCCGCACACCAAGTGGGCCACCGGCAGCAACCTGGCGTTCGCTCATTACGCGTGCGATCCAGCCCGGAAGCTGATGATGGCCATTTGCGCCATAGACAACCTCGGCAAAGGTGCCGGCGGGCAGGCGGTGCAGAGCGCTAATCTGATGTTCGGGCTGGATGAAACTGCGGGATTGCTGGGGGCGGCGGTATGGCCATAGACAACGGGTATTATTTCAAGCCGGATGCTTTAGCTCCGGATGAATTCGGAATCGTTGTTCGATCGATATTTACACCGAACGCTGGATGCGCGAATCGATCCGGGGCTGAAGCAACCGGCTTGTGGCGCGCATTATTTCGTTGTCAAACGTCCGACTTCTCGCCGATCGTCGTAGCTTCCACCATCGCATCGCGCCCCTATTTACTGGCCCGTCGCGCTTTCAGAAAATTAAAGACCACCGGCAGCACGCTGATGAAGATGATCATCAGGATCACCAGCTCGAAGTTCTTCTTCACAAACGGTATCCCGCCCAATAGATACCCCGCGCCGATGCAGATCGGCACCCAGGCGATTCCGCCAGTTAGGTTGTACGGCGCGAAACGGAAGTAGTTCATCTTGCCGATGCCCGCGACGAAAGGCGCGGAAGTTGATGATGGCCTTCGCCGCAATCGACAACCACGGCAAAGGCGCCGCCGGGCGCGGCGGCGCAGAATGCGAATCTGATGTTCGGATTGGAAGAAAACGCGGGCTTGGTCGGCGCGCCGGTGTGGCCGTGATCCGGCATGGGGATCAGAAGACCTTATCCCAGACCGTTTGCACCATCGCGATGAGAAAATCGCCCATCAGATAGAGAATGATCCAAAGAAGGACGTTGAGGACGTGCCCGATGATCAGCGTGATGCCGTCGCGTTCAAGCAGACCGAACGCGAGAAACATCAGCACGATTGCCGGGGGAACGTTGTTCCCCGGAATGGGAATCGGCAGCGCCAACGCCACCGCCGCGGCGCAGAGTGAAAGGCCGATCAGCCCGTGCCATGCCTTGGATGTCAGCATCGCCATGCGCGGCTTGACGAGCTTCTCAACTTTCTTCAATACCCGCTCGACGCCGCCAACAAGGCGCTGAAGCTTTTGATTGGAAATCTCACGTTTGGAAATGAACTTCGGCAGCCAAGGTCGAATGCCCAACATGACGCACGCGCCGAGCATGAAAATGGCCGCACCAAACGCCGTGGAAATTCCAGGAATCGGCAGCACTAGAAAGGGCGCGGTCAAGATGATAATCAGCACCGCATGTCCGCGGTCCCCCAGCACCTCGATCATCCGGCCGAGGGTGATCGATTGGCCGTCGGCTTCTTTCAGCAGCACCAGCAGATCGTCCGCCAGCTTGCGGTGCTTGTGCGGGTTCTCGCCAGTTTCGCCGGCGTTCTGCGGGTGTTCGGTGGAAGTGTCGGTGGTCGCGATTTGAAAAGCCCTTTCGCAGAGTTTCCAAGTTTCGTGGGCATGGTCGATGGCGTCAAGCAGATTACTGAATTTCGCATGTGAATTCGCCATCAACTCCTGCCGATAACCAGTGATGCCGCTTACGTCGGGCGACCTTGTACCAAAAGCTCCGCCGCCCGCCCCGCCCGCCGCGGCTTGATATGGCACATACCCGCCCTACAATCGATGAAGAACAAACCACCCGCCTTGCCGTACTTTGCGTAGAGACCGTCGTGTTGTCGCTCGCGGGGTGAAAGAAGTTTCCGGGTCAATCGGCCGGGTGGTGAGGAGATGGAAGCCCATGTTTGAACGGTTTACGGATCGAGCCAGAAAAGTGATGGCGCTAGCCAATCAGGAAGCGCAGCGATTTAATCACGAATACATCGGAACCGAGCACATTCTGCTCGGCCTGGTGAAGGAAGGTTCGGGCGTTGGCGCGAATGTGCTGAAGAACCTCGACGTCGATTTGCGGAAGGTTCGCCTCGAAGTTGAAAAGCTTGTCAAAAGCGGGCCCGACATGGTCACCATGGGCAAGCTGCCGCAAACGCCTCGGGCCAAGAAGGTGATTGAATACGCCATCGAAGAAGCGCGTAATCTCAATCACAATTACGTCGGCACCGAGCACTTGCTGCTCGGCCTGCTCCGCGAGCACGATGGCGTGGCGGCGCAGGTGCTGATGAACCTCGGTTTGAAACTTGAAGAAGTACGAGAAGAAGTCCTTAACCTTTTGGGTGCAGGCGTGGAAAGTGAAGAACCCCAGCAGCAGGAAAAAGGCCAGCAAAAGGGCAAAAGCAAAACCCCCGCGCTGGATTCATTCGGTCGCGACTTAACCGACCTGGCCAAAGACGGCCAGCTCGATCCGGTGATCGGCCGAAAAAACGAAATCGAACGCGTCATACAGATCCTCTGCCGCCGTCAGAAGAACAATCCTGTTCTGCTAGGCGAGGCGGGCGTTGGCAAAACTGCCATCGTCGAAGGCCTGGCGCAGATGATCGTCAGCAATAACGTGCCGGAGATTCTGCACGAACGCCGCCTGGTCGTGCTTGACCTGGCCATGATGGTCGCCGGCACGAAATACCGCGGGCAGTTTGAAGAGCGCATCAAGGCGGTGATGAATGAAGTTCGTCGCGCCAAGAATGTCATTCTCTTCATCGACGAGTTGCATACCCTCGTCGGCGCGGGCGGCGCAGAAGGTGCCATTGACGCATCAAACGTGCTCAAACCCGCACTGAGCCGCGGTGAGATTCAGTGCATCGGCGCTACAACTTTCGATGAATACCGTAAGTACATCGAGAAAGATGCGGCTTTAGCGCGCCGGTTCCAGCCCATCACGGTCGATCCGCCGAGCAAGGTTGATACGATCGAGATTCTTAAGGGCCTGCGCGACCGCTATGAATCGCATCACCGGGTGCAGATTCTCGATCAGGCCCTCGAAGCCGCCGTCGAGTTATCCGACCGTTACATCACCGGCCGCTGCCTGCCTGATAAAGCGATTGACGTGCTCGATGAAGCCGGCGCTCGCATCCGCCTGCGCAGCATGACCAAGCCGCCGAACCTCGCCGAGCTTGAAGAGCAAATTGAACGGCTGAGCATCAGCAAAGATGAAGCCGTCCGCAACGCCGAGTATGAAGAGGCCGCGCGGCTGCGAGATCAGGCCGAGCAGCTTCGGGCCAAGAAAGAAGACATTCAGAAGCAGTGGCGCGACCGCGCCAAAGAAGTCGACGGCGTGGTGGATGAAGAAGTCATCGCCGAAGTCGTCAGCAAGATGACCGGCGTTCCGCTCACCCGTCTTGAAAAGGAAGAAGCGCAGCGGCTGCTCGAACTGGAAAACGAACTGCACAAGCGCGTCGTCAGCCAGGACGAAGCGATCAAGGCGATCAGCAAAACGATCCGCCGAAGCCGCGCCGGCCTCAAGGACCCGAATCGCCCGATGGGCAGCTTCCTGTTCCTTGGCCCCAGCGGCGTCGGCAAGACGTTGTTGAGCAAGGCGCTGGCGGAGTTCATGTTCGGCGACGAAGACACCATGATCATGATCGACATGAGCGAGTACATGGAGAAGCACAATGTCTCCAGGCTCATCGGTGCGCCACCCGGCTACGTCGGCTATGAAGAAGGCGGACAGCTCACCGAGCGCATCCGCCGCCGGCCTTATTCGGTGGTGCTGCTGGACGAAGTTGAAAAGGCGCATCCCGACGTCTTCAACATGCTGCTGCAGATCATGGAAGAAGGCCGCCTGACCGATTCGTTCGGCCGGCACGTCGATTTCCGCAACGTCGTCATGATCATGACGAGCAACATCGGCGCCGAACTGATCAAAGGCGGCGTGACCCCCTTCGGCCTGCAAGGCCGCGGTAAGGGCGACGCCACCGAGCAGTCGTACCAGAAGATGAAGGAGACGCTGATGAAGGAAATCGAGCGTTACTTCCGCCCTGAGTTCATTGGCCGATTGGACGACGTGATCGTTTTCCGCCCGCTGAACAAGGCGCACTTGGAATCGATTGTCGAGCTGGAACTGAAGAAGGTCACCAAGCGATTGGTGGATCACGGCCTGAAGATCGAACTGACGCAGGAAGCAAAAGACTTCCTGGTCGAAAAAGGCACCAACACTGATTTTGGCGCACGTCCGCTTCGTCGCGCGATCGAACAGCATGTGGAAGACCCGCTCAGCGAAGACATTCTGCGCGGCGCTTTCAAAGGCAAGGAGCTGATTCGCATCAGCTTGAAGCAGGAAGAAGGCGCAGAGAAGCACCTGTACTTCGAATCGTTCGACACCGGCGAGACCGCCGGCGAAATGCCTCGGCAGTTGGCGCAGGCCGGCAGCGATGCGACATGAAAACAGTCGGCTTCATTTGAACGATGATTCGCCCCGGATGTGAAAACATCCGGGGCTTTTTGTTATCGTGTTGACGCCTATGGCCATCGATCAAGACACGTTCAAGCGCGCCCTGAAGCTCCGTCGCGATGCGGTGGAAGATGTGGTGAACGACTCGTTCGCCGGCATCGCCCGAATTGCCTATGGCGTAACGGGCAGTGATGCCGGCGGCAATGCGATTGTGAGCAAGATCGTCCGCCGCGGGTTGACCGCGATGGCCAAATGGCGCGACGAAAACGAGGCGCAGCGGTGGTTCCTGCATCACACGATCCTTGAATGTCGAAATTATCGGAACGCCGATGGTGACAATGAACTGTTGGTTGAAGTGTCCGAAGATCGGTCGACGGCGTATCGAGCGTTCGTGGGTGGGTTGCGGGCGTTGCCACAGCAACAGATCGAGGCGATGCTGCTGCACCACGGCGAATCGTTCAACCTGCGCTACCTTGCCGTCGCGATGGATTGCAGCGTGAAGGCCGCCGAACAGCATCTGGCGGCGGCAACGGCGGCATTACAGGCGCTTGCCGGCGATGACTTTAATCGCCTGCTGGCGTCGCTGCGCCAGGCCTACCGCGCCCTTACACCCGAGGGCAAAGTGCAGGTGCCTCAGGTGAAGCAAATCGTCCGCCGACACGTCTGGCCGCGGCGAATTTGGCGGTTGGCAAAGTTTGCCCTCTCACTCGCCCTTATCGCCGCAGTGGCGTGGTTCTGTTACAAGATTCTGCCGGCGATTGAATATTGATCGCCCTGTTCCGAACCCCTCATCATGTGGTTGACCTGGCTCTATTATCTTTCGCTTCTGCTCGTGCAAGTGCTGGGCGTTGCACTCACGTTGGTAGGCTTGCCAGGGCTGTGGCTGATGGTGGGCGCGCTGGCGCTTTACGCCTGGGTGACGGGGTTTAATATCTATGTCGGTTGGCCGTCGATGGTTGCGCTGCTCGTGCTGGCGGCATTGGCTGAAGTGGTTGAAACCGGCGCCGGCGCGGCCGGCGCGAAGCAGGCCGGCGGAAGCAAACGCGGCATGATCGGCGCGGTGGTGGGTGGTTTCGTCGGGGCGATTGTGCTCACGCCGGTGATTCCCATCCCCGTCGTCGGCACCGTTGCGGGTTTGTGCATCGGCAGCTTCGGCGGCGCGTTTCTGGTTGAAGCGGCAATCGGCAAAGAAATGGGGCAATCCGCCACCATTGGCTGGGGTGCCGCCAAAGGCCGATTCTGGGGAACCGTTTTCAAGGTTTGCTTCGGCATCGTCATGCTCATCGTCGCGATGCTCTGCGCCCTGCCGCTGTAGTTTTCCGCTACAATCCTTCGGGGTGCCATCATGCCCATACAATTCGTGCTCGGCCGAGCCGCCAGCGGCAAAACGCGGCATTGTCTCACGCGCATCATCGATGCCGCCAAGGCCGATCCTCTCGGCCCGCCGATCTATTTCATCGTTCCCAAACAGGCCACGTTTCTCGTGCAGTGGCAATTGGCCGTCGGCGGCGAACTACCGGGCTTCTGCCGAATTCGCGTGACGTCGTTCGACCGATTGGCCGAGGAAATTCTGGCCGAAGCCGGCGGCGACGCCACGCCCGTCGTTTCGCCGCGCGGTCGGCGGCTGATTCTCACCCATCTCCTCCGCCAGCTTTCTCCGCTCCTCACAATCTACCGCATTTCCGCCGGCCGGTTGGGCATGGCCGAAGAGCTCGACCGCACACTGAGCGAGCTCGATCGCAACGGATGCGATCCCGAGCAACTACAATCGCTCATTGAACAAATCGCCGCCGACGATCCCCCGGCCGATTCGCCGGCCCATCAGCTCGTTCTGAAACTGCGCGACGTGCTGCTCATCCAGAACGCTTACCACGCGTTTCTAGGGCAGGATCGCATCGACCCTCATCGCCGGCTGCTGCAGGTGATTGATGCGGTGAAGCAATCGGCCACGGTCGCGCATGCTCAGGTATTTGTGGACGGTTACCTGGAGTTTTCTGATCTCGAGCGCCGCTTCATCGCCGCGCTCGCCGGCCGTGCCGCCGAAGTGACGATCACAATGCTGATCGATCCGGCTTCGCCCGTTGCGCGCAATCCGCACAATTTGCCCGACGAACTTTCGCTGTTTTATCGAACCGAGCGGGCCTATCGCCGGCTGCACTTTTCAATAGTCGAGTCGGACGTACAACCGCTGCCGGCGATGATGCTCACCCAACCCGCAGCGGATCGGCCCGCCGCGCTGCGGTTGATCGAATCGAATTGGTTCGGTGATGGGGCGGAAACGAACACCACAGATTGTGCAACGATCACACTGCTTTCCGCCTCCACACGGCGCAGCGAAGTCGCCGCCGCCGCCGCGACGGTGCGCGACTGGTTGCGGCTGGGCCTTCGCCCGCGCGAGGTGCTGGTGCTGTGTCGCTCGCTTGGCGATTACAACGACTTCATCGAGGCCACGTTCCCCGAATTCGGCATCCCCTGGTTTGCCGATCGCCGCCGGCCGGCCATGCATCATCCGCTCCTGCAGACGTTGCGGGCGATCGTGCAGGCGTGGCGTCGCGGTTTCTCGCACGATGCGATGATGACGCTTGCCAAAAGCGGCCTGTGCGGCGTTGCGAATGCGGATGCCGACCAGCTTGAGAATTTCATCCTCGAACATAACCTGCTCGGCCCGGCGTGGAGTGACGACAAACCCTGGCAATTCAACGCGCGGCCGCGCGATGATGAAGAGGCGTCAGAGGCGACACACGCCGCCACTTCTTTCGAGATGATTCGTCAACAACTGATCTCGCCGCTTCGCCAGATGCTGCGCGCCTGCCCGCCTACGAGCGATCGCCTGCCCATCCGCACCTACGCCGTCGCATTGCTCGAAGCGCTTTCTGATTACGGCGCGCCCGCGCGGCTGGCAAGTTGGATCGAAGCCGCGGAAAAGACAGAACAATTCGAACTGGCGGCGGAGCATCAGCAGGTGTGGGCCGAGTTCACCGAACTGCTGGATGAACTTGTCGATCTGCTCGGCGATGAGGCGCTTCCCCCGGCAGAATTCGAAGAATTGCTCGAAGCGTCGCTGGCCGAGTTTGATCTGGCGATCGCGCCGGCCACGCTCGACCAGGTGATGGTCGGCGAGATCGAACGCACGCGCTTCAACCATTTCCGCGGGGTGATTGCCCTCGGGTGGAACGACGGCGATTTTCCCAAGGTAGCCGGTGAACCAAGCGTTCTCGGTAACGCCGATCGCGCAGAGATCAGCCGGCGGAAAGTGGATCTCGACCCCGACACCCCGCGGCAACTCCTGAATGAGCCGCTGCTGGCATACATCGCCATAACGCGAGCAACAGAGCACCTGGCGATTACTTGCCGTGAGGTTGATGACAGCGGGCGGGCGATCGCGCCATCGACGTTTCTCAACCATTTGGCCCGACTGCTCGGCCGTTGGGACGACGATGCGCCGATTCTCGAGTCGATCGATCTCACGCTGGCCACGCCGCGAGCGGTCGTCCAATCCCTCGCCGAATGGGCGCGCGATCCCACCGCCGTAGCCCACGCCCATGTCGCGGCGATCTACGCTTCACTTGCAGAGAAAAGCGAAACACCCGCGGCGATGGATCGACTGCTTTTGCTGGCCTGGCCGGCATTGTCGTATGAAAACCGGGCGGCGCTTTCGCCAGCAACCGTGAAAGCGCTGTTTGGTGGTGAACTGAAAACCAGCGTATCGAGGATCGAAGCCTACGCGGCGTGCGCGTTCAAGCACTTCGCCGGCAAGACGATCGGTCTCATGCCGCGCGTCGAGCCGGCGCTGAATTCGATGGATTTGGGAAACCTCTACCATCAGGTGCTTGAGTCGCTGGTAAAACGGCAGATTGCAGCGAAGGAGGGTTGGAATCCGACGAAGCGTCCATCTCCGCAAGACATTCGCGCCGCCGCCGAACACGCGGGGGCGGAATTGCGCGGCAGCTTGCTTCTATCGTCGGCGCAGAACCGCCAATTGCTCGGCCGCGCCCAGCAGCGGCTCGACGAAGTGTTGCTGCACCTTCACACCGCCGGTGCCGAAGGCAGCCTCCTGCCGCTGGCGGCCGAGGTGGTCTTCGGCGACCGCGAAGCGTCACTCGCCCCGCTGCTCCTTACAACGCCCAAGGGCCGCCGCGTGCAACTCCGTGGGAAAATCGATCGGGTGGATCATGTAGAAGGCTCCGGCGCTGTCGTCGTCTTCGATTATAAGACGCGCGAGCAATCGCTCAGTCTCGGCGCGGTCTACCACGGATTGGCGCTGCAGCTTTTGGCCTACCTGCTCGTGCTCGAAGCCAACGGCCAAACCCTTACCGGCCAACCTGTGGAAGGCGTCGCCGCGTTTTATGTGACCATCTTGCGCGACCTACAATCGGTTTTACACCCCTCGAAAAGCCTGCAACCCGAGTCGCCCGACTTCGCCTTGCGCGAGGTTCAGCGCGGGCTGTTTCATTTCGAACATCGCCTTACACTCGACAGAAATCTTGGTGACAACAGCGCATCGCAGATCATCAAGTTCCGCATGAAGAAGGACGGAGAACCTTATGCGTCCGGCTGCGACCACGCGATGCCGGATGATTTTCGTCAGATCGTCAAATACGTCGGCGACAAACTTGCGCAACTCTCCGACGAAATCATGGACGGCGTAATCGACGTGCTGCCTTACCGCATCGGCACGCGCACGCCGTGCAGCAATTGCGATTACCGCGCGGTGTGCCGGTTCGATCCTTCGATGGATCGATACAAAAACATTCCCGCGCTCAATCGCGATCAGGCGATTGCCGCCATGACCGGGGGCAAATCATGAGTGAAGGCACGCGCAAGTGGACAGATGAGCAGCGACTGGCCATTCGCACGGTCGATCAGAACCTGCTGGTTTCGGCGGCGGCGGGGTCGGGGAAGACTTCGGTGCTGGCCGAGCGATGCGCTTATCTCATCTGCGATGCCGAGCCGCCGTATCGTTGTGATGTAAGCGAACTGCTGGTGGTGACGTTTACGCGCGCCGCCGCCGCTGAAATGCGCCAGCGGATCGAGGCCAACCTGCGCCGCCGCGCCAACTCCGGCGACCATTTCGGCGACCGTCGTCTGCAGCGCCAACTTCATCTGCTGGAAAGCGCCGATATCAGCACCCTGCACAGCTTTTGCACGCGCGTGCTGCGCCGGCACTTTAATCTCGTCGGGCTTGATCCGTCGTTCACCACGCTCGATGAAGCCGACGCCCTGCTGCTCCGCAACGATGTGTGCCGCGAGGTGATTCAGGCAACTTACGAAGGCAATCGCGGCGATGCCCTTTCTGATTTTGTCGACCGCTATTGCAACAGCGATGATGAAACGCTGCGCAAGCGAATACTTCGCGTGCATGACCTGCGGTCGTCAACGGTCGACCCGGCGCACTGGTCGGCAACCGCCGCCGCGCGCCTTGCCGAAGCCGCCGGCGCGCCGTTGGGTCAGTCCCAACTCGGCGGACAGTTGTTGTCGCTGCTGCGAGACGAGATTGGCGGGTTGATTCGCAGGGCTCGTTCCGTTGAAAGCCGCGTGGCGGGCGAGTCGGAGAAGTATGCAGCGCACGTCCGCGAGATTGCTGTCGCCATTGAAAGCTGGAAGCAATCGCTCGAACGGAACGGGTTCGATGTGTTCCGACTTGAGGCACTTTCATCGCTTGCCGGCATTCCCCGGTTACCGATTGACAAGAATGGTTCTGACGCCTCTAAAACGCTCATTAAGAAACTAAAGGAGGCGACTCAGGGCGGGCTGGCGGCGCGAGCCATCCGCTTCACCTCCGGCGAGCTGGCGGAGTCCGCCCGTCAAGTCGTGGCGCCGGCGGAGTTATTGCTTCAACTGGTGGACGATTTTGAGCGCAGCTACACCGACGCCAAGCAAACTTCACGCTGCCTGGATTTCTCAGACTTAGAGCGGTTCACGTTCAACGTTCTTACCGATCCGGCCGACCGTACAAAACCTAGCGCGGCTGCGGCGGGGTATCGGGCGCAGTTCAAACACGTGCTGGTGGATGAGTATCAGGACATCAACGCGTTGCAGGATCGCATACTTCAACTTGTCGGTCGCGAGCACGGTGAGCAGACGCGCGGCAACTTGTTTTGTGTCGGCGATGTGAAGCAGAGCATCTACCGGTTTCGGCTGGCCGATCCGTCGCAATTTCTTGACCGCGCGGCGCAGTATGCGGCAGCGCCGCATGTGGGACGTCTCATTCCACTCTCGATGAACTTCCGCAGCGACCCCGGCGTGGTTGATTCGGTCAATGCAGTATTCGAGCGGCTGATGTCCGCCAACGGCGCGGAGATTGAGTATGACGCGTCGCACCGCTTGCACACGGGCAAGGGGCATGAAAAATGGCGTACAATCGTCGATGCGGTTGAGTTGCACATTCTTAACGATCCTTCAACCCCGCAGGATGGCTCATCCGATGACGCCGACCCGGCGACCGACAATCCCGATGGCAATCCGAACTCGGCCTCCGACGGCGCTGCCGATGCCGCTGCCGACGACGACCGCACCGACCGTGAAGCCGAGTTGAGCGCCCGAATCATCCAGCAACTCACCGCCGCCGACGCGCCGCAGCGGTTCGAATTCGGCCAGATCGCGATCCTGCTGCGATCCAAGAAAATCCGCGCCGAGAAGTTCGCCAACCGGCTGCGGCAACGCGGCATTCCAGTTGTTGCCGACTCGACGACAGGTTTTTTCGATGCCGTTGAGATTCGCGATGCCATGTCGCTGTTGCAATGCCTCGATAATCCCCGGCAGGATATTCCGCTGGCGGCGCTGCTCAGGAGTCCGCTGGCGCGCCTCGAGCGCCCGGAAGACGCGCTGGCGACGATTCGACTTGCCTATCGCAGGCTGGCTTTCCATGAAGCGGTGTTCGAGTACGCCGAGCGAAAGGCCGATGATCTGGCCCGCGCGCTTCGCAAGTTTCTCGCGCAACTTGAACAGTGGCGCAATTCAACAAACCTCCGCCCACTCGCCGGCGTGCTGTGGCAGATACTGCAGGAGACTGGGTATCTCGCCTTCTGCTCGGCGCTTCCAGACGGCCGGCAACGGGTCGCCAACCTGCTTTCGCTCCACGACCGCGCCCGCGCGTTCGGGCAGTTCTCCAAGCAAGGATTGCGGCGGTTTCTGCAGTTCCTTCGCGCGCTACAGGAAGAAGATGATCTGGGCCTCCCGCCGGCGGGGGATGAACCGGGCAACGTGGTGCAGGTGATGAGCATCCACGCGAGCAAGGGCCTGCAGTTTCCGGTGGTGATCGTTCCGGAGCAGGGTAAGAAGTTCAACCTTGCCGACTGCGCCGGCACCATGCTGGTGGATCGCGACGAGTATGTCGCGTTGCAGGTGGTGGATGCCCACAAGCGAGCGCGGTGGGAATCGATGGCTACCCTCGTCGCGCGGCAGCGCATCCGGCGCAAATTGCTGGCCGAAGAGATGCGCGTGCTGTATGTCGCCATGACGCGCGCGCAGCACAAGCTGATTCTCACCAGCACCTTGAAGAACCCAACCACCAAAATCGCCGAGTGGCGCGCCAGTTGGGCGGGACATCGCGGCGCTTTTCCGGCTGACATGGTTCACTCCGCCGGCTCGACGCTCGATTGGCTCGGCCCGGCAGCGGTGTCGATCGCAAGCGGGACGGGGGCGATCAAGATCATCGAACACAGTGCCGCAGCGGCGGACGATGCAGCCGTTTCCGGCTTCCGGGCGCGCGGTCCGGAAAGCATTCCCGCCGACATTCGCGCCTTCCGTCCGCTTTCCATTTCACCGCCGCCTACCCAGCGAGCGATCGACGCGCTGGCCGCCATCCGTTGGCAACCGCCGACGCTCGCTCTGTCGCACATTCCCGCGGCGCGGGCGGTCACGCAGTTGACCAAGAGCGGCCGCGCCGCGCCGGCGGGCGAATCGCCGAGCCTTCAGCCGATCGTCCGTTTCGCCCCGCCGCTGCCGCCGCCTCGTTTCGCCACGCCCGGCCGCCGCCTGACGCCCACCGAAGTCGGCACCGCCACGCATCGGGTTTTGCAGGCGATCGATTTGTCGTGCGATGCGTCGGTCGATGCCGCAAAACACGCCGTCACCATGCTGGTCGCGCGCCGCGTGATCACCGAATTAGAATCCGCCGCGGTCGATCTGGAAGCGATCGCGTGGTTTCTCGCCACGCCGCTGTGCCGGCGGCTGGCATCGGCCGACGTGCAGTTGCATCGCGAACTGCCGATCTTTTCCCCCGCCCCCCATGATCTTGCCGCCGAGCCGTCGGCCGCAGCGCCCACCGTCGCCCCGCTCGATCGGGTCATGCTGCGCGGCCAGATTGATGTGCTCGGTCGCATGGCTCACGGCCTGATACTCGCCGACTACAAGACCGATCGCCTAACTCTGCAAACGCTGCAGGCGCGCGTCGACTTCTATCGCCCGCAGGTCGATACCTACCGCCGGATGATCGAAGCGATCGCCGGCATTCCTGTGGTTGAAGCGAGCCTCGTTTTCCTTGTTCCCCGGCAGATCGTCATCGTGTGAAGTTTCGTTCAATTGCGTTCAACGACCATCCCGACCATAACATTGATTCAATCATGTCGGCTCCGGCACCCACTGATATTCGGCTCGTCGCGCTCGATCTGGATGGCACGCTGCTCGACAGCAACAAGAAGATCGACGCCGAAACGCTGGCCGCCCTGCACGACTTGAGTGCGCGCGGCGTGCAGGTTGTCATCGCCTCGGCGCGCCCGCCGCGCGGCGTGCGGCATTTGTATCAACAACTCCATCTTTCCAACTGGCAGGTCAACTACAACGGCGCGCTGATCTGGGACGAGCCGGCGCAGAAGCCGGTCTTCCACCGCCCCATGCCCGCGGCGCTGATTGGCGAGATTGTGGAGCTGGCCCGCGATCAGTTCGACGAAGTAGGCGTCCACGTCGAAGTACTCGACCGCTGGTTCACCGATCGCCCCGTCACCACCTACGTCACCGAAACCGGCAAACTGTTTCAGCCCGACGGCATCGTGTCGATCGAACAGGTCTGCGCCGTGCCCGTCACCAAGCTCATGCTGATGGCCGAGCCGCACATGCTGATGAAGCTCGAACCGCTGCTGATGAAACGGTTCAGCCGAACCGTCACCATCGTCAGCACCGATGCCCACCTGATGCAAATCATGGATCACCGCGTGGGCAAAGGCGCTGCGTTAAAAAAACTGGCGGCGCATCATGGCATCAAGCCGGCCCAGATCATGGCGATGGGCGACGCGCCCAACGACGTCGGCATGCTGCAACTGGCCGGCGTGGCGGTGGCGATGGGGAACGCGGTCGAGATGGTCAAGAAAGTGGCCGACTGGATCGCGCCGGCGAACGATCAACAAGGCGTCCTGGCCGCCCTGCGACGCTACCGCTTGATTGACTAGAGCGCCCCCAGCGCGCTTCGCCATCACCCCGCTTTGGCGTATACACGTACGCGGCCCTCGCTGCGTGTGGTGTCGGCGATGGTGACGTTGACGTCCTGGCCGAGCAGGTTCAGGAATCGAAACAATCTCTCCATCGAAAACGCGCTCAACCGGCCGCGCAGCAGGCTGGAGACTTTCGGCTGATCGATGCCAAGACGTTTGGCGGTCTGCGTCTGGGTGAGGCCGGAGGCGGTGATCAATGTATGGATGCGGTGAGCCAGTTCCGCTTTTGCCATGGCGCCGGCGGCATCGGCTCGGCCGAAGTCATGGAACACATTGCCGCTGCCGATCACGATCGTGCGGTCGTCTCGCCGCGGTTTTTGAATCTTAGGTGTTTTCGAACGCATCTCGATGCTCCGCATAATGCGCAGCGGCCGTCGCGAGCCGCCGCTTGATGAGGTCGATGATCGCATGGCCCTGCCGCCCGACCTCGCGGTTGCGCGACGCGCCGGGAACGACCTTGATCTTCAGCGTGATCACTTCTGATAATTCGGGCTGATCGCCCAATGAAGCTTTTCGGCGAGCGTCCGCCATTCGCGCGCGCCCGGGTTGTCGATCACCTGCACATCATTAGGGCTGCGGCGGACGATGACGATATCGCCGGTCGACAGTTTCGTGCTCGCCTGACCATCGCACGAGAGCATGGTGCCGTGATTCACCCGCTTGGCGGCGATGTGGACGATGGTTTGGGATGAAACCACGATGGGCCGAAACGCCAGGCTGTGCGGGCAGACCGGCGTGACGCACATGGCTTCGACGTTAGGGCTGATGATTGGCCCGCCGGCCGCGACGTTGTAGGCGGTGGACCCGCTGGGGGTGGAGATGATCACGCCGTCGCCGAAGTAGCGCACGCCGCCTTCACCGCCACCTTCGGCCCCGCCGTTGCCGTCGGCATTAATGCGCAGTTCGATCATCCGAAAGGGCGCGCCGGCGTTCACCACCGCTTCGTTGAGCGCGGTCGAGTGCCACTTTCGCTTCTCGGTGACGGCGGCGGTGTCGCTGGGGCGGATGCCGAGTTTGCCATCCACCACGCTGGCTTCAATCACCTGTCGGCCGCTGATGGGAAGCTTGCGGGCAAGCAACGCATCAACATGTGTGCGAAACTCCGCGGGGGTAAAGCTGGCCAGGAAACCGAGGCGTCCGAAGTTGACGCCCATGAGCGGAGTCTGCTTGCCGTTGAGGCGACGCGCGGTGGAAAGCAGCGTGCCGTCGCCGCCGAACACCAGCACCACGTCGGCGGGGGTTTGATCGAGCGGCATGGTGCCGTCGGTATCGACGCCGACGCAGTCAATCCGCTGCTTCGCGAACGCAATGAGGTCGTTAATCTCCTGCGTCGCACGCGGCTTCTTGAGATTGGCGACGATGATGGCGCGCATGGGTGGTTTGTTGTAGGTTGAGCGTTGGTGGTTGTGGGTGGTGGGTTGCTGGTTGTTGGTTGTACTTTGTTAAACGCACCACCTACAACGTACAACCCACAACCTACCACCCACAAACACGCCATCGCCGCCGAAGACGGCCGGGGACACGACGGCACAGGGCCAATTCTGTTTAGGGCTGCTTCCTTTCGGACCTGACCCGGTTCACAGCCGACCCTTGCATCGGACCCGGCCGTCATCGGCGACGACGGTCGGCGACGACGGCTTCGCGGGAAGTTTACTTCTTCTCCTCAGTCACCGCCAACAGTCCATCATAAGGATTCTCACCCGGGCGAACCGGCAGCACCTTAACACTCATTATTTCGCGGCGTTCGGTCGGCATATCGCCATTTTCACCCGCGGTGGGCGTGGCGCCGATGGCGGTGACGATATCCAGGCCCTTTACGACTTTACCAAATACGGTGTACCGGCGATCAAGTTGCTTGGTTTTTTCGCGCGTGAGGCAGATGAAGAACTGGCTGCCGGCCGAATCAGCCCACTCCGGACGCGGCATGGCACCCTGGCGTTCGAGTGGGTCTCCTTCGCGGGCCATGGAAAGCACGCCGACATCGTGCAAACGATCGCTGAATTCGGCGCCGATGCGAAACCCCGGTCCGCCGGAACCGTCGGCCATTGGGTCGCCGCCCTGAATGACAAACTCTGGCACGATGCGGTGGAACAGCAGGCCGTCGAAGTAACCGCCCTCGGCCAGGCTCAGAAAGCTCGCGACGGTGTTCGGCGCCACATCGTAATAAAACGCCATCGTCATCTCGCCCTTGTCGGTTGACATGACGGCGTAACGCAGCGGCTCGACTTTCACGACCATCGCCGTCGCTTGCGGCCCCCCGCGGCGCAGGTCGGTGCGGACGCCGATGACCAGGGGCGTGCCGACGAACGCCTTGAGGTCTTTACCGGTCGGCACGGCGTACAAAATATAGGTGCCGGGTGTATCAAGCGTGGCGAATACGTCGCGGAGGTTGACGGTTTTCTCGGCCTCAACTTCGTTCGACATTTTCGCATCGAACGGCTTCCCCGCGAAATCCGTCAGCACCAGCGTTACCGCGCCGCCTTCGGGCTTGACGGTAATTTCCAGCGGCTGGCTTGGGGCGTACCACGTCCGGCTGGGAAACAAGATCGAAAAGAAAACGACGGCTGCGGTGGCGATACTCACGGTGGATTGCTCCTTCAACACGGCGCTTCGGCGTACCTGCCGATCGAACCGACAATCATAGCGTCATGACGCGCCGGGTTCATCCCCCCGCGAACGACCGGTAATCCACTCGACCAGCGTCCTCACGCCCCAACCGGTGGCGCCGGGGGTGTACATCGCCGAAGCCTTTTCGTTGTCGGCCACGCCGGCGATATCCAGGTGAACCCAGGGCGTGCTGCCATCTTCGGGAACGAACCGGCGCAGAAATTCGGCGCCCTGAATCGCATGCGCGTGCCGGCCGGCAGAGTTGACGATGTCGGCGTGGTCGCTTTTCATCATCTCTTTCACTTCCTCGCCAATCGGCAGGCGCCACATCTTTTCGCCATGGTATGCGCCGGCTTCGGCAATTTCGGTCGCTATGCCGTCGTGATTGCTGAAAACGCCGGCGAACTCTTTGCCCAGCGCGATCACCACCCCGCCGGTGAGCGTGGCCAGATCGACGACGGCCAGGGGCTTGTAGGTTTCGATGCCCCACGCCAGCGCGTCGGCAAGCACAAGGCGGCCTTCGGCGTCGGTGTTGGTGATTTCAACCGTCACGCCGTTGTACATGGTGAGGATGTCGCCCGGCCGATACGCCGTCGCGCTCACATGGTTCTCCGCCGCCGCAAGGATGCCGATGACGCGCTGCGAACACTTGGTGCGTGCCAGCGCGATCATGGCACCGAGAACCGCCATCGCGCCGCATTTATCAAACACCATCCGCTGCATGCCTTCACGCGGCTTGATGCTGATTCCGCCAGTGTCGAACGTGACGGCTTTGCCGACGAGAAGCAGCGGGTTCAGTGCTCGCGGTTTAGGCGTCAGATCTTTGTTGCGATCTCTTTCTGAACCCTGAACCCGGGACCCCGACCCCTGCCATTCCAGCACAATCATCCGCGGCGGGGTTTGCGGGCTACCCATTCCCACGCCGAGCATGCCGCCCATGCCGAGTTTAGCCATCTGTTTTTCATCCAGCACGCGCACCTTCAAGCCGCATGCTTTAGCAGCGGACTTTGCTATCTTTTCCAGCGCCGGTGGATTGACCACATTGCCCGGATGCCCCGCGATGGCTCGCGCAAAATTTTGCGACTTGGCGATCGCTTCTGCACGCCTCACCGCCGTTGCCGCGAACGGTTGGGCGGGCTTCTCGACGACCAGCGTGACCGAAAGGCTCGCCGGCGACTTCGCCTTGCTATCCGTTGAGGTTCCCTTGAATTGTTCGAGCAGGAAAAACCCCGCGGAAAGCCCCGTCGCACAGGCGGCGGCGATTTCGTGCGATCCTTGCGGGAGCGCCGGATCAATGAGCATCGCCAACTGGGCAATTTTCTGTTTCCGCGCCGCCTTCGCCACCGTCGCTGCGGCATCGCGGTAGCATTGGAGCGTTAGTTTCTGCCTATCTCCGAGGCAGACGACGAGCAATCGCTGCCCCGACGATTCGACAGCCTGACATGCGATTTCATTCGCCAAGTTCGGCAGCGCGCCGGCCAGGCTTAGAGCCCTCATCGCCTGCCGCAACGCCGCCGGCAGACCCGCGTCGCTCACCGGCGTCGGCAATCCATCCACGGTCGCGATCAGGATCACCACTGCACCGGCATCGACCGGGATCGTGTGCTCTACGACCATGGAGACCGGCGTATATTGGTCGATCATCTTCATAGGATTCGCTGTGCTCCACGGTCGATTATCCGGCCCAACCACCACATCAAAAACCACCGCCGGCATTCCTCCGGCGGCGGTCCTTCCAACGACTTTGTTGCGTTTGCGTTACTTGCTCGCGTCGCTGGTGCCGGTGCCCGGCTTTATCACGACGACGATCGAGTTCTCTTTCGAGTAATACTTGGCGAAGGTGTCGTGAACGGCTTTTGCGGTCATCTTCTGATACGCCTCCGGGCCGGCGACGACGGCATCCAGATCGCCGTTGCGGAATGTGAACTGATTCAGCGCGCCGGCCCAATAGCCCGGTTCCTTCAGTTGCTCTTTAAACTGGTTGGCGATCTGCTTTTGAGCAATCGCAAGTTCTTCGTCGGTCGGGCCGTCTTTGGCAAACGCTTCATACATGCTGGCCAGCTTCGCCGCCAGCGCGTCGGCCTTTCCTGGTTCGGTGGGCGCGGCGGCGCCAAATACGCCAAATCCGCTGAATGTGCTCGCCGGCCGCGAACTGGCGCTGATGCTGTAGACCAATTGCGCCTCCTCGCGAACTTGCGTGGTCATGCGCATGGTGAGGATTCGCGCCGCCATGCTCAACGCGCGGCTTTCGTCGCGATTAGTTTCGTCGGCGCCGTAAAAGCTTGATGCGACAAATGCCTGCTTGGTGGGCGTTTCGATCACCTTTTCGACGAGGCGCGGGCCTTTCGGCCGGATGAGTTTACGCGCGTCGGCGAAAGTGTCTTTCGATACCCGCGGCCGGCTCGGCAACGCCCCGAGGTACTTCGCCGCCAGTTCGAGCGCCCGCTCCTGCGGCAGGTCGCCGACAATGGTCACCTCAATCGGCGACTCGGCGATCAATTTCTCCAGCCACGCTTGTGCGGCATCGAGTGTCAGTTTGTCGATGTTCTCGGCGGTGAGGGGTTTGGCGCGCGGTTCGTCGTCGGGATAAGGCAATTGCGCCGCCGCCCGGGCGCCGGCCATCATCGGGTTGATGAGTGCTTCCTGAAGGAACTGTTTGGTCATCGATTGAAACTGCAGGAATGACGCTTGTTCAATCTTTGGTTCCGTCAGCAGCAGGTAGGCAAGCTGCATCCCGATTTCGAAATCCTGCGGGCTGCCCGCGACGGTGAGGTTGATCGAATCGCGCACCCCGCCGCCACCGCCACCGCGCCGGCCACCACCAGGGCCGCCCCCGCCGCCGCTGCGGACCACAACTTTTTTGCCGTTCATCAATTCGCGAATGTCTGTCGAGGTAAGCGACTTCGTCGCCGCCCGTCCCCACGCCAGCTGCGCCGCCGTGGTTATCCCGCGGTTGTCCGCGTTTTCCAGCAGTTCGGCGCCGATGAGCGACACCGCAATCGACGCCTGATCCTTCTCGTCGTCCATGAACCGATAATGCACCCGCACGTTGTTACTCAGCCAGCCCGACCACACCTTGCTCGCCTCGTGCGCCGCGCCTTCGGCTACCGCGCCAGCTTTTGGAAGCTGCGACATGAGTTCTGTCGCGCGAGCCACTTCCGCTTCCTGTGTCGGTGTCACCGCCAGCGCCTTCACGCCCAGCTCGAGCAAATCCGACTCGCTCGGCGTCGATGAGCTGGATGGCAAAATCGCCACAAACGCCGCGGTGGTAAAGTTGAACTCGTCGGCGAACCGCTTGCTCACTTCTTCACGGGTGATCGTGGGAACCAGCTTTTGCAGCAACTCCAGCCGTTGCCTGGGCGAAAGGGTTGGTTCGCCGTCGGCTACGTTGCTGTTAACGCGGCTGATCAACGCTTGCGCCGAAGCCGTCGCATCGGTTTGCACCGCCCATTCCGCGGAAGAAATCAACTGCTTTTTCACATCGTCGATGTCGCGCTGCGAAAAGCCGAACGCCCGCCCGCGCTGCAGTTCCATCGCGGCTTCGGCGAGGGCTTCCTTCCACTTGCCCGGCTTGGCTCGCGCGCTTAAGTCGACGTTATAAATCACACCGGCGTCGGTGCCGGCCGACACGCGGGCGCTTGAGTAGGACGTGTCGCCTGCGGCCACTTTGTCGCTTAGTCGTTCGTTCCACGCCATCTGGCCGATCGTGCCGACCAAGTCGTCGCGATACTGCGCCTCGGTGGTCACCGGCGGCTTGGGAAGATCGATACGGGTGATCTGCACCTCTTCGCTTTTGATTTCCGGATCGGTCGCAACGATCGCAAAGCTCCTATCGTACGGCTTGACACCAATTTCCTGGCTTGGCGCGACGGCCTTCGCGGGAAGGGCGCCGAATTTGTCTTTGATCTGCGCGATGATGACATCAGGCTCGGCATCGGCAACGACCATCACGGTCGAATTACCCGGGCCGTACCACTTGCCGTAGTAGTCCTGGAAATCGGCAGGCGTCATCGTTTGAATCGTTTCTTCTGTGCCGATCGGCGATCGTTTGCCGAACAGCGAGCCGGGCGTGCTGCGTTCCAGCACTATTTCGCCCACGCGTTGCCGACCCGAAAGCCGGCGGCGGCGCTCTTCCTGGATGATGCCGCGTTCGTTATCAATCTCGCCCGGCGAGAGCGTTAAACCGCTGACAACGTCGGAGAAGAACGTCATGCCCTTGTCGAGCGTTTCGGGCTTCACGTCCGGCAATGAAAGCTGGTAAACGGTTTGATCAAAACTGGTAAACGCGTTCTGGTCGCGGCCGAACTGCATTCCGAGCGATTGGAAAAACGGCACCAGTGCGCCCGGCGCGAAATTGGTCGACCCATTGAACGCCATGTGTTCCAGAAAATGAGCAATGCCGCGCTGGCGATCGGTCTCATTCAGCGATCCGGTGTCGAAGTGAATCCACATGACGGCCTTGCCGACGGGATTGCTGTGCTTGCGCACGATGTACTTCAACCCGTTATCGAGTTGGCCGGTGACCAGCGCCGGATCGGAGGGAAGCAATTCAGCGCGAAGGCTGGATGCGAAAATCAGAACAGCCAGGGTCGCAAGTGTGATGCGACGGCAGACATGCAGCATGTGTTTGCTCCATGAGAAAAGGGAATGAAAAACGGTCGATGCCCAAGCTCGACAACGAAGCAGCATAGTGTATCCGCCCGCTCCGCCTGCCTCAACAAAGTCCGCTACGTGCGTGATTGGAGCCTTTGTCAACGCCGATTATTCCGTGATACCTGCCACCCCCTGCAAAGTTGCAGATGCGCCCCCAAATTCGGTGAAAGCCGCCGAGCTCGGCGGGCAATCGCACCAGAAACGAAAAACCGGAAGTGCTGTCCCCACGACAAGCACTCCCGGCGGATTTCGAAGGCAATCAAATTCTAATCAGGCCGCATCGGCTGCGGCGACGCGGGCGACAAGCTCAACCCCCGCGGTCATGCACGGCCCGCCGGCGGATCGGTCGATCCACACGACCCGCGCCGGCACCATGCCTCGGCGCTGGGCGAGGCCTTCGGGGCCGTCGCTCACGCCCACATGCACATGAACCAACCGCCCGGGAAGAATAGGAGACGAAACGGGCAGTTCCAGCCGCAGGCCGGATAAGCTCACGTCCTGTGTCTGCCCGCCGACGTAACGCGACGACGCCGGATCAAATATCTTCACGGGCCGGCTTTGACGAATCCGAAACCCCCGCCGCCGTTCGTCGGCGGAGTCGGTTTGCTGCGGTTGTTCTGTCACGATGTTCATCATGTCGCGACCTCCCGAACGGCCGGCAATTCCGACCGCTATCCCTGTTATCGGAACGCGGGCGCGTGAACTTGCGAAAAAAGGGCTCGGGGTTCAGGGGGTCAGGGGTCAGGAGGCAGAAATACGATGTCGAATATTGAAGGCTCCGTCTCGCGTTGCTGCCTAATACGAACTCCTACTCTTACTCTTCGTCCTACTCCTCTCCAACTCCGAAGCCTACATCCTGCCTCCTAAATCCTGAACCCTGACCCCCCCAACCCTTGCTCCCTCTCTCCCCTCCCGTATCCTCTGACACATGGGCTACAATTTCACGGCGTTTGAGAAGAAGTGGCAGCAGTATTGGCTGGAGCACAAGAGTTTCCGCGCGCTCGATCCAGCCGACGCCGGCGGCATGCCTAAGGCTTATGTGCTCGATATGTTCCCCTACCCCAGCGGCACCGGCCTGCACGTTGGGCATCCTGAAGGTTACACGGCCACCGACATTGTCAGCCGCTACATGCGCATGGCCGGCTACAACGTGCTGCACCCCATGGGCTGGGACGCCTTCGGCCTGCCCGCCGAGCAGTATGCGATCAAAAACAACGTCCACCCCGCCGCCACCACGCGCAACAACATCCAGAACTTCCGCAAGCAGATTCAAATGCTCGGTCTGAGCTACGACTGGGATCGCGAAATTAATACCACCGATCCTTCGTACTACAAATGGACGCAGTGGATTTTCCTGCAGATTTACAACAGCTACTTTGATCCCGTCGAAAGAGCCGCCAAGCCGATCGCCCACCTGATTCATCAGTTGGAGAATGAAAACTATGTCGTCGCGCCCGACGGCAGTATTCATACCAATCCGCAACAGGAAGGCATGGAGGCAATCACCGGCCACTTCGACGCACTGCGGCTGTGGCGTGAACTTTCCCCCAACGAACGCCGCGCCACCCTCGACGGCCAGCGACTGGCTTACACGGATGAAGTGCCCGTGAACTGGTGCCCCGGCCTGGGAACGGTGCTGGCGAATGAAGAAGTGATCGACGGCAAAAGTGAAGTGGGAGGCTTCCCCGTCGAAAAACGTCCGTTGCGCCAGTGGCTGCTTCGCATCACCGCCTATTGCGATCGATTGATCGACGACCTGAATCAACTCGAATGGCCCGAATCGCTCAAAGAAATGCAGCGGAACTGGATCGGCAAATCGGTCGGCGCCGAAATTGATTTTCCTCTGCAAGCCGGGAGCTTCAGCCCCGGATCGTCTTCGAACGACGATGTGATCACGGTCTTCACCACCCGCCCCGATACACTCTATGGCGCAACCTACATGGTGCTCGCGCCCGAGCACCCGCTGGTCGATCGCGTCGCCACCGATGGGCAGCGTGCCAGCATAGAAACCTACCGCGCCGCCGCCGCCGTTAAGACTGAGCGTGATCGCATGGCCGACGCGAAGGACAAAACCGGCGTCTTCACCGGCGCGTACGCCGTCAACCCGATCAACGACGAAAAGATTCCCATTTGGATTGCCGACTACGTGCTGATGGGCTACGGCACCGGCGCCATCATGGCCGTCCCCGCCCACGACGAGCGCGACTTCGCCTTCGCCAAAAAATTCGATCTTGAAATTCGTTACGTCGTCGCTCCCCAAGCCGGGGCAGAGCGCAGCGCCGCCCCGGTTCCAAACGTTGAAAGCGCCGAAAAACCCTTCACCCAGGAAGGCATGGCCATCAACTCCCCCGTTATCAATGGCCTGCCGACCGAGCAGGCCAAAGAACGCATCATCGAAGACCTGGTGCGCGAATCCAGCGGTTCGAAATCGGTCAAATACAAACTGCGCGACTGGCTGTTTTCCCGCCAGCGCTACTGGGGCGAACCGTTCCCCATCGTGCTCAACAACGCCGGCGACCATTTCCCGATCACCGAGGCTGAGCTGCCGCTGCGCTTGCCCGAAATGGCCGACTTCAAACCCACCGGCACCCCCGAACCGCCGCTGACCAAAGCAAAGGACTGGCTTGCCTATTCCCCCGCTGGCAGCTCACCACTGGCAACCGGCAACTATTCGCGAGAAACCAACACCATGCCGCAGTGGGCCGGCAGTTGCTGGTATTACCTGCGGTACATCGATCCGCACAACGCCGACCGATTCATCGATCCGGAGAAGGAAAAGTATTGGATGCCCGTCGACCTGTACGTCGGCGGCGTTGAGCACGCGGTGCTGCATCTGCTGTATGCGCGCTTCTGGCATAAGGTGCTCTTTGATCTGGGCCATGTTTCTTCACCCGAGCCGTTTCGTCGGCTGGTCAATCAGGGGTTGATCCTCGGCGAGATGGAATTCCACTTCTTCGAAAAAGCCAACATCCCCATCCCCGCCACCGAGTTCGGTCAGATTGATGAAGAAGCCACCGAGCAAGGCGTGAAGCTCTACGGCATCCACAAGCAAACCGGCGAGAAAGTGTTCGCCACGCGCGTCGATGAAATTCTGGTTGAAAAAACAGGGGACCGATACGTCCTCAAATCCAACACCGCCATTTCCGTCGACGCACGCAGCTTCAAAATGAGCAAAAGCCGCGGGAACGTGGTGAACCCCGATACGATCGTGGAAAACTACGGTGCCGATGCGTTTCGTTTGTACGAAATGTACATGGGCCCGCTCGAAGCCCAGAAACCCTGGAGCACGCGCGACATCGTCGGCATGAGCCGCTTCCTCAACGCCGTGTGGCGGAACTTTGTCGGTGATGAAGAATCGGGCAAGGTGGCAAAGGTCGAAGCCGCGGTCATCCCTGAGGCCCTTGATCGTCAACTGCATCGCACGATCAAGAAAGTCGGCGAAGACATCGCAGCACTGCGATTCAACACCGCCATCGCCGAGCTGATCAAACTGAACAACGAAATCACCGGCATCGAGCACGTGCCGCACACGCTCGCCAGCACATTCACGCTGCTGCTCGCGCCGTTTGCGCCACACATCGCCGAAGAACTGTGGCAGCGCCTCGGCCACGCCAACAGTCTGGCGCGCCACCCGTGGCCGAAGTTCGACGCGGAAAAACTCATCGATAGCACGATGGAGTTAGCCGTTCAGGTCAACGGAAAAGTGCGCGACCGAATAACCGTGGAAGCCAACACCTCAGAAGAAGAAATCTTCGGCTTGGCCGCTTCAGCGCCTGGCGTATTGCCGTGGATCGAAGGCAAAGAAGTCGAATCGAAGCGTTACGTGCCGAAGCGATTGGTCAACTTTACGGTCGCCTGACGTTTCGGATCGGGCCACTCACTGAAGCCATAGAGACACGGAGGCACAGAGGAAAGATACAGACCGCAGAAGGAGAACGGCGGAAAGGACGTTGCGGATGTATGCCGACGATCCTGAAACAATGTCGCGTTCCCGCGCACTTTCCTGACCATGACAATTGACCCCTGTCTCCTGACTCCTGACCCCCGCTCTCGGCTCTCCGCTAACGGCTATTGGCTTCTGGAGTTAGTGGGACATTTTGGGACATTGGACGTTGGTTTTAATCCTCCTGAGCAACATGGGTAATTTGTGGGATTCCCCGCAGCCGGTGAACCACGCCGCAATCCCCCAACTCCCGCAGCCGAGCCGCCAGCCGACCGACCTGCCGAACCGACCGACCCATCAGCCGCGCCGCTTCAACTTGCGTTCGATCGCCTGACAGCACTGCCGACATCACCTTGAGCACATCCCGTTCCCGCTGAGACATCTGTATCCGATCTTTCTCCATCCCAAACAGTGGAGCCGAAACCGGACACTTCTACTTGGATAAGACCGGACATTACTACTTTGGTACGACAATTTGGCAATCGAATGGTGGACAGGTTGGATCGTCGGGTTACAATCGGCCCATGACCGCGATCCGCGTCATCTTCGACGGCAAGGCCTTTATCCCGCAGCAGCCCGTCTCGTTGCCCGATCGTTCCGAGGCGATGGTCATTGTCGAACAGAATGATCCGACGGCGCAAGCGCAGCTCGACGCGTCGGTTCGCGCGTACTACCAAGGCGGCGAGGATGCCGATGATGCCGCCTGGGGCGACGCCACCGCGCCCAATTCGCACAAGGCCTGGGACGAGGATTGAGCGATGCCCTCGTTCCCGCGTCGCGGCGAAATCTGGCTCGTCGATTTCCCGGATGATCCCAAGTCTCGCCCCGCATTGATCGTCTCACTCGACGCGCGAAACGAACTGGCCAACAGCGTCCTGGCTGTTCCGATCACCACCAACCTTCGTCCCGCTCCTACGCACGTCGCGCTTCCCGCCCAGCAAGGCGGACTGAGCCACGATTCGATGGCCCGCTGCGAGAACGTCAGCTACCTGCACAAATCGCGCCTCTCGCGGGGCCCGCTGGGCGCGCCGATCAGCCCGATGTTAATGCGAGAGATCGAACGCTCGCTTCTCCGCTCCTTCGGCATCACGGCGTGAACGGCGGCGTCGC
>CAZXLA010000023.1:0-23256 GCA_964641895.1 uncultured Tepidisphaeraceae bacterium
CGCGGCGCCTTCCATGATCTGGCGATGCGCCTGCGCCGCGGCGTCCATCGGTAATTCCGTTCCCACGACTGGCCGTAACGTTTTCGCCTCTAACCCTGCGACGATCGCTTCGTGCGCTTCAAGCAACGGCTTTTCGCCGGCAGCCCATAGTTGCATGCCGAGGATGCTCAATTCCTTGCCCATCGTCTGCCGCGGATCGATTTCAATCCGCCCACGGTTGCCCACGATCACCACCCGACCGAACTTTGCCAGCAGCGAAAGGTCATGGTCGAGATTCACATTCGCCAGCATTTCAACAATCACATCCACGCCGCCGCCGTCAGCACTCGCGCAGAGTTTGGCGATGCCGTTGATGTAGCCATCTTCACGATGGTTGAATGCATGATGCGCGCCTTCGTTCTTTACAAGTTCCAACCCGCGCGCCGAACCGGCGGTTCCAATCACCTTACACCCATGCGCCGCCGCGAACTGAACACAGGCGATTCCCACGCCGCCGCTGGCGCCGTGGATGAGCACCCATTCCCCTGGCTTGGTTTCAGCACGATGAAAGAGCGCGCGATACGCGGTGGCGTAGGGCACATTGAGTGCCGCGCCTTGCGCAAACGAAACATGCGCGGGCAACGCATGAACATGTTTGGCATCGCACACAGTCAACTCGGCGTACGCACCGGTGACGCACTGCGAGGTGTAGACGCGATCGCCCCGTTTCCAATGCGTCACGCCATCGCCCACCCGTTCGATCACGCCGGCGGCGTCATTGCCGAGGATGGCCGGCAACGGTAATTGCGTGGGGTATTTGCCCGAGCGAATGTAGGCTTCATACGGATTCACCCCAATCGCCTTCACCGCCACCAACACCTGCCCGGCGGCGGGGGAGGGATCGGGGATTTGATCGATCTGGAGAACGTCGGGATCACCGGTTTTGTGGAAGCGGATGGCGCGCATATCAACACCAAAAATTGAGTGGTGGGGCAGACATTCCTGTCGTGCTATCGCGTTCCACGCGCTACCGAATTTCCAACGGCATGGAATGCCGTGACAGACAGGAATGTCTGCCCCACCGGGAACAGAGTTTGAAAGAAAAATTACCGTCTCCCTCCATACCGCGGCTCGGCCTTCGGGAGCGTGGCGACCGTCAGCGTCGTCCACGGGCCCATCCGACGTTCCATGATGAGCAGTCGCACCAAATCCGCCGACGCTTCGAGCATCCATGCGTGCTGAAGCGTGCCGCAATCGATTGGCGTAAGACCCGTTTGTCGAACCAGCGCGGTGGTGATCGCCTTGCCTCGATCGCTGTCGCCGGCGAGGAAGCAGGCGACGTTGTACTTGGCGAGCGTTTCAGGGGGATGATCCCACAGTTCCTGCGCGATCGTATTGAATGCTTTCACGACCATCGCGCCAGGCGCGTCTTCCTGAACCTGCTGCGCGAACGACTGCACCGGCATCTGGGGGAAGCGGAAGTTGGGCGGAATCTCGCGGTTGTTGACGTCGATCACCACCTTGCCGCCCAGCACCGCGACGTTCGACAAGAAAGTGCTGGGCAGGTGTCGCGCCGTCAGCAAGATGGTTTCCGAAGCTTTCGCCGCTTCGTCATTCGTGCCGCCCTTCGTTCCGCGGCCGACTTCGACGGCCAGTTGCTTTGACTTGCCCGCGTCACGCGAGCCAAAAAATACTTCGTGTCCGTTATCCGCCCATACGCCACCAAGCACGCGCCCCATATTGCCGCTGCCGAGAATGCCGATTTTCATTGAGTCCCTTTCTGTCTCCCTCTCCCCTACTGGGGAGAGGGAACCATATTACCACTCCCAAACACTCGGCACCCATTCAAATCCCGGGCCGTTCTTTCGAACGTGGCCGAAGCCCGGGAACGGAAGGTGCGCGCCACTGACCAGCAGTTTGTCGGCCGTTGCACGGTCGAGCATGGCTCGGCGTTGTTTCACGCCTTGTTCGCGGTCGGTGTCGAAGGCGACGTAGAAATCGGGGTTAGGCATCATGATGGCGTATTGATGGATCGCGTCGGTGATATAAAATAACTGATCCGATCCGGACGTCACCATCACACCCAGATGCCCCGGCGTATGCCCCGGGGCGGCGACGGCTTCCACGCCGTCAACGATCTTCATGCTGTCGCCGAGCAGCGTGCGGCGTTTGAAAATGCCCTTCAGCACAGTCTGTGCGCCCTGGATCATTCCCGCGCGCGCTTCATCGGGCACACCCGATTTGCTCATGTCGGGGTTCGCGCCCGTCCAGAATGCCTCTTCGTCTTGATGGACAAAAAACTGCGCGTTGGGAAAGAGATCGGCGCCGCGCTCTCCAAGCAGTCCACCGACGTGGTCGGGATGGGCGTGCGTGACCACCAGCGCCGTGATGTCCTTTGGATCCAGCCCGGCATTCGCAAGCCGCGCCGGCAGTTTGCCGGTGTCGGGCCCGAACAAATTGCCGCAGCCGGTGTCGACCAGCACCACGTCTTTCCCGGTCTTGATGAGCAGCGTGTTCACATGGCCGAGCGTGTTGTCGTACCGAATAAACTCTCGTTCGAGCGCCGCCCTTACCTTATCTTCGCCGACGTTCTGCCCGAACGTGGGGAACGGCGGGGCGAACGGGAACGTGCCGTCGCTGACAACGGCGACTTCGAAAGTGCCGATCTTGCGCCGGTAGAAGCCCGCGCCCTGGAGCTTGCGTCCCGCCAGCAGATCGAAGTTGGCTGGGGGGTCATCGGCGCGAGCCAGCACCGGCGCAGCCAGCGCGGCCCCGGCCATCGTCAGCATTCCGCGGCGGGAAAGTTGATAACGATGTGCACTCGGCGAGTTAAACATCTATTCCTCCATTTGGAATGGCACGGCATTAGAATCAAAGTAAAATGCCGATACTGAAAGTTGTACACGAATGTCGAATCCAGACAAATCCTCAGCCGACCTGCAACGCGCAACGAAGTTTCTCACTCGAGCGATCGAACTGAGCGAAGAAGGCCTGACCGCCGGCTTCGGCGGGCCGTTTGGGGCGGTGGTGGTGAAGGATGACCGAATCATCGGTGAAGGATTCAATCGCGTCTTGCACGACAATGATCCGACCGCGCACGCCGAAATCGTCGCCATTCGTCGCGCGTGTAACGCATTAAAAACGTTTGATCTCACCGGCTGCGACGTGTTCGCCAGCAGCCAGCCTTGTCCGATGTGCCTCGCGGCCATCTACTGGTCGCGTGCCGCCCGCGTGTATTTCGCCAACACCATCGCCGACGCGGCGGCCATCGGGTTTGACGACTCGTTTTTTTACGAGGAACTGAAACAACCACTTGAGAACCGCAAACTGCCACAGATTCGCGTGAACGTGCCGACGGCAATCAAAGCTTTTGAGGCGTGGGCGGCGAAGGCGGATAAGAAGCAGTATTGATTGTCCCTTGCCCGGCCTGCGGTGAGCTTGCCGAACTGTACGCCGAGGCAGGCAGCCTTCGTCTTAAACCATGAAGCAAGCACGTCATTTGGCGAAACTCATAATCTTCTTGCTTACTACCTTGTTGTGTCGAGCCGGAGGGAGCGTAGCGGCCGCAGGCTCGGCGCAGTATGCGCCGGGAAGTTGTATCTCGCACGGGTCGGCGGTACACGCTCGGCGATGACCCTCTCCGGCTTTTACCTCCTGTTCGCGGCGATTCTCGTGATCCTTCTGGGCGAATGGATGACGCGCGTCATCGGCCCGCTGCGCCGGTCGCACATTCCGCCGCCGGTGGTGAGTGGGTTGCTGGTGGCGCTGCTCGTGCTTGGCGGCAATGAATTCGGCTGGTTCGCGCTGAGCTTTGATGCGAAGGTCGGCTATCGCTGGTGGACGTGGCTGGTTTTGCCGGAGGTGGATTGGTGGACGACGCCCGCGCCGAAGGTCGACGTGCACCAACCTTTGCTGATCGCGTTCTTCACCTGCATTGGTTTGAACGCGAGTTGGAACGTGGCGAAAAAAGGGAGCTGGCAACTGCTGATCTATCTGGTGATCGCCACCGTTTTCGCTGCCGCCCAAAATGGGCTGGGGGTGGTGCTGGCGAAGATGCTCGGCGAGAACCCGCTGCTGGGCCTGCTCTGCAGCGGCGTGAGCCTGATGGGCGGCTTCGGCACCGCCGCGGGGTTTGCCGGCGAATTTGAGAAAGCGGGATTGGCCGGCGCCGCCGTCATCGGCACGGCGGCGGCGGCGTTTGGGGTGGTGAGCGGGTCACTCATCGGCGGACCGGTCGGCCGCCATTTGGTGTCGAAGTACGTCCGCCGACGGGTCGGGTTTCCGGTGATGGCGGCGGTGGGCAGCGGCGGGGCGGCGATTGTAGATCACTCCACCGTCGCAGAAGACGCGTGCGAAGCCGAAGAAGTGGCCGAGCATGACACGTTTTTCAAAGAAATCCGTTCCCTCGTCGCCATGGCACCCAAAGCGCTGCTGCACCTCGTCATCCTGCTGCTGTGCATCAAGGCCGGCGCGTGGGTTTACTACGCGATGAAGTCGGCGGGATTGACGTTTCCGGTTTACATCGGCGCGATGATCGTCGGCGTGGTGCTGCGCAACATCATCGACCTGCTCCCCCGACCCTTCATTGAAAGCGACACGGTCGACAAGCTCGCCAGCGTCTGCCTGTCGTGGATGCTGGCGGTCATCATCATGTCGCTCAAGCTGACCGAACTCGTCCACAGCGCCGCGCCGATGCTGATCATCCTTGTGGTGCAGGTAATTTTCATGGTCGCGTTCGCGTACTGGATCGTGTTCCGGCTCATGGGCCGCGACTACGAGGCCGCCACGATGTCGGTGGGCATGATCGGCTTCGGCTTAGGCGCCACCAGCAACGCCGTCGCGACCATGAAACAAATGACCAAAGCCTACGGCCCCGCCCCGCGGGCGTTTCTGATTGTGACTGTGGTGGGGGCGTTTCTGATCGATTTCACGAACTCGATCATCATCACGGGGTTTATGAATGTGCTGAAGTGAAAGGGGGGCGGCGCCACGACCATCCGGCGCCGCATTAATTTACGGGGTTACCCGCCCGGGCGCACGCCATCGTCCATCATAGATAGTGTGATCTGACCTGCCCGCAAAGTCGATACATGCCCATCCAAGAACAGCACGTTGGCAGTGCGTGCCAAATGCCGATCGTCACTTATTCTGCGACGATCTCCGTTCGGCAAATGGTTCGGCGACCGCGCGATGTGATAGTGCTCGAAGAAAATGTCGTCAAAAAGGAATCCTTCCGCCTGTGTTCTGAAAAGGTCTGGTGTTTCAAAAAGCCAACCGATTCTGGAGGGGAACCGGGCGCGGGCCAGCGATAATGGCGCCGCACCACTCCACGGTGGCGCGGATTCGAAGGCAAAACAATTCAGAGTGTACCCGGTGGGTATCCCCGGCGTCGGGTGCGATGGGCACTGCAACACTTTGCTGCGTGCGATGTCATCCCACCGCCATTCCTTTGGCACGTTTATGAACGGTAGCAGCGCGGTCACCCAAACCGGGCCTACGCCAGAATCGTAATACGGGGCATATCGGGGCACTTTTCCCTGGTTTTCGACTGCATACGCGTGAAATGCGATGCCAAGTTGCCGCAGATTCGATGCACACAAAGTCCGTCGAGCGTTATGAATCGAGCGATAGGTGACTGCAAAAGTGAGAGAAAGCAATACTGCAAGGATCGCAAGAACTGTCATCAGTTCAACAAGTGTAAATCCGTTCCTTCCCTCTGCGGCGTGTGAGCCTGCGTGGCTTACCTCCGTGATCGAAGCGGGTACATTACTCTCTGTTGGTGATCGTTTATTTTGCTGAACCCTTTTGGTATGCACAAGGACGACGATACATGCTCCAGCAAGTAACCCGTTTCGGGCCAAAGCAAAACCGGCGTCCATGCGGGGATGAGCGATCGCCCAACTCTGAGGTGCCGTGCCGAAACAACCACATGGTTTTGGATCCTTAGCGAAAATTTCTGGCGCGACCACACCAGTGAACAATCCAAGTACGCTGATGGCGACAATTTGACTGGCAACCACCTTATAGCCCGTGATAAGCCATAAACTCAGAGCAATTTCGAGTGTGCCGAACAGACGCGTATTTCGCTCAGATGATCCAAGCCAAGCATTTGCCACCGATTGACCGCCGGCTTGTCCCACAGGTTGCGGCTCCCATAGCTTTGCGGCGCCGGCAACCAGGAATACACTTGCAACGCAGAGCCTGAGAATTGTCGGCTGAAGCGATCGCATTCACGGCCCTTCACTGTTTCGGTTTGAGGTCATTGGGTTGCGAGATGACACCGACTCCCGCACTTCTGGGCATGGGTCCATTTGTAGCGAGTGCTTCGTCTAGCCACTTAACATCCATTTTGCTGGTATTTGGGTCTTGCTTCTGAGCGGAAACAAAAGTCCGAGCAGCCTCTAAAGCAGCTAAATTGCCGTTGGCCCGCGCGGCGCAGCAGAATCTCCAGAGCATGTTCGCAAGTCGCCAACGATCGCCTGGGGTTAAGGGTGAGAGCGCGTAGGCCGTTCGGAGGCCAGTAATAAAATTTGCCATGGCCTGTTCTTGCGGGGCGTTTTTATCCGCGTGAATCATCCCATCCAATGCAGCAGCGGCAGAACCAATTGCATCGACAAACTCAGGCGTTGGGCGAGTCAACTTCAGCACCGCCGACGCGATGGGAGCGATCTTACTCTTTTCCAATGCCAGAAGTTCCGAAGCCTTTGGATCATGTAGGAACTCAACCAAAGCCCCGGCACCAAAACCCGAATAATCGACCGCGCCCAGCGCGACGGCGGCGCGCGACAAACCCCGCGCTTTAACGCCCCGTTCTGCTTCCAACTGTTGCTTGGCCGTCGACCACAGCCCCCTGAGCAGCGACATTCTCAAGTTTGAAGACCCGTATTCGGCGCTCTCAAAACTAAAGAACGGCATCGCTTTGCTGATCGCCGCGGCCGCAATAGTCTGATCCATCAACTCGTCGGCTGCGTTGCCCAGCGTGATGAACTCCGCAATTTTGCTCCACTCATCGGGCGAAAGATTAGAAACAGCGAGAGTTCCTTCCGGACGCGCGCGCAGCCACTCTACCGCCTTTTTTACGCCATCGCCCGTGGCGGGAACTTCAATCATTTCGAATACGCTTTGCCGGATGGTTGCCGACGAATCGGCATTGGCGCCGCTTAAGAGCATTGAAAAAGCGATCGATACGAGGCACCATCGCTTCAAACTCTGCATGACTTCGCCTCATCTCAATCGGTGATTTGATCAATCGGTGATTTGAATGTGAAATCCCGGACAAACGTTCACGGTGCCGAACCGTGGCAGCATGTGCCGCGGTCTTGGCACTGCGCTATGCACGACCCGGTTCCGCGCCAATACCACAGATATCCCGGCTCGCACACGCTTGGGCAAACCGCCCCGCTGCAGACAACATCCCCGAGTTGAATTTGTTGACCGGCACACTGCGGATCAACCCAAATAACATCGTTGGCGCACTTTGGGGCTGGTTCGCTGGCGGATCGGCCACGACAATCGCCCCGATGGAGCCGACTATGGCTGCAGCGACCCAAATGCACAACCCGACGATTGACCAGTTCTTCATGAGAGCGCCCTTTCTTATAGCTGGAAGGAGCGTAACGGGGGGGGGGGTAATGTCAACAGAATTCGAGTGGCGGTATTTTACCCCTTCATTCCCGTCAGTGTAATCCCCTGCACAAAATATCGCTGCGTCAGGAAGAACACGAGAATCACCGGAACTGTCATCAGCAAACTTGCGGCCATGGTCAGCACGGGGTTGGAACTGACTTGCACACTGAATGCATACAGGCCAAACGCCAGGGGGTAGAGGCGTTGGTCGGCGATGTAGACTAGGGGGCCCAGGAAGTCGTTCCACGTGCCCATGAACGTAAAGATGGCGATGGCGGCGAGGCTGGGCTTAACCAAGGGGAGCATGACGTGCCAGTAAATTCGCAGAAAGCCGCAGCCGTCGATTCTGGCGGCGTCTTCTAAATCTGGTGGGATTCCCTTGAGAAATTGCCGCATGAGGAAAATGAAAAACGCGTTCCCGAACGCGGCGCCGGCAAACAGCGGCGTCAGCGTGTTGTAAGCGCCCACGGTTTTCCAGATGAGAAAGTGCGGGATCATCGTCACCTGTCCGGGAATCATCATCGTGCCGAGCATGACGAGGAATGCGATGTCGCGGCCGGGCCATTGCAGCCGGGCGAACGCGTACGCGACTAGCGACGACGAAAACAGCGTGAGCACCACGTTGAGAATCACCAGCAGAATACTGACCCGAACATAACGCCAGAACGGAATCTGATCGAGCACGCGCTGAAAGTTATAGCGGGCCTTTGAAAACCCGGCCTGCATGGGCGTGAGTTTTTGAAACGCCAGCGTCACGCGGATGCGGTTGGCGCCGTGATCAAACTGCGGGCCGGCGGCGACGGGGTTCATCACGATCCAGGTTTTGATTTTTGTGGAGTGATCGTCGGCGCCGGGCTTCTGCCAGGTGACGGTCATCCAGCGCGTGTCGGCCAGCGACACCGGCCGCGCGGCGGCGTATTGCACGCCGGCCGATTCGAGCGTGAAGGCAAGTTCGTGCCATGTGTCATCCGGGCGGACGCGCAGTTGGAGGCGGTGGACGTCGGCTGCGGAGAATGGAAGGTCGAACGTGTTCTGCAGGACGAACCGATCGCGGTCGGAAAAATCGTACGCCACGGCGGCGAAGGGGAGGGAATTGTCGGCGGAGTTGGTCAACGTGGCGACGTCGGGCGTTGCGTTTTGCCAACGCTGCGCGGGCGCGGCGCTGGTGGCGAGCTCCTGTTCCTGCAGGTCGGCATTGCGGGCGCGCAGCGACCCGATGCCTAAGCCGCGATAGGCATTCTGCGCGACCTCGCCGATGCGCGCCGGCGTCACCTCGGCGGTCGCGTACCGCACGAGCGTCGCCGGGTCGCCGTTCCAGATGCTCGCAGGCGCGCGCTTGTGCAGGTTCTCGAAAAGCCCGGCCACGATCAGATCAGGAACTTCCTGAGTGTTCGCGCCCGGCGGCAGGCTTGCAGCGGCAACGCGGTCGTTGAGGAGCGGCGCGAGCGTTGAAAACTGTGGCTGCTGAAGTTCGACATATTCGTACTGCCGCGCGTCGTAGTACGGACTCTTCGCCCGCGGGTTGGGCTGCTCGGGCATGATATCGATCTGCCCGCGAAACAGTTCCTTGTCGAGCTTGAGGCTGGTCGACACCATCCAGATGAATGGAAAGGCAAACGCGAGCGATCCAAGGATGAGAATCGCATACAGTGCCAAGCGGGTGAAAAGTGACGATCGATTCATCGGTCAATCACTTTCGTAATGCACCCACCGACGGCTGGTGCGCAGTTGGACAATCGTCAGCGCCAGCACGATGGCAAAAAGCAGCCAGGCCATCGCGCTGGCGTAACCCATGTTGCCGTAGCGGAAGGCGTGGTTGAACAGGTGGTAGACATAGAACATCGTCGAATTTACCGGGCCGCCCTGCGTCATCACGAACGCTTCGGTGAAGATCTGAAACGTGCCGATCAGGCCCATGATGAGGTTGAAAAAAATGTAAGGCGTAAGCTGCGGGATGGTGATCGCCCAGAACTGCTGCCACGGCGATGCGCCATCCACTTCCGCCGCCTCGTACAAACTTGCGGGGATCGATTTTAACCCGGCGAGCCAGATGATCATTCCCCCGCCGGCGGCCCAGAGTTTCATCAGCACCAGCGCGGGTTTGCTCCAGTTGGCCGATTGCAGCCACGCCGGCGCGGGCAGGTGCAGTGCATTCAGCGTGAGGTTGATCAAGCCCCCTTCGGGGTTGAGCAGCCACACCCACAGCACCGCCGACGCCACCAGCGGCACGATCGCCGGGAGGTAGAAGAATGTTCGCCACATGGGCATGGCGCGAATGGTGCGGTTGAGCAGCAGCGCGATGACAAGACTCACCGCCATCTGCAACGGCACGGCGATCACCATGTAGAGCGTGTTCCAAAGCGCAATGGGCATCAGACGATCTTCGCCGACCATGAGCTGGTAATTCTTCAGGCCGGTGAAACGCGGCGCGTTAAGCACGTCGTAGTCACAGAAACTCATGACGAGCGAAAACAGCATCGGCCCGCCGCCGAAAATGATGAAGCCGAGCAGCCACGGGCTGGCGCAAATGATTCCGCCGGGCCATTGCTGACGGGTGAGCGTGCCGCTGGGGTACTTGCGCACATGAAGCATCACCGCAATGGATGCGCCGATGGCGAGCAGCACGCCGTAGAGCACAAAAAACCACGTCCACGACGTGATGAGCGTTCCTTCCGGCGGGGAGTTGAATCGATCCAGCGCCCGCTGAACGATGGCGTTTCCTTCATCGAGCGCGCGCTGCGGCGTGAGCGCGCCGTACAGTCCCGATTCCATGGCCAGCACCTGTTCGTTCCAAAGCAGTTGGCCGACGGGTGTGACCGGGCGAAAGCGCGAGACGGGCAGCAAGTCGTTGAACACCTTGAAGGCGGCCTTGAACTTTTCCGGAATCTGAGGGTTGTCGGCGATGTAATGCCGGTACGCCCATTCGTTCAGCCGCTGCATGGCCTGCTGCTTGGGAATGTACGGCCGGCCTTGCGCCTCGTAGGAGTCGCGGTCGCTTTCCAGTTGAATGCGGAACGATCGCTCGCTGGCCATGAAGCGAATGAACTCCCAGGCGGCCTGTTTGTTGCGCGCGGTGGTGGGGATGGCGTACGCCCACCCGCCGCAGAAACTCAACGGGCCGGCGCCACTGTCGACGACGGCCTGGGGCCGTGGAAATGGAGTTACGGCGAAGTTGAGATCGCGCGCGTAGTTGCTGATCGACTCAAGTACCCAAACCCCGTCGAGCTTCATCGCGACCCTGCCGCTGTAAAACGGGTCGAGCGCGTCCCCTTGAAAGCTGCCCTTGAAGGCGCTGAGCTTGTCGTAGCCGCCTTGGGCGTCGGCGAGCCGTCGCATGAAGTTGAGCGCTTCGACGACCTTGGGCGAATTGAGCAGCACTTTGCGGCCGTCGTCGCTAATGAACTCGCCGCCGTTGGCCCAGCCGTATTGGTAGAGCCAGGCGTTGCCGAAATCGGGAATGAATCCGGCGCGCGTCATGCGGCCGGCGGAATCGTACTCGCAGAGTTTTTTGGAATACTCCAGCAGTTCTTCCCACGTGCGCGGCGGTTTGGCGCGGCCTTGTGCATCGACGTAGCCGGCGCGAATGAGCAAATCGGCGTTGTAAAGCAGCCCGCGGTTGTCGACCGAGCAGGGGATGCCGTAACTCTTGCCTTTGTAGACCGCTTCATCCCACACGCTCGAGAAAAAATCTTCCCGGCGGGGAGAATCGATCCGCCCGGCGGCGATGTCGCGGGCGATGTATTCATCCAGCGACTCAAAAGCCCCGCGCGCCGCCCACTCGGCGATCGCGAAACGATCGAAGTAAATAACATCCGGCGGCATTCCCCCGGCCACGCTGATGAGGAACCGCGTGGGGTCGGCCACCTGATCCTTCGCGGCGGTTTGCCCGGAAACGATGCGGTAAATCGGCTTGGACGGATCGCGATTGTGCGCTTCGATGCTCTGCCGCTCGAACTCTTTCACCGCGTCATCGAGTGCATCTTTGATCGGCCCGAGCGGGCCCATGTAAGCAATTTCAACGACATTCCCGCCGTCGCCGCCATCGAGTTGCCGCGCCGGATAGAGCAGCCAGACGACCAGTGCAAGCCCGGCGATCGCGAGGATAAGTTTAAATCGGTCCAGTCGTCCACCGCCGTCAATGAAACGGGAAACGCCTTCTGTGCGGGACTACTATCCGGAGGCTGCGAGGGAATGCAAACTTATTCAGCGCAGCGAAATAAAAAACAAAAACATCGAAGAAAATTCCGCGACGTGGCGAAAGACGCGGTAGGGAAGAAAATGACCCCGACGGGAATCGAACCCGTGTCGCGGCCTTGAAAGGGCCGTGTCCTAACCGCTAGACGACGGGGCCGGTTAGCCGCCTGAACGTTGATCGGGCGGGGCGAATAATATCCATAGTTTTTGCCGGCAGTCAAACCGGATGGCGTGAGTTGTGAGTTGTGAGTTGTGAGTTGTGGGTTGTAAGTTGTCGGTTGCAGGTTGTAGGTTGGAGCAGGCGTTCCCGGTTGGTAGGTTTTGGCCACGCTTGCCGACCAACTCCCAACCTACAACAAACAACAAACCACCTCTAACCCACAACCCCCCATGCTGCACTATTACAAATTTCGTCAAGACCTGTTCGGGCCGCAGACGGCGAAGGACGTATATATCAAGCGTTCGCCGGGCAAAGGCTGGCCGGAAGAGTGTCCGCCGATCCGGGCGGCCAATTCGTTTGGGTATGACATCCTTGCCAACTTTGATGTGACATTTATGAAGGGCAAGGCCGGCTGGCGTGCCGAGAAGGATGTCGTGATCGAATCCGACTTCGACTACGCCACTTCGGATGCCTCCGCCGGCCGACCGCTCAGCCAGCAATACGCGTGGTTCTGGCAGAAGGGTCAGACGATCCCTCACCCGATCAGCGACAACGTGTTCGCCGAGATTGCCAACCAGGTGAAGATCAGCAGCTATCTGTTTCTCAAGACCGATCCGAACGAATTGCTGCTGATGACCGAGGTGCCGAACCTGCGCCGCGGCTTTCGCGCTGCGTCGGCGGTGATCGATACGGATTGGTACCCGGCCAGCTACCCGTGGCACGCGGTGATTGAACTCGACGCCGCCGCCAAGCGCGTGGAGATTAAGAAAGGCGATCCGATCTGCCGGATCATCCCCGTCCGCCGCGATACGTACTTTGCGCAGGCGATGACACCCGACGATTTTGATGCATTCTTTGCACGCGGACAGAAGTGGCTGGCGACGCACGGCAAATTCGAACACGAGCAAGGCGGTAAAGGCGTGGCGGACATTACGCGCACGTATGTTCGCCAGCAGGTGAAGAGCAAGTTTGTGGTGATGGAGTAGGAAAATTGGACACGAGCCGGCAAAAAGTCTCGGCAAGCGTGTTAAGTGACAGCCGCTTTCTCGGCGGCTGGCCGAACAAAGGTCGATGGAATCGATATCGCGATTGCGCGAGTTCATATCGCACCATATGTTGTCGCGAACTACTACGCAAAATATTTTGGATTTTTTGTTCGCGAATTCCTTGACATTTATAAAAGTGCGTGGTGAAGTTATTGCAAGCGTTTTACAGGAGTTGGTTATGGTCAATCGTTCTCGCGGCTCGTTCTCGCGGCTCCGCTTGTCGTAACCGGCTTGATAGCCGGCTGGCTAATCGCCAACAATCCCCCGCCGCCGGACTGGCGGCGAAATGACCCAAATCAATGTTGCTTCTGCCTTGACTCGTATGGGCCTTTAGGATTGTGTCCCCCACCGCCAGCCTGGATATGCTATTCTTGAAATTCACTTCCTGACGATTGTGCAAGCCTGTCGCATATCTACCCAAGCTATCAAAACGGCCAGTGCGGCACCGTCTATTCAAACTGCTCAACTTGGTGGATGTAATTTTAACAACTTGCAACGCTCGGGTGTTCTATGCTGTTTCGAAGCAAGCCGGCTATTCTTTTGTGTACTTTTACAGTTTTACTGGCGGGAAATATATCAAAAGCTGATTTCTTTGGGGAGAAGTTGGCAGCAATTTTTGAAGTACCGCCTGGCGATAATGCAAAGTTAGTGGCACTGATTTCTGATTTAGCCAGGGCTGAAAACGCACCTACCGATGACGCGGTCGATACTGTCGTGACTACTGTTCAAGCGGGTTTCGATGCCACCGCGTTCATGCACGATCAAGCTAATGTTGGTTTCCGAATGAAGCCGAAGCGCGGCGAACCGAATGCCGGCATGGCGAAAGGTCGAGCACGGCTGTACAAAGCGATCACCGATCGTGCGGCGTCCCTTGAGAAAACGCAACCAGATCACGCGTCGCGAACCTTGCGCGTCGCAACACTGCTTACTGTCTTGGATCCTTTGGCTAAGTCGATTTCGATTTGGTGGAATGATAACAAAGACGCAAGTCTCGTTGCCAAGCGTTTAGCGCTTAATGTTGAGCAAGCGTCGCAATTCAAAGATTTCCACGCAGGGCTGACTAAAGATACTCAGACGCATTGGCAGGCGTTTATGGCGTTCGGCAAGGCGGTGCAGTTGGTTTACAATGTTGAGGATCACAAGCTTCCGACAGCGCAGCTTGCAGCCGCGCTGGACACGGCTGAACAGGCTTGGCGTACTCCCGATCTTAAGCTTCGATTTTTGATGGCGTTAGAGCTTTGGTATTTGAAATGCCTAGCTAGCGGCGAAAACGACGCCGAAAGTCGTGCGCTAATTGTCGCGAAAATTGCAGAGTTAAAAGAAGCATCGGAGGACCCTGCATCGAAGGTTTGGGCTCAGACTGCGATCGATCTTGACGGGGAAAGGCCCACAAAGTCTTCGATGAAAATGTGGGAAGCGATTGACGCGAAACCTGCAGCGCCAAGGTGAAATGGTGCGACACCCACGCTTAATTTGTATTGGAGATTGGCTCATCGGGCTGACCTTCCTTGTTGCCGCTGTCTTGAAATTGTGGCCTGGCAAAGATCCGGCTACGATCTGGGGGGCGTTTGAGAGAAACCATGCGCGGGTCGCGATCGCCGTCGTTGCGATGGAGTTAATCGTCGGCATCATGCTGATGACGGGGGCGTTGAAGCAAGTTGCCCGCGCCGCGGCGATGATGATGCTGGCGGCGTTCTCGATCGTCTTAGTCCGCGAGTTAATGCAAGCCGCGCCCAAGGCCTGCGGCTGCTTCGGCGCTTTGACGGCCTCGACGACCGAACCGCGCGTAGCGCTGGCGACTTCATTGGGTTGGAACGCATTGCTGCTCGTGTTGTGCCTGGCTGCCTGGTGTGCGAGTCCGCCGCCGGCGCGCCTCCACGCTGTTGAATGAAAGGCGGGACGATTAATGAAGTGCAAGTCGAACGACGGCTGCCGCGGCTTCTCCCTGGTCGAGTTGTTGGTAGTCATTGGCATTGTCGGCGCGCTCATCGCGATATTGCTGCCGACGGTGATGTATGCCCATTCGCGCGCCCGTTCGACCCAGTGCCAGAGCAACATGCGGCAGATCGGCATCGCGTTCGTGACGTATGCTTCCCAAAATCAGGGTCGGGTACCGCGCTGCAACGCTTTCTACATCCCGGGCGGGAATCCGCAATGGCACCCTCATTTTCCGAGCTGGGTCGCAGGCGTGGGACGGATAATGCTGGGCCGGCCATTGACGTCGTGGGATGAATTGCAGCGGATCGGCGCGATGCACTGCCCGGAACACCCCCGACGCGACGTGCCAACCAGCTACAACCTCAACGCGTTTTCGTTTGAAACGCAACCCGACTGGCGCGGCTCGCCGCCAATGCGGCTGGACGCGGTTAAGAACCCGAGCGCTGTGCCCTGGCTGATGGAAACGCCGGACGAATACATAGGCGGCAGCCTGTTGTCTCATTCGGTCGAGCTTGAGCACGTCCGCACGGTTGAGACGCCGCAGCAGTTGATCGAGCGGCTCAGCTGGATTCGGCACCGCAATTCGAGCAACGTCCTGTTCGCCGACGGCAGCGTGCGGCTTGTCGACAAACGCGGCTTGCCGCTCAAAGCCTACGATGACGGAATTCGAAATCGAATGTGGAAGTAGCAGCGCCGACATCACGCGAACGTATGTGCGGCAGCAGGTGAAGAGTAAGTTTGTGGTGATGGAGTGAGGCGAAATGATGAATGCGGAATGATGAATGATGAATGAGTGAAGGATACGGATCGGGTGCCACGATATGAGCTTTAGCTCAAGACGTGCGGAAACGATCGGCGCGATTTGGGTTAACGCGATTTTTCCGGCTCGCACAACAAGTTGTGCACAAGCTTATTGTCGTGGAGAACTTTTGCGGCACTACTTGGCCCGAGAGCCAAGTAGTGGCACCCATGCATTACCGCCGACGTCGCAATGTAGCCAACGCGCCGAATGCGATGACGGCGGCACCGGCAGGTTCTGGAATCGCGCTGCGGGGCAGGTCGGCGGCGTTGAGGACGCGGCCGAAGTTGGCGGCTAAGGCGGTGAAGTCGTCGAGGTTAATGACGCCGTCGAGCGTGTAATCGCCCTGAACCCACAAGCGGTTGTTCTGGCCGAAGCTGGCGGCGAGCACGGTGAAATCGTTGAGGTCGACGTTGCCATCGAGGTTGGCGTCGGCGGGCAGATACGGCCTGCGGTCGACGAGCAGTTCGACGGCGTCCACGCCCGGATACAGCAGGGCCAGCACGCCGTCGCCATAAACGCCGGTGCTCACTTCGGTCCACGACGCGCCGATGCGCTTGATGATGCGATATCGCCCGTCGGCGGGCACCGGTGCCATCCACAGCGACGGGTCGGCGGCATCGCGAAATGCCACCGTGGGAAGCGGGCGCCACCCGGTCGGCAGGTCCGGGCGTTCGGCGCGGCCGAGGCCGGCAACATTGTAATAGCTCGTCATCTGCGTCGGGTATGTGCTCAGCACGCTGCTGCTGTACCACCACACATGGCCGGCGACGGCGGGCGTGGTTGCGCGAACGAGGTTAACCATCTGCTGCGCTTCGGCCCATGAAACCAGCGGCGAAGTGTTGATGGCAATGCCGGCGGCAAAGTCGGCGCGTCGGTTGCCCATGTATTGGATCTGGCCTTGCGTGGTAATGGTGCCGGTGCCGTCCCAGTCGCGATTAAAATCGTTGTAGGTGGCGCGGTACACCTGCGGAATGATCTCGTCGAACATCCCCAGTTGTTGCCACTGCGGCCAGTCGACCAGGTAATTGTCGTAAGCCCACCCCCCGACGGCAGGCGATGAACTGACAATCATCCCCGGCCGTTCGGCTTTAACGGCGGCGATGATCTCTTGTGCAAACGACGTGACCTTTCCGGCGCGCCATGCTTTGAACTGTGAATCATTGTAGCTCGTCGGCAGTTGCCGTCCGGTCTCGGCGAGGTATTGCGCGCGGGTGTAATCGTCGTAACCAAACTGCACCGGCCAGGCGAGGCGATCGTCAAATTGAATGCCGTCCAGGTCGTAATTGCGCACGGCTTCGAGCACCACGTTTTTCATCAGCGTGCGCACTTCGGGAACCAGCGGGTTCATCCACGTAAAGCTGTTGGAAGTGTTGGTGTAAGCACCGGCCGAGTCCTTCAACAGCCAACCGCGGTCTTTCATGTAGGTGGCAAGTTGATTGGTGGCGGTTCCGGGGTTGCCGAATTTGGCGGCCAAGCCGTATTCAAACCAAGCGATGTTGTTCAGGCCATTGCGATGACTTTGGATAAGCGTTTCGGAAAGCAAGTCGCGCGTTTGCACCGGCACGCCCGGCGAGGGGTTGATCTTCATCGCCACGCCGATGGTATTGAGCATCGTCTGGCTGGGGAACTCGGTATAGCCTTCCTTCCAGACCTCAACGTAGGTTGTGTTCAAACCGATGTTACGCAGGCTCTGCATGGTGGCGGCGGTGTTGGTGGGGGTGGCGATGGCGGTGTTTGCGGTCGTCGTCAGCCAGGTTCCACGCAACTCAGGGGTCGCCCCCAGCGCCTGGGCAGCGGTGAACGATAGACCGAGCGAGAGGGCATAGATTCGCATCGATTAAATTATAGCATATTGTTTTGACTTTGCAGTATAGTAAATCCACTTTGGAGTGCTGAATTGTTCGATCGGCCACGCGGGTTTTGTGCAGGCCGGAAAAGTCGTATGATCGCGCCACGTTCGTCGAACTCAACCTCAGCAGATACTTATGACCAGTTCTATGGCAACTCAACCTTTTCACTTGGCAATTGTGGGTGGCGGCGGGATTTCACGGGCGCATTTGAACGCGGCTAGGTCCAGCAACGAAACCATAGTCATCTCGGCGGTGGTTGACCCGGCGGAAACGGCCCGAAAAGCCATCTGTGATGCGACCGGCTGCCGGGGCTTCCCCAACGTCGAAGAAATGCTTGCCGACGAAGGGAATGATCGCACGATCGACGGTTTGGTGGTCTGCACCCCGCCTAGCGTGAGGCTCCCGATTATTGAGGCCGCGCTGAGTCGCGGCATTGCGGTGCTCGCTGAAAAACCCATCGCCCACACGCTGGCCACGGCCCACAAACTCGCCGAACTTTCGAGAAAATTTCCCCAAACGACGGCGGTTGTGGGCTATTGCCACCGCTTCGTGCCGGCGATTGAAGAGATGAAGCGGCAGATCGATGCCGGCGAACTCGGCACCATGCTGCGGTTCGAAAACACCTTTGCCTGCAGCATTCCCGGCATGCAAGACAAGTGGATGAGTGACCCGGCGGTGAGCGGTGGGGGAAGCTTCATCGATACCGGCTGCCATAGCCTTGACCTTTACTATCACCTGTTCGGCGAAGGCAAGGTGGTCGGCGCCACCCTGCACCGCGAATGGAAGAATCGCGGTGAAAGCAATGCGACGGTTCTGCTGCGTGGCACGGGCGATTTTGCGAGCGTGGCCGGGGTGATTCAATCGGGGTGGCTGGAGCCGGCGCGGTTTGTTGTAACTGTTGTTGGCACCAAGGGTTTGCTGACGTATGACTACGACAAGCCGACCGAGTTGAGGCACGCCCCATCCGACGGCGCACCGCGCGCGATTCCAGTCGAATCGCATGAAATTCGCTTCGACCGACAGTTGGCCGCGTTCGCCGACCGGTCGACCGGAGGGCGGACGGGATCGCAAATGGCCGATTTTGAGCAGGCGACCCAAGTGGCCGAAATGGTCGACGCGGTCTTGAAGAATGCTGTCGTTATATAATATAAGGCGTACTTGCTGCTGTCGATTGAGTGTGGGTTTCGAGCAAAGAATCAGCAGCTCACGCAGCTGCGTAAGCTGGTGATTCTTCGTCCAAAACTTCGTGCAAGGGTCGTAGACATGAGCGCCGCGTTGCAAAGCAAGTACAAAGTGGAAACGCCGGTCACCCCCGCATCGGCGACATTGGTCGAAAAGATTCCGACGACCGTCTATTCCTCCAACACCCAGGCCGCCCGCGCCGCCGCCTATGAGATTGCCGAGATCATCCGCACCAAGCAGGCGCGGGGGGAAGTGCCCGTGCTCGGGCTGGCCACCGGCAGCACGCCGGTGGGTGTGTATCGCGAGCTGATTCGTATCCACAAAGAAGAAGGGCTGTCGTTCAATAACGTCATCACCTTCAACCTCGATGAATACTACCCCATGCCGCCGACCGAACTGCAGAGCTATCGGCGGTTCATGGAAGAGCAGTTGTTCGATCACATCGACATCGACAAAGCGCGCACGCATGTGCCCAATGGCACTTTCACGGTCGATCAGGTGATTCAGCATTGCCACGAATACGAACGCATGATCAAAGACGCCGGCGGGATTGATCTGCAGATACTGGGCATCGGGCGAACCGGCCACATCGGGTTCAACGAACCGGGCAGCACGCGCGAGAGCAAGACGCGGCTGATCATGCTCGACAAGCTCACCCGCAACGATGCCGCCGGCGATTTCTTCGGCATCATGAACGTGCCGCGCCGCGCCATCAGCATGGGCGTCGATACCATTCTGAACGCGCGGCGCGTCATCCTGCTGGCGTTCGGCGAACACAAGGCCTCGATCATCCAACGCGCGGTGGAAGGCGACGTGAGCAGCAGCGTATCGGCATCGTTCCTACAGCTTCATCCCAGCGCCAAGATCGTGCTCGACGCAGCCGCCGCCAGCGAACTCACACGGTTTAAGACGCCGTGGCTCATTGGGCCGATGGACGAATTCGGGCTGACATGGGATAAAGCGCAAACGCGCAAGGCGGTGGTCTGGCTGGCGCAGACGGTCAACAAGCCGCTGCTCAAACTCACCGACGAAGACTACAACAACTACGGCCTGGGCGAGCTGATCGCCAGCCGCGGCGGAGCTTACGATATCAACATCGAAGTGTTCAAGGCGATGCAGAACACCATCACCGGCTGGCCCGGCGGGAAGCCCGCGCAGCAGAAGGGGGACGCGCAACCCGTCAAGCACGCCAGCGATGCGTTCCCCAAGCGCGTCGTACTCTTCAGCCCGCACCCGGATGATGATGTGATCAGCATGGGCGGCACATTTATCCGTTTGTGCGAGCAGGGGCATGATGTGCATGTGGCGTACCAAACCAGCGGCAACATTGCGGTGTTTGATGATGCCGCAAGGCGTCACGCCGACTTCGCCGCCGAGTTTTGCCGCGAGTTTCATCTGCTGGGCGAAGGGCAGGCCAATAAGATCGAAGACCACATTGAGCGATTCATTCGCAGCAAGCAGGTACAGGATGTGGATACGCCGGAACTGCTGAAAATCAAAGGCCTCATCCGGCGCAGCGAGGCCCGCGCGGGCGCGCGGCACAGCGGGGTGAAGGAAGAGAATATCCATTTCCTGGACATGCCGTTCTACGAAACCGGCCGGGTGCGCAAGAAGCTCATCAGCGAAGAAGATGTGCGCATTGTGACTGACATCATCCGGGAGATTCAGCCCCACCAGATTTACGCCGCCGGCGATTTGGCCGACCCGCACGGCACGCACCGGGTGTGTCTTGAAGCGATTTTCGAAGCCCTGAATCGCCTGAAAAATGAACCGTGGATGCCAGGTTGCGACCTGTGGCTGTATCGCGGCGCCTGGCACGAGTGGGGCGTGGATGAAATTGAAATGGCCGTGCCCATCAGCCCCGATGAACTGCTGCAGAAGCGCGTCGCCATTCTCAAGCACGAAAGCCAGCGCGTGGCGATGTTCAGCGGCAGCGACACTAGAGAGTTCTGGCAACGCGCCGAAGACCGCAACCGCGGGACGGCGAAGAAATACGACGACCTGGGCCTGCCGCAGTACGAAGCGATCGAAGGCTTCGTGAAGTGGAAGGGGCCCGCGAAGAGTTAGATGTTGGCCGCAGATGAACGCAGATGAACGCAGATGAATTCAAGAGGTAGCGTTTAAAAAACCAGGGTTCACTCAGGTCGATCAAAACCTTCGTCGGATCTTGAAACGATCTCCGATTTGAAACGACAAACCTCTCTCCCATCCGCGTTAATTTGCGTTCATCCGCGGCTAACTGTCTCTTGAGATGGAACGAATCATGATCGGCATAGGCATCATCGGTTTGGGAGTCATGGGCACCACGCACCTCGCCGCCTACGCCGCGGCGGAAGCCGCCGGATATTCCTGTTCGTTGCGAGCAGTGTGCGATGAAGATGCCGCGCGCCGCGCCGGCAAATCCGCGCAGGCCGGCAACATGCAATCGGGCAAAGCGTTGTTCGATCCCGCCGTCGTGACCGCTTACGAAAAGCCCGACCAACTGCTTGCCGATCCGAACGTGCATTTAGTCAGCATTTGCACGCCGACGTGGACGCATGTTGACCTCGCCATAGCCGCGCTGGCGGTCGGCAAACATGTGCTGGTGGAGAAGCCCGTTGCCATCACCACCGAGCCGGTTCGCCGGCTGCTCGAAGCGTCGAAGCAATCGAACAAACTCATCATGCCCGCGATGTGCATGCGATTCTGGCCGGCGTGGGCCTGGCTGAAGGACGCGATCGACACGAGCAAATTTGGAAAACTCCGCGCGTTAAACCTGCAGCGCGTCGGCTCGCTGCCGGCGTGGTCGACGTGGTTCGCCGACGATCGCCTGAGTGGCGGGGCGATTGTCGATCTGCATATTCACGACGTTGATTTCATTCGCTTCGCCGTCGGCCGCCCGACCGCCGTCACCAGCGCCGGGCATGCCCATCATGTGAGCACAATCTATCACTACGACGACGAGCGCTTGCACGTGACCGCCCAAGGCGGCTGGCTCAGTCCCGGCACCCCATTTCGGATGCGCTACATTGCCGAATTTGAAGAAGCCACGGCCGATTTTGATTTGGCGCGCGATCAACAGCTTTTGTTATGTCAAAACGGAGAATCCGAACCAGTAGAAGTAACTAAACAAACCGGCTACGACGAAGAAGTGCGCCACTTGTTAGAAACCATCAAGTCCCAAACCACGCCGGGTCAGAGCCTAAGCGCCGCCCCGGCTCTGGCCAGTGCACCATCGCCCCTTCGTGCCACGCTCGATGATGCGGTGGACGTTGCGATCATCCTGGAAACCGAAGCCTACTCCGCAGAATGTGGCCGGCGCGTCACGATCACCTGGGGCGTGGATGAGCCGCCGGGGCATTAGAAAATTCGACCGCCGCAAAACCGTAAAGCCATTGACTACAACAAGGTACATTTCTGAAACCCCCAAAAAAACCGGGATAAAACCGCCCACACAAGCCGGAGGCTTCAGCCCCGGATGCCTTCGCACGATATCCCGCGCCCGAAGCGATGTCATTGTTCGGATCCAACGCGTTTCCATTGAAAACCGCGGTAGATCGCTCGCGCTTGCAGCCCGCTAAACCTTACGGGCCGGTACATCAACGCTTCCTTGGCCTGCTTGCGCAGTTCGCGGTCGTGAGGGTCGTGCGCAAGGTTGGGGGTCACGTTCACTTTTGTCGCGGGACCGAATTTGAGAAGATCAAATTGACGAACCGTTTCCGACCAGCTTCCGCGCGGATCGTTGGGCAACCAGAAACCGTAGGCGCTGAAGAGGAAGTGATATGCGAGTACCATTTCATTTATCACCGCGAAAAGTCGCGTCGCTTCATGTGCGCACGAAGCGTCGCGACTTGTCGCGTGTATTTCTTACATGTGCTTAATAATCGCTTCCCCAAACTCGCTACATTTCAGCTTCGTCGCGCCTTCCATCATGCGGTGAAAATCGTAGGTAACCGTTTTGGCGGTGATGGCGCCGTCCATGCCTTTGATGATTAAATCAGCGGCCTCAGTCCAGCCCATGTAGCGCAGCATCATTTCGCCCGACAGAATGAGCGATCCGGGGTTCACCTGGTCGAGGTTGGCATATTTCGGGGCCGTGCCGTGCGTGGCTTCAAAAATCGCGTGGCCGGTGAGGTAGTTGATGTTGGCGCCGGGCGCGATGCCGATGCCGCCCACCTGCGCCGCCAATGCGTCGCTTAAATAATCGCCATTGAGGTTCAGCGTAGCGATGACGTCGAAGTCTTTGGCGCGCGTGAGCACCTGTTGCAACGTGATATCGGCGATGCTGTCTTTGATCATCAGCTTGGCTTTCCACTTGCCGTCGCCGTGGGTTTGGCCGATTGATGAGAGAACGGCTTCCACTTCCTTGACGATCTTGCCTTGTTGATCGGGCGTCATCATGTCGTAGCCGGGATCGATCATCTTTGCATTCGCTTCGGCGGTGAGGGTTTTGCTGGCGTCTTTGTTGCCGAGGATCCAGCTTTCGCGTTCGGTCACCAC
>CAZXLA010000023.1:23356-31070 GCA_964641895.1 uncultured Tepidisphaeraceae bacterium
TGGAGGCATCGAGCGTGCCGAAGCGGACCTTCTTAAAATCTTTCGGAAACTCTTTGGCGATGAAATCCAGCAGCTTTTGCGATTCCGGCGATCCGGCGGCGTATTCGATGCCGGCGTAAATGTCTTCGGTGTTCTCGCGGAAGATCACCATGTCTACATCGCCGGGCTTCTTCACCGGCGACGGCACGCCCGCGAACCAGCGCACGGGGCGCAGACATACATAAAGATCAAGAATCTGCCGCAGCGCCACGTTGAGCGAGCGAATCCCGCCGCCCACGGGCGTGGTGAGTGGGCCTTTGATTCCCACAAGGTAAGTGCGGAATGCATCAAGGGTTGCATCGGGAAGCCAGTTCTGGGTTTTGTTGAACGCCTTCTCGCCGGCCAGCACTTCGTGCCAGTGGATTTTCTTCCTCCCGCCGTAAGCCTTGGCGACGGCGGCATCGAACACCTTCACGCTAGATTTCCAGATATCCGGCCCGGTGCCATCGCCTTCGATGAACGGAATAACGGGTTGATCGGGAACATTAAGTTTGCCCGCTTGCATCGTAATCGTTTGGCCGGCCATGGTTGGTTTCCTCCAGAGTTAGCTCGGGTTTCGTAAAATCGAGCCGGGCATTATGGCGGAAATGGGCGTGACAGAAAAGGCTGGGCGTAGGTTGTGGGTTGCAGATTGTAGGTCGTTTGAAGCGCGCCGGCACTGGAGCCGTCGGAAGGGTTGAACGTTCTTCCAACCTACAACCTACAACGAACCACTCACTACCGCCGGCATTCGTCTTCCCCGCGTTTGAATCGTAAGATCAACACGGATGCCACAACGTCCGTTCCTCACCGCGCGGTGGAGCAATCTCGGTCTCGTGAATTATGCGGTCGATCCGGCGTTGCTCGCGCCCGATCTCCCGCCGGGGTGTGAGCTTGATCTGCGCGACGGACGGGCGTTCGTGTCGCTTGTCCTCTTTGATTTTCTGGACACGCGCGTGAAGGGCATTCGCTGGCCGGGGTATGTGAACTTTCCTGAGATCAATCTGAGGTTTTACGTGCGACATCAGGGCCAGCGCGGCGTGTGCTTCATTCGCGAACTGGTGCCGCGGCGGTTCATCGCGTGGGTGGCGCGGACGCTGTACAACGAGCCTTACACCGCGACGGCCATGCGCAGCGAGATCGGTCAGGATAAAACCCACATCGAAGCCGATCACCATTTCTGGTTCGCGGGTAAGTGGCAAGTGGCGCGGGTGCGCGGCCGCCGCGAAACGAATGTGCCGGCGGTCGATTCGGAAGAGCATTTCTTCAAAGAACACAGTTGGGGCTTCGGCAAATCGCGCCGCGGGGCGCTGCGGCGGTATCGGGTGGATCACCCCGTCTGGGCCATCCACCCCGAGGCGACGGCAGAATTGAAAGTGAATTTTGCGGCGGTCTACGGCGAAAAATGGGGTTTTCTCAAGCGCCAAATGCCCGATTCAGTGGTATTTGCCGTAGGGTCGGAAGTGGCCGTCTACCCGCACAGCGACTCGGCGGCGTAGAATCAAACCGATGAAGCAGCCCCAAGCAATAGTTATCTTCGACGGCGAATGCGCCTTCTGCGACCGCTCGGTGAAGTGGATCATCAACCATGACCGCGACGCAAAAATCCGCTTCGCGCCGCGGCAGTCGCCCACCGGTCAGCAGCTACTCGCAAAACACGGCTTCCCGCCGGAAGGGATTGAAAGCATGATCCTGCTCGAGGGCCCGCGGGTAAGCACACATTCGACTGGGGTGCTGCGCATCGCAAAACTGTTGCCATTCCCGTGGAAACTCGGCGCGGCGAACTTAATCATCCCGCGGTTCATCCGCGACTTCTTCTATCGCGCGTTCGCCAAACGCCGATACAAAATCGCGGGGAAGATGGATAGCTGCTCGATCCCCACTCCCGAACAACGCTTGCGCATTTTGGACGACTCGCCCGTTTAACGCTAAACGGGAGAGATGGGATATATTGAGCTTGTGCAACCACTTGGTCTCATCGCGGGAGAGGGAATTTTTCCGTTCCTCGTCGCACGCGGCGCGCGGGCTTGTGGCAAGACAATTGTTTGTGTGGGATTGCACGGAAGTGTCGATCCGATAATTGCGACTGAGGTGGATGCGTTCCGCTCGGTCAGCGTCGCCCGGCCGTCGTCGTGGATTAAGTCATTTCGCAAGCACGGCGTTACCGAAGCGATCATGGTCGGCCGCGTGGTGAAGACGCGCATGTACTCGCGCTGGGCCTGGCTGCATAATATCCCCGACATCCGCGCCGCCCGGATTTGGCTCACGCGGCTGCGGCATGACAAGCGGCCGTTTGCGATGCTCAACGCGACGGCAGACATGTTGGAAGAAGAAGGTATTCGATTGATCGACTCGACCACATACACACAAGATCAGCTCGTCACGCCCGGCGTGCTCACGCGCACGCAGCCCAGCGACGTGCAGATGCTCGATGCCCGCCACGGCTGGGAATTGTGCAGACAGATCAGCGCACTTGATATCGGCCAATCCATCGCCATCCGGCATAAAGATGTGATCGCGGTGGAGGCGCTGGAGGGCACGAATGCCATGATCGAGCGGGCGGGGGAGTTGTGTAAGTCCGGCGGATGGACGCTGATCAAGGTCGCCAACAGCCATCAAGATATGCGCATGGATGTGCCAACGGTGGGAATAAAAACCATCGAAAAACTCGCCGCCGCCGGCGCGAAGTGCGTGGTGCTGGAGGCGGGCAAGACGACGTTTCTGGAGAAGGAAAAAGTTCTTGAACGGGCCGACCGGGCTGGGATTGCGATTGTCGGAATGTAGCACGGGTTTCCAACCCGTCTTTGCGTCACACGGATCGATCAAACGAAGGAAGGGGTTGGAAACCCATGCTACGAATCAAAGTCAAACTCTTCGCCGCCATCCGCGACGCCGCCGGCGTTAATGCGGTGGAGGTGGATGCGCACACCGTCGCCGACGCGGCCCGCGCCCTATCGCAACAATTCCCCGCCGCGGCACAGCTCATCGCGCGGTCGCGGTTCGCGGTCAACCAGTCGTTCGCGCCGGCAGAGACGATGCTGGGTGAACATGATGAACTCGCGGTCATTCCGCCGGTGAGTGGGGGGTGAGGGGATTTTCGATTTTTTATTGGGTTTATGGATTTGAAAAATAGCGATCACATCCTTATCAGCGCGCCACCGATTTCACCGATCGACATGATGGATGTTAGCGACGCAACCGCCGGCGGGATCGCGATATTTCTTGGTTGTACGCGTGCCGAAACCCACGCCGACGGGCGGAAGCTTATTGCGCTCGACTATGAAGCCTATGAAGAAATGGCCCTGAAGCAGATGCACGATCTCGCCGTCGCGGCGCGAGAAAAATGGCCAATCGTAAAGCTGGTGATGCTCCACCGCGTCGGCCGGGTTGGGTTGGGCGAGCCGAGCGTGTTGATCGCCGTCAGCACCCCGCACCGAGGCGAGGCGTTTGACGCGTGCCGGTGGCTGATTGATACACTCAAAAAAGACGTGGCGGTGTGGAAGAAAGAAGTGTGGGAGGACGATTCAGCAACCTGGGTTCACCGATAACATACTCAATCGATTGATGAAAAGTTGTGGTATACTTCAGGCCGATGCCGTCCTGGGAAGATTTAGCTTCGCAATCTCATTATCAAACGGCGGTCGCGGTTCGCGACGCTCTTGGCCGCGGAGATGCCGCCTCCGCCAATGAAGGCATTGAGGAGTTGATTGAAGCCTTGTCACGATCCGAACGCCGAGCGCTCAAGAGCCAACTTGTGCGCCTTATGGTGCATGTGATCAAGTGGCACACGCAGCCGTTGCAGCGGTCGCGCAGCTGGGTCGCGACCATTCAAAACTCGCGAGATGAGGTTTTCGACATTATGCAGGAAACGCCGTCGCTCAATCGCGCAACAGTAGATCAGCTCTGGCCCGCGTGCCTTCAACAGGCGACCCGACAGGCCGAGGCGGAAATGGACGCACCGGCTGCGACCGGCACTCTGACGTGGCAGCAGGTGATGGCGGACGAATGTGGTCTACCGTGAGTTGCTTGGCCGAGATCCTCGCCTACGATTGCACCTCGAATGGCCTTTCAATTCGTGCAAATCTTCTTCTGGCTGTCGTTGGCCACTTGGTTCGGCTGCGTGCTGTTCATCGCCATTGCGGTACCGGTGATTTTTCGCACCGTGCGCGAGGCCGACCCCGTTTTGCCCGCCGTGCTCAGCGTGAATATGGAAGGCCAGCACGGCACGATGCTGGCGGGGACGATCGTTTATAATCTGCTGAAGCAATTGCGCATCGTGCAGATCGCGGCGGCGGGGGTGATGCTGGTGGCGATCATTACGCAGAGTTTTTTGATCGACTTAAACGGCACCAACGGCACCGCGGCGCTGGTGCGCGGGGGGCTGTTTCTGGCGGCGGCGGCGACGATGATGCTTGACTGGCTCATCATTTCACCCCAAATCGCTGGGTTCAGGCAAAAATACCTCGACAACGCCGACGAACCCGACATTGCAAACCCCGCCAAGGAAAATTTCAATCAGCAGCACGCGCGCAGCGTGACGGCGTTGCAGGTGATGCTGTTTTGTCTGTTGGGAGTGATTCTTTTCAGCGCATCGGTCACCCCTCGCACCCGCGGAATTGCTGTCGATGCCCCAACCCTCCAAAAAAATAATTGAACGCGGCCGGCGCGTGGCGGCGATTCTACCGATCCTCAAACGCCTCTACCCCGCCGCCAAATGCAGCCTCGATCACGCATCGCCGCTGCAATTGCTGGTGGCGACGATCCTATCGGCCCAGTGCACCGACGCGCGGGTGAACATCGTCACCAAAACGCTTTTCAAAAAGTATCGCTCGGCCAATGATTACGCGAATGTGAAGCCCGATGAACTGGAAAAGGACATCCAATCCACTGGCTTCTACCGCAACAAAACCAAAAGCATTCAGGCGATGGCGCGGTCGCTGCTGGAATTACATCAGGGCAAAGTCCCAGACAAGATGGATGCACTCATCCACCTCGCCGGCGTCGGCCGCAAGACGGCGAATGTGGTGCTCGCCAACGCGTTCGGCAAAAACGAAGGGGTGACCGTCGACACGCACGTCACGCGATTAAGCAACCGCCTGGGCCTGACGAGCCACGCCAGCGACGCGGTGAAAATTGAGCAAGATTTAATCCCCATCGTCCCGCGGGAAGATTGGGCTTTGTGGTCGCATTTGCTGATCTATCACGGACGGACCATTTGCGACGCGCGCAAGCCGTTGTGCGAGAAGTGCGCATTGTTTGAGCATTGTCCGACCGGTCCCAAAATCCAGAAGCAACGTGAAAAGGCTTCTAAATCCGATGTTAAGGTGCGACGAAGTCGCTGATCTGTGCTGATTTACAGGGTGTGAAAGAAACGGCCGAACAAATTGATGTGACGAGCATCACCAACATTCGGTACAATCCATTGATTGGATGAATTGCCGGTGGGGCAGACATTCTTGTCTGTCTCGCATTCCATGCGATCCGGCAGTCCAATTGGCGTGGAACGCATTGGCAGACAGGAATGTCTGCCCCACCGGTTAATTACTAATGGGTCATGATATGAGCCGACTCGACCAACACGTATCCGCGGTCCGCAACAAGCTGGCGCTTGAGCAGTTCCTCAACGCCTTCGCGTGGACGCTGCTGGGCTTCGCCGGGCTGGTGCTGATATCCATCGTTCTGGAGCGCGTGCTGCAATTCGTTCTGCCACTCAAGCAATATTGGCTTTATGGCGGCTTGGCCGCCGCGGCCGTCGGCGCGGTTGTGCTGGGGATCATGCGAAAGCCCACCCCGCAGGCCGCAGCCATCGCGATTGATGAAAAGCTGGGCCTTAAAGAAAAGTTTTCGACCGCCCTGCAGATTCGTGGATCGACTGAGGACCCGTTTGCTATTGCCACTTTGAAAGACGCCGAGCAGACGGCGCAGAACGTGGTCGTCAACTATTATCAACACTTTCCGTTCCGCTTCCCCCGCGCCGGATACGCCGCATTCGGGGTGGCGGCTTTAGCCGCCGCCTCCTATTTGTTCCTCCCCGAAATGGACCTCTTCGGCAAACAAGCCGCCCGAGCGCAAGTACAGAAGCAGGAGAACGCCGTCAAACTCGCCGAGCAGCAGGTCAAGAGAGCCTTGGCGACCGTTGAAGCCGTTCCCCGCGCCGCACAAGATTTGGAAGCGGTGAAGCAGGCCAAGCTCGACTTGGCAAACATGCTTAAGGCGCCGATCAAAGACCCGTCGACCGCCAACCGCTCGGCCCTCAAGGCACTGCAGGACGTGAACGACGCGATCAAGCAGCAGATTGAAAATCAGCAGAAATTCGCATCCGCCCAGAACGATGCCAAGCTGCTCAAGAACTTCGCCCCCGACCCGCAGGACAAAGGCCCGATCGCCGACGCCCAGCGGGCGCTCAGCGCCGGCGAATTTGCCAAGGCCGCGGATGATCTGAAGAAGGTCGTTGAGAATTTCGATAAACTTGAGAAAGCAGACCAACAGCAGGCCGTCCAGCAAATGCAGAAAATGGCCCAGCAATTGGCGCAGGCAGCGCAGAACCCGCAACAGCAGCAGCAGGTCGCGCAGCAGTTGCAGCAGCAATTGGGCATGAACCCGCAGCAGGCGCAACAAATGGCCCAGCAAATGCAGCAGGCGGCGCAGGGTAACCCGCAGGCGCAGCAGCAACTGCAGCAGATGGCCCAGAACATGATGCAGCAGATGAATAACGGGCAGGGACCCAATCAGCAGCAGCAACAACAGATCCAGCAGATGATGCAGCAGATGCAGGCGCAAATGGGCAATCAGCAGGCCCAACAACAGATGGGCCAGGCGATGCAGCAAATGGCCCAGGCTATGAAGCAGGCGGCCAACCAGCAGCAGGCTCAGCAAGGCCAGCCGGGTCAGCAACAGCAGGCGGCCGGTCAGCAGCAACAGCGGCAGCAACAACAGCAAGGTCAGCAACAGGCCGGTCAACAGCAAGCCGGTCAACAGCAGGGCCAGCAAATGCAGGAGGCGATGGCCAATATGCAGCAGCAGCTTCAAGAGATGGACGCCGCCGCCAAGGACGCCCAGCAGATGGCCGACGCGCAGCAAGGCCTCGACGAAGCGATGCAGGAAGCCGCCGGTGCGTGCAACAACCCCGGTGACGGCCAAGGCGATGGTAAACTCGCCGGCCGAAAAGATGGCCAGGGCCAGTGGGGCGAAGGCGACCCGAAGAACAAAGGTGCCGGCATGGGTGGTCCCGGCATCGGCGCCGGCGGACGCGCCGACAAACAGCAGGCCCCCTACGGCGTGAAGCGCGAAAATGCACCCAGCCAAAACAATAAAGACGGCCGTCTGCTCGCGTCGCTTTACATCAAAGACAACAAGCCCATTAAAGGTGCCAGCACCGCCGAACTGAAAGAAGTCGCCGCCGCCGCCGAGCAGGAAGCCGCCGACGAGGTGGACACCGACCGCGTCGGCCGCGGGGCGCAGAATGTGGTGAAGGATTACTTCGGTTCGCTCAGTAAAGAAGAACCGGTCAAGGAAGAACCCGCCCCCGCGCCGCAACCGAAGTGATGCTTAGCCGCGGATGAACGCAGATGGACGCAGATAAGAAAGATCGCCCACGAATCAACACGAATCGACACCAATGAATTCACTCCATTTGTGTCCATTCGTGTTGATTCGTGGGCTAACTGTCCTGTCTTATCTGTGTTCATGTGCGTTC
>CAZXLA010000024.1:0-17151 GCA_964641895.1 uncultured Tepidisphaeraceae bacterium
TGGAAGCCCTGATCGGCCAGAGCATCACGGGGAGCATCGACGACGAAACGTCCCGCTGGCTGGCGGCGCTGCCCGACACAATGCACTCCCGGCTTGCGGCGGTGGGGCTGGTGAAGCCGCGGAAGTTCTCGACGATGACACTTGGGGCATTCGTCGATGCTTACATCGCCGACCGCACTGATGCCAAGCCGCGGACGATCATCAATCTCAAACAGGCCCGCAAGGACCTGCTGGACTTCTTCGGTGCCGAGAAAGCCCTGCGCGACATCACCGAAGGCGACGCCGACGAATTCTGGCGTCACCTACTCCGGCGGGGGCTGGCTGACAACACCGCCCGGCGAATCTGCGGGCGTGCCAAGCAATTCTTCCGTGCGGCGATGCGCAAGCGGATGGTGCAGAGCAATCCATTCGCCGACCTCAAGAGTCACGTGCACGGCAACCCGGATCGGGATTTCTTCATCACACTCGATATGGCCGTGAAAGTTCTGGCGGCGTGCCCAGACACGGAATGGAAGCTGATCTTCGCCCTGAGCCGCTACGGCGGGCTTCGCTGCCCATCTGAAACGGTGGCGTTGAAGTGGGCCGACGTGGATTGGGAACGGGGTCGTATCCGCGTGCCATCGCCCAAGACCGAGCAGCACGAAGGCAAAGGCAGCCGGATCATGCCGATGTTCCCAGAGCTGCGCTCCCACCTTCTCGATGCGTTCGAGCAAGCAGAAGAAGGGGCGGAGTATGTCATCGCTCGATACCGGGACGGCAGCGCGAATCTGCGGACACAGTTGCAACGGATTATCCGCAAGGCGGGGTTGGAACCGTGGCCCAAGCTGTTCCACAATCTGCGGGCTACACGGCAGACCGAGCTTGCCGAGACCTACCCGATTCACGTCGTCTGCGCATGGATCGGCAATTCGGCAGCGGTGGCGCAAGAACACTATCTGCAAGTGACCGATGCGCACTTTGAGGAGGCGGCGAGGGGCGCGGCACAGAATGCGGCACAGTCAGCAGCGGTATCGGGTGGTAAGTGTGAGGAAGTGACCAAGGCACCAAACGAGAATCGCCCGGTTTTACCGAGCGATTCCGAGCAGTACCGATACTTGCTTAATAATCCAGTACCCCCAAGGGGAGTCGAACCCCTGTTCCAGCCTTGAGAAGGCCGTGTCCTGGGCCACTAGACGATGGGGGCGTCTTAGTCGAAAGTAGTCTATGGGGTTCCGCCGGCGCGTCAAGAAACCGAATTGTGGCTGCGTGTTCCGGTTGGCTACCTCATTTCTGTAAATGGTTGATCAAATGCCCGAGTTCCGGGCCGATCAGCTTTTGCATCGCCAATTCGACAGCCCTCGTGCTGCCGGGCAAAGCGAAGATCAGTTTCCCGCGCGCCACGCCGGCGACGGCCCGGCTGAGCATCGCCGCCGCGCCGACCTGCTCGTAAGACAGCATTCGAAAAAGTTCGCCAAAGCCGGGCAGCGGCGTCTCGATGATCGATTCGACGACGGGAATGGTTTGATCCCGCGCCGCGATGCCCGTGCCGCCGTTGGTGATGATGACGTTGATGTCGTCGCGGTCGAGCAGTTTTGCAAGCAGCGCGCGCAGGTCGGCGGGTTCGTCTTTGATGATCGCATATTCCACCACCGCATGCCCCGCGGCAGCCAGTCCGGCTTTCACTGCGGCGCCGGATTTGTCGGTGCTTTCGTTGCGCGTGTCGCTCAATGTGACGACGGCGCACTGCGCCACCAGCGCCTTCCCGCAAGCTCGATGTTGCTCGGCGGACATTAGTGATCTCCTGTGCCGGCTTTGGTGGCGCGGGTTTCTTCGTTATCCATCGGAATGAAGAGCAAGGTGAGTGTACCGGGAATCGTCATCACACACGCGCAAATGAAGAAGCCCAGATAACCCAGCGCCTGCTGCAAAATGCCCGAGAGAATCCCCGCAAAGGTAATGAACATTGCGCCCAAACCGGTGCCAATGGCGTAATGGCTCGTGCGAAAGTTGCCGCGCTGCGCGACGTACATCAGGTAGACGAAGTATCCTGCAAACCCAAATCCGTAGCCGAACGCCTCGACGAAGGCGACGGGGTAGAGCCAGAGGTGGTTATCGGGTCGTTCGTACGCCACCAGAACGTAAAGAAGGTTTGGCGCGTGCATGCAGAACACCAACGGCCAGAAGGCGCGGCGAAGGCCGACGCGCGAAATCATCGCTCCGCCGGCCAGCCCGCCGAGGATGAGTCCGAGCGGCACGCCGATGCCATAAATCTGGGCGACTTCTTCAACCTTGATGCCCATTCCACCTTCGGCGCGAGATCCCTGCAGAAACAGAACAACGATTTTCAGAATCATCGCCTCGCCGAAGCGATAAAACATGATGAATGCGAGGATCGCGAGAAAACCCGATTGGCGAAAATAAGTCGAGAACGCTTCGCCCATCGGGCTGTTGCCGACAACGCGGCGGGTCAGCATCCACGCCGGGAACATTAACGCGGCGCACGCGGTGAGGATCGCGAGTTGCGTGTTCCTCTCGCCGGCGGTCATGTTCCACGTGAGAGGCAGAACCGGCTTTGGCAAGGCCGTAAGTGCATTAGTTCGTTCAATCGGAGTGGGAATTGCAAGAGCGGCGTCAAACGTGTTTCCATGTTTTGCCGCGAATACGCCGTAGCCGATGAGTTCGACCGCCGAAGCAATGAAAAAATAAACGCACACGCCCAGCAAAATAACGGTAACCGTTCTGATCAAGTTGCGCTTGTTCTGGTTCGCCTCGGTGTGTGGCGCTGGAACATCGAGCGGCGGCCTTGGCAACGAGAAAATGTTCCACAGCATCCCGCCGCCGTAGACGACGGCGCCGAAGCCGATTGCGATCGCCCAGGCCGAGTTTTTGTGCCAGCCGTACGACTGCAGCTTCCCGCCGACGAACAGCACGCCGAACGTGGCAAACAGCCTTCCGAAGCGAGAAAACGTTCCCATGACCCCGCTGAACGCCGCCTGCCGCGCTTTGTCGAGCGACATGAGGTAAAGCCCGTCGCAGGCGATGTCGTGCGTGGCGCTGAGAACGGCGATTAACGCCAGCGCCGCCAGCGAGTACCAAAAAAAACTGTCGCCCGTCATTACCGAAGCGATGAGAACAAGCGTGCCGGTGATCAACACCTGTACGGCAATCGTCCAATTGCGTTTGGTGAAGTTAAGATCGACCAGTGGCCCCCAGAACATCTTAAAAGTCCACGGCAGGCCGATGATGCTGGTCCAAAAGGTGATCTTCAGGTTGTCAACGCCCATGTCTTTGTAGATGGACACAAAGGATTCAGTCACCAGAATGTTCGGCACCGACTGCATGAAATAAAGCACCGGCACGAAGAGCCAGGGGTTGATGGCAGGGGAGGCCTGCGCGGTGCGGTCGAGCGGTACATTTGGATGAGTTGGCGCGGTGGCTGACAAGCAATCCTCCGAGGTCAATTAAAGCTGATTCACGCCGTTGCCGCCAACGGGCTGGCGGGGAACAGTTCGACCGCAAGGTGTTCAAGGGGCGCCGCCTCTACCGCGGCGCGCATCACTTCTTCGCGGGCAAATATCGTCGAGGCCAATCTGCGGAACGGGATGGTGGCGTTCACGGTGGCAACCGCAAACGGCCACGGACGCACGCAGGCGCGCCCGTGATCGACACGCGTGACGTGAAACGGCGTTTCGGTCGCTCCGGGCGCCGCAGCGACGTGCGCCAGCGTGGGGAACAACACGCTGGTGCAGCAGAGGTCGAGGCTCAATTGATCCATCGCGGCCAGCCAACGGTAGTCATAAATCAGTTGCTGTTCGAGCGGTTCAATGCTCTCCAGTGCCAGGCCGATGGTGAGCGGCGCGTCGAGCCGCATACTCAGCCTCCGACGAATCTGCTCCTGCAACTCTACTTCGGCGTGCTGAAATTTGTTGACGAGAAAGTGCAGCCGGAGGTCGGGCGTGCGGCCGGCTTGTTGCGCAAACACCCGGCCCGATGCGACCGCCGACAATGCCAGCGAGTGACAGCTCACCAGCAGTCCGCCGTAGTCGCCCAACTGCCGGTGCGCGTTAACGGATGATTGCCGCCAGATTTCCATGGCGCGTGGCAATGGGGTTTCAAAGACATCCCTCGGTTGGCCGTGGGTGTTGAGCGCCGGGGCGGCATCGCCTTCGACCCAGCCAAGATCGTGCCATCGCACCGCCGCTGCGGCGGCGGGGGTGAGCGGCCTGATCGCGCCGCCCAGTTGCGCTGCAAAGTCGCCGGCGAGCTGCGCATGGTCTTGCTGTGCGAACAGCCACCACTCGTGTCCAACATGCCGGCGAATCATAAACGTGAGCATAACAAAAATTGCCGGAGAAGAGGCGCGTTTGTGATGACAGTGCGCATCCGATAAAACATCGATCACAAAACGTTTCGACCGCGGCCCACAAGTCCCCGATGGATCTCAACTTTTTCACACTCTGCAGTGCGCTGATCCTGCTCCTTCCCATCGGACTGATGCTCTCGGCGGCGGCGGATCAATCGCTGGGTCGGCTGCTACGGCACGCACTGGTTGCCGGCTGCACTGCCGCATTCGCATTCAGCCTGTTTGGATCGGCGGTTCTGCAAGGCGATCCCGACAGGTTGCTGGCCTGCGATTCCAGCCGAACGCTGTTCCGAAATTTCGACGGCGCCGCGTTTCACCACGCGATGCTGGCGATATTCGCGGCGGGCGTGCTTGCGGCGACCCTCCCCCCAACCCCCTCCCTGAGTACATGGAGGGGGAGTCTGGCGCTCTCAATAGCAATCGCAGTTCTGGCTGGCGCGCTGTTTCCCTCGGCGGCCAAGCTGGTCTGGTACGGGCCGCTGCGGCGCGCTGGATTGATCGACATCGGCGGCGCAACGGCCCTCCTCGCCCTCACCGCGGCATTTGCCACGACGTTGCTCAAGCTGACGACCGAACCCTCGCGGCGCGACGTCGTTCGCAACCGTTCGGTGTTGCCCGGCATCGGCGGGCTGTTGACGATCGTCGGCTGGTGCGCGCTGCTCTACACCACCGGCGTGATGCAGTCGCCGGCAACATGCGCCCAAGGCGCAATGAACGCGCTTCGCGCCGCGGCGTCGGCGGGCATTGTTGCGGTGTTGGTCGTTCGCGCGTTCGGCCAGGACAACGGCGCGTCGCGGGTGCTCGCGGCGATCACGATGGCCGTCGCAGCGACCACCGCTCTGGCCGGCCGCGCACCGGCGGCTTCGGCGATCATGGTGGGCGCTGTCGCCGGCGCGATCGGGCCGGCGCTGGTGTTGTTCGCACGACGGGTGATTGGCCGTGGCCCGGCCGGCGACACCGCCGCGGCGCTGTGGATCGGTTCGTTCGCCGCGTGCCTGCTACCGGTGCCTTATGCCGGCGATCCCGATGGCATGGGAACGCAATTGCTCATTCAGGCCTCCGCGTTTGCAATGTGCAGCGGCGTGGGAATCTGCGCGGGCATTTTGCTTTCGCCGCTGCTCAGGCTAGTGGGCGCTCGAACGCGAGACGAGGCTCAACCGACTGACGCCAGTTGAAGAGAATCGCCAAACTGTCTCACGAGCGCGTTGCGAAGCGACCGCCGCGACGAATCGGCCAACCGCGGGTCTTTGGCGAGAATATCCTGCGCATCGGCCCGGCAGATCTGCAGCAGTTCCATTTCTCGGGTGATGTCGGCAAGCTTCATCTCGGGCAAGCCCGACTGCCGCGTGCCAAAAAACTGGCCCGGCCCGCGCTGTTGAAGATCGATCTCGGCGATCTCAAAGCCGTCGTGGGTCTGGCACATGGCCTGCAGTCGTGCCAGGGCATCATCGGTGCGAGCGTCACTGACCAGAACGCAGTAACTCTCATGTGATCCGCGGCCGACGCGCCCCCGGAGTTGATGCAACTGGGCTAACCCAAATCGTTCGGCGGATTCGATGACCATCACCGTCGCGTTCACGACATCAACGCCCACTTCAATCACGGTGGTGGCCACCAGCACATCAGCCTGATGATTGCGGAACGCGTGCATGACGGCCTGCTTGTCGTCGGTCGCCATTTCGCCGTGCAGCATCAGCAGCCGCAGACCCTTTAGCGGGCCTTTGTTGAGGCGGTCAAACTCGGATTTCACCGATTTCACATCTTCCATCGGCGAATCTTCAATCTGCGGCAGCACCACATACGCCTGCCGGCCGGCTTCCACCTGCGTGCGAACAAAATCCCACGCCGGTGCCGATTGTTCGCTGCGGAAAAGGCTTGTTTTGATCGGCGTTCGCCCCGGCGGAAGCTCGTCGATCACGCTCAGATCAAAATCAGCGAAGTACGACAGCGCCAGCGTTCGCGGAATGGGCGTGGCGGTCATCACCAGATAGTGCGGTGAGTAGCCCTTTGTTTTGAGCTTGGCCCGCTGCTTCACGCCCAGCTTGTGTTGTTCATCGATGACGACAAGGCCGAGGTTGGCGAACTCGATATCCTGCTGCAACAGCGCCTGCGTGCCGATGGCCAGGTGCATGCGGCCTTCGGAAAGATCACGATTGATCGCGCCCTTGCTCAGCCGTTTGGTTCGCTGCGTGAACAAGCCGATCTGCACGCTGCTGTCGCGTAACAGGTTGCTGAGCGTGAGATAATGCTGCTCGGCCAGCACTTCGGTGGGCGCGAGAATCGCCGCCTGCATTTTGTTGGCGACGGCGACCAGCATGGCGTAAACCGCGACGCTGGTTTTGCCGCTGCCCACATCACCCTGCAACAGGCGGTTCATCGGCGCGCCCGATTGCACGTCGCGCAAAATCTGATGAATCGCCCGCGTCTGGGCGGCGGTGAGGTCGAAGGGGAAGCGCCGGCGGATTCGCTCGTCGAGCGTTTTATCGACTTTCAGCTTCGGCGCGGTAACCCGGCCGTCTCGAAGTGATTTGCTGATGCCCAGCCCCAACTGCATCAGCAGCAATTCGTCATAGATCAACCGCCGCCGTGCCGCTGCGCCGTCGCGCAGGGTCTTGGGCTGATGCATCAACTGATACGCCTCGGGGCGGGTGATTAAGCCGTGACGGGCGCGAAGGTCATCGCCTAAATATTCTTCGATCAGCGGCAGGGCGGTGGGAACATGGTCGGCGAGGATGCGTTCAATCTCATCACTCTTCAGATCGGCCGAAGCGGGGTAGATGGCGCGAATGCGCGATTCGACGATCGCTTCATCGTCCGAATCCACGCGCTGCATTTTCGGATTGGCCATCTGCGGTATGTTGCGAAACACCTTGACCGTGCCCTGCACGCGGATCATCAGGCCCGGGCGGATCGCTTTGCGAAAGTAGTGGCCGTTGAACCAGACGATCGCCAGCTTTTCGCCATGTTCATCCTGCAGCGTGGCTTCGAACCGGGGCTTGCCACGGCCGGCGATGTAATCGCAAGCCACCACCTCGCCGCGGACAGTGTGGATCTGCCCCGGCACCAGATCGGCGACAACCCCTTCAGCGGCTTCGTATTGATATCGCGTGGGAAAATGCTCAATCAATTCTCGGAGCGAATGCAGGCCGAGTTGGCGCAGCAGCGTCGCGCGCCGCGCCGTCATGGGCGCGAGCGATTCAACGGGCGAATCGAGTGTGACGGCGGCCGCGGTGGTCATCTGAGCGGCATGATAGCCTGAGACTCTGCTGGTGACGAAGCAAACGTTGTTTGCATTCCACTCAGTCGAAATCCACAATCGCCCGGAAGATGCTGCGCCGGAACATCCTCATCTTTCACAACGCGGCATTGGGCGATTTTGTCGTGACGTGGCCCCTGGCGATGGCGTGCGGGCGCTTGTTGCCGCAGAGCAGGGTGATCTACGTCACCGCCGCCGGAAAGGGCAAACTGGCCGAGCACGTGCTGGGGGTGGAGTCGGTGGAGATTGAGTCGGGGTTTTCGTCGCTCTGGTCGTCGCCCGATGATGTTCCCGCCGCCGCGAAGAAAATGCTGGAAGGTACGGCGATCGTGCTGTCATTCGTTGCAAGTGAAGGCGACGCGTGGTCACAGAGCGTTCGAGCGATCGCGCCGCACGCCGCCGTATCGTATCTGAGCACCAAGCCCGCCGCGAAGTTTCTGGGGCACGTGTCGCAGGCGATCGTTTCACAGTTGCAGCCGACGCAGCCGGCGATCGCTACGGCCATGGGGCTGATGGTCGATTCGTTAACCCGCCGAGGCTTTGCATCAAGGCCGGTGCGGCATGATGGCGTACTCATCCACCCCGGCAGCGGTGCCGAACGCAAGAATTGGCCGCGTGACCGATTTGTAGAATTGGCGCGGCGGCTAAAGACTGCGGGGTGTGCCGTTCGCGTGGCGCTGGGCGAAGTGGAATTGGAAAAATGGGGCCAAAGCGCGTGCGACGAATTTTCCACTGTTGCGACGGTGACCCATCCGAAATCGCTGGTGGAACTGGCAAAGCTGACGGTCGAATCGAGTGTAGTAGTATGCAACGACAGTGGGCCCGCGCATTTAGCTGGGATTCTCGGTCTGCCAACTCTTGCGCTGTTTGGCCCAACGAGTGATGCCGCAAAATGGCGACCACTCGGCCCAGCCGTCAAGGTCATCGAAGCGAGCATGCTCGACGCAATCGATGTGGATCGCGTGGAGAATGAAGTCAACCTGCTGCTGCTCGGCGCGGGCGAATCTTCTGCAGCGCGATCGGCATCAGCTCCAGTAGCAGACGAGTAATCGCCCCCAGCGCCGCCGCAGCAGCGCAGAGTGAGGCCGCCATGTATACGCCTAACGCCGCTTGTAACGGGAACCGATTTCGGTCGTCTGCGAGTAACGGTCCGATCGTCAGCAGCACCGCAGCGCCGATCATCAGCAGGGTTGCCAGCATGACGGCCCAGAGAAATGTCGATGCGGGCCTGGTCAATCCGAGTGATTTTGCGAGCACTCGAAGGTGCAGGTAGAGGAGGATCGTCGCCGGCAACTCAACCCCGGCCACGGCCGCTAAGGTGAACTTGCGCACCTGCGGATCGTCATAGCCCAGGCCTTCCGATCCGAGTGTCAAGCCCAGAAACCCGCCGAAGAGCACAAGTGGAACCCAGCGCGCCCAAAATCGCATGCTCCAAATCGGCTCGCGCCAGTCTCGCTCGGTGGGCGCGGTGGTGATCATCAGCACCGCCACCGCCATCAGCAGGCCGCGGGTAACGCCGTTCACGCCCCAGCTCCCCGGTTGGTACCCCACCGCGCGCTGAATGAGCGGCACCGCCCACGCCTTCGGGCCGATGTAGTTCAGCCGGGCCACCGTCCCGCCGTAATCCTCGCTAAATCGCATGATCAGGACGGTACCAATCGATTCAAACGTTGCGCTGAGCCAGATCACCAGCCCCAGCGAAACGATCCGCGCCCATCGAATCTGTGCCGGGGGAAAGTGTGTGACGGGCGGATTGATCGAGTGATCGACCGCCGTCCCGCACTCGGGACATTTGCCAGTGCACTCCAAGCCACGCAGGTTGTAGCCACACGATGAGCATGATAAATCGAACGCAACTAAGTCGAGTTCGGCGGGTGCAGCCAGCATGAATCGTCCTCCTTGACGCAACCCTTGAATTGTAACCCGCGGCACGCCGACGTGAGTCTACCGCTCGGCCGACCTTGCAAAGCATTCAAATAGGAGGAGGCAAAGCGATCCATCGAACAATTGTCGGCTTGATATTCCTGTGTGTCGCGCTTTCGTGCGAGAAGAAAATGACCTATCCCCCCGGCACGCCGCGTTATCTGGCGTTGGGCGACTCGTACACCATTGGTGAATCGGTGCAGGAGTCGCTGCGTTGGCCGAACGTGTTGGCCGAACGCTTGCGCCGGCGCGGAGCAAACATCGGCGATGTGCAAATCATCGCCACCACCGGTTGGACGACCGATGAACTCTCTGTCGGCATCGATGCCGCCAAACCGCAGGGGCCTTTTGGGATGGTTTCGTTGCTCATTGGTGTAAACAACCAGTATCGCGGTCGGTCAGTCGAAGCATTCCGGCCGGAGTTTGTTGCACTGCTCGATCGGGCGATCGGTTTTGCCGGCGGCGATCCAAAGCGCGTGTTTGTTGTGTCGATTCCCGATTGGGGAGTCATGCCCTTCGCCGCCGACCGCGACCGGGTGAAGATCGCATCTGAAATCGACGCATTCAACGTGGTTTGCCGGGCTGAGTCGAGCAGCAAAGATGTGAAGTATATCGATGTCACCCCCATAACCAGAGGCGCCGCGACACAACCCAGCCTCATTGCCGACGACGGCCTGCATCCGTCCGCCGAGCAGTACCGACGCTGGGCAGAAGCGATCGACGCGGCGCTGCGTCCACCGCTTTGAGCACGCTCGAGGCTTCGATCGATCCTTCCGGACTGACCAGTCCATCTATCGCCGACGCCAGAACCTCGCTGGGTGTGTTGCGGCAGGTGTAGATGAGCGTTGCACGATCACCTTGTTCGATCATCACGGGCTCACGTGGGGGCTCGACGGGGCGCGTGCTGGGCTGGCGGCGGGCGAGGTCGACCACGCTGCCGTCGCCGGGCGTGGCAAAAAACCCGGAAGGTTGTTCCGGCAGACTGGTGTATGACTCGGTCGACTTGCAGCCTGTCAATCCGACGATCAACCAGCCGACCAACCCAAGCCCCGCCTTGAACAATGGACGCATGTGGCATTCCCAACTGGTAAACTTCTGCTGGCTCTGTGCCTGGCTCCGTGCAGGGCGGTCGCCAACTGCACCCGCGTGTGGAATGGACAGAATCCTATCAAACCGGACGGTACTTAAGTTCATTATTCTGTGATGCTGACAGCCGGGCGTCGGGTAGCCTGTTGCAATAAGATTGAGTTTTCACAGGGAATGGATGTCATGCAACGGATCCAGATCGGAAATAGCGCCGTTGAAGCTTCCGTGATTTCGCCGGGACGATGAATCTTCGGCGACGATTGATGGAGCCCTACGCGCAGGCAGACTGCCACGGATGTGCGTGCCGCCGGTTCAAGTTTTGGTGGAAGCCGTATGCGTTTTGTCGTGTTGCATCATACAGGTTGGGGCGCGGCACACTTCGATGTGATGCTCGAGCCGCCACAGCAGACGCGCGGCCTGATTACGTTTCGCGCGATACGATTTCCCATTCAACCTGGCGACGTCGTTGAGGAACTGGCCGACCACCGGCGGGAATTTCTTACCTATGAAGGCCCAATCAGCGACGCCCGTGGACACGTCAAGCGGGCGGAGCACGGCACCTATGAATTGGTTGCTGGAAGTGATGCAAACTCAGAGCGCATCTGCCTGCGCTTCACGCTAGCCGGCAAAACGGTGGAGAGGGATTTGGTCCTCACAAAAACAACCCGCTCAACGTGGATCGCCCAATCTCCCTTACTGAGCGAAGGCCAGTAAACTACCGATTTGTAAAAGAAAAGAGGTGCCGTGGGCCTCTCGGCATCCCACGGCACCCAGGGAAGGAGGATCGTTCAATTGATGATACGATACGATGGAGACATCGGTTCACCCATTGTCCCAAAATTCTGGCCCACTTTCCCAATGATGTTGAGCAATGTGTGTAAAACTTGTGGTGACAGGATGTTGTGCGCATTATGTCGCGTCGAGCCGGAAGGAAAAAATTATGCCAGTCCGTATTTCTGCTGCTGCCATCGCCGAGTTCTTCGGCACATTTGCGCTTTGCTTTGTTGGAATCCTTGCAATTCACCATTCAAAAGGCGGCGGCGGATTGCTCATGGTGGCCTTGGCCCACGGGTTGGTACTCGCTGTTGCGGTGTCCGCGGCACTGCCTACGAGCGGCGGTCACTTTAACCCTGCCGTCACGCTTGGATTTTTGATGACGGGCAAAATCCGCGCCGGGGGCGCGGCCATCTATATTCTTTTCCAACTGCTTGGGGCGACCGTTGCATCGTTGATGGCCTACGTTCTGCTTGGGAACAATGAAGCCGCGGCCAAGGCGGTGCTCGACGGCACGCCGCAGTTCGATCCCGGCCAGGTGACTGTTGCGACGGCGCTTCTGGCCGAGATGATCGCGACCGGGTTGCTGGTTTTTGTAATCTGGGGCTCCGCCGCCGACCCCCGCGCGCGAAACGTCGGCGGGTTTGCAATCGGGTTGGTCGTAGCAGCCGATATCCTGGCCATCGGTCCGATTACCGGCGCCGCCATGAACCCCGCGCGCGCCTTCGGTCCGACGCTCGTTGCCTCGCTGCTGCCCGGAGGCTCGTTGTGGCATCAACACTGGTTGTATTGGGTCGGGCCGGTCGTAGGCGGCGGAATTGCGGCGATTGTCTACCACCTGTTTCTGTGGCCACGCGACCCGGCGCGAAAGATCGACCCCGACGCCATGCAAGTGCCGCCGAGCCAGCGGCCCTAGTTTTCAACACTGCAATCGCTTGGACGTTCGAAGGTTTGAGCGGCGCGTTCTTTTGGCGATAGCCCATGATGCCGCCACGATCGCCATCATCGAGGGTTCGGGGATCGGCGTGCGCGATGAAGTGACCGACGCGCTTAACCCGAAGTTTGACGCAAGCGCGGTGAAGTCGCCCAGCGTTGTGATGCCATCGTAATCAAAGTCGCCGGTTGTCCACCCGCCCGCCGAGCCGAAGCCCGCCGCGAGCTGGGAAAAATCATCCAGATCAACGCGGCCATCAATATTGGCATCAGCCGACAGCGTGTAGCTCACGACCACCGCCGTTGCGTCGAGGGGCATACCGGCCAGCGCGGAGGGCAGAATTTGAAGCTGATTCACCTCAGCAATCGCGACAGCCGATCGAGTGTTTTCAACTGCAGTCGATGACGTGATGCCCCTTCCGTTCCAGCTTCCTCCATTGCGACCCAACGTGACGAGCGCGCGAAGAGCAACCAGCGGCGACGCGCCATCGTAGTCAACGACGAGCGATTGACGGGTGATGTCCAACGTAGCGCCCGGGGCAATCGCAAGCGTCTTCACAATGCTGGTCGGCACGTTGAAGCCCGATTGCTCCGCGATTTGCAATACGCCGTCGCTAACAACCACCGCATGAAATGGTTGGACGGAAGCGGTCGTCGCCAGTGGTTCGAGCGCCAGCCGCCGCACGCTGACCATGCCCGCTCCGTTCTTGGTCAGTACGGACGACTGGTCGGTCGATTGGTCGTCGAAAGCCCCCGATAACTGCAGGCTGCTTCCCGCCGCGGCGCCAATTGCGGTATTGGCGAGCATTACGATGTTTGCATTAAGGCTGTTCTGGCCGGCCGCGTTAAAAATCGCCCCGAGTCCACCGACGCCGTTGCCGCGCGTGAAAAGATTGCCGGATTGAACAATCATCGCGCCGCCGGCAACCGCGCCGGCATCAATTTGCAGCATGGCATTCGGCCCATCGAACTGAACTCCAGCATTGCCCAGCGCCGCCGGGTGCGTGACGCGCAGCGTACCACCGCCGGTAGCGGCGATCGCGCCTTCGTACGAAGGCGCACCCAGAAAAATGCGCCCGTCCAGTTGCGATGCCGCGGCGAGCGTGAGTGTGCCGCCGGGCAACGCGGCAGAACCGAACGGACCCGCGAGCAAGCGGAACGACCCGTCGCGCGGTGAGGATGTGATGCGCACCGACGAGCCGCCCGCCACCGCAATCGGCCGACCGACGTTGCCGCCGAAGTTGATGGGGCCGCTCAATGTCAGGTCGCCCTCCAGCCGCAGCACCGAATCGCCGACCGCCGGGGCGAATGTAATCTCGTTCTGAATTGTGCGGGGACCATCAATTGCGCGAAGCGTGTTGCGCGTCGTGCCGGCGACGAAGAGTGGCCCGACGCCCAAAGCCTGCGGCGCCGCCAACTGAATGGTTGCGTCGTCGGCGGCCAAGCCTAGTTCCACGCCGCCCGTCCACGCGCCGCTGGCTGCGGCGAAGGTGATTGTGGCATTGCCGGCGTCGCGAAATCTTCCAGGCCCGTTCAGCGCATTCCAGAACAGCACATTGCCGCGACCCACGCCCAGCGGCGCGTCGGGCGATTCGAGTGTGACCGGGCCGGCGATGTTTAGCGTCCCGCTGTCGCCAGTGTTTTCGATCGACGCGCCGATCGCCGTTGCGTGCGTTTTGCCGCGGACGATGATCGGGCGATTGATCGTCAGCGATCCGCCCGACCGTTGGCCGACCAGCTTTGTTTGACTGCCTGGCTCGTTGCTCCCCGGCAGCAGTCCGCCGGCCAGCAGCACAATGGCGTCGTTGCTCTGGCCCAGCGGACCGGGCGCGTTCGGCAGCACGTCATCGATAATCGTCAGCCGCCCGCCGGCAATGGTGGTCGGGCCGCTGTAGGTGCTCGCGCCGGCCAGCATAAGGTTGCCGCCGCCGAGTTTGGTCAGGCCGTTGGTTCCGCTGATTGCTCCCCAAAGCGTAAGGCCCTGATCGCCATTCATACCGGCGGTGCTGGTGGAGATGACAACGCCTTCAGTATTTTCAAATCGGATTGGATTGAAGACCGCATTGCTTCGCGTGGTGTTGAGGATTGCGCCGCTGGTCACGGTGATCGTGCCGCCGGTGAGCGTGCTGGGCACGCCACCGTCGGCGTTGGTGGGGCTGGCCAGCAGCACCGCGTTAATACGCTTGCCCGCTGCGGCGACGACCTGAGTTGCGGTAACCCGAACGTTCTCTGTCGCGGTTGCGGCGGCGAACGACGGGGCGTACTCCGTTGCGAAGTCGAGCGGGCGAATGCCCGTCGGTCCGTAGGTGACCAGTGAACCTCTTCCCGCGCCGTTGCTCGCAGTCCCGGCGTTGCCGTGATAGGCCCACGCCCATGGAATGACGCTCTGCCGCGTCGTGCCGGCACCATCGTTGGCGCCACTGAGCAGCGATGCGCCGTTGCCGAACGTCAATGTATTGCCGCCGCCGCCGATGTTTGCGCCATCGATAAACAGCCCGCCGCGATCTGCCCGATGAAGCGCCAACGCATGAAGCGACATCGGCCCGGTCGTTCCCGAGAACCGTAGCGCGCTGATCGCGCCGGCGATCGTCAGCGTGCCGACGTTTTCGAAGGTGGGAGATGATTCGGCTGTTGTTATCGCCAGCATTCCGCCGTGCAGCGTCACCGGCGCCCCGTCGCCAAGTCGATCGCGGTTTGAAGCGCCCGCCACGCGCGAAAGCAGAATGATCCCACTCGACTCGAGGGCCGACGATTGCGCGATCGATCCTTCAACAAGCATCGTACGCCCGGCAAAGTATGTCGCGCCGCGGTAGGTGTTCACAGCCGAGAGGCAAATCGAATCGTTCTCCACCCGCAGCGCGCCGGTTCCGGCAATGCCGCCGCGGAAATCTGCCGGCGTTGATGCGGCGATCGCGAATGTCGCGCCGCTGCCGGTGATCACAAATGTGCGGTTCAACACAGCCGGTGCGCCGGCTGTCGAACCGAAGTGCGTCAGCCGCAACGTGGACGATTCTAACCGCACCGGCATGGCCGACACGCCGAACCGCGCATCGTAGTTCGCATTGCCGGTTCGATTGGTTATCGCCAAGATGCCATCTTGCACCGCCAGCCCGCCAAGGAAAGTGTTGTCGCGGCCCAGGGTTACCGGGGCGGTTCCGGTAACCATCAATGTTCCGGCACCGGCCAGCGGAACTTCAAGATTATTTACCACCTGCGCATAGGTTGCGCGGCTTGGCGCATCGGGCGGCGCGTATCCGCCGCGCAACACCAAGCCCTGCGCTGCTGCGACGAGCCGCGCGTTAAGCGCGGGCTGCGTATCGGTAATGTCAACGCCGCCGGGGTTGGAGAAGGTTAACTCGCGCAGCACCACGTCGGCATCGAGCGTGATGATCAGCCGCGATTGACGGTCGACGGGGTCCAGCATCCCCGGCCGCCCGATCGCCGCGGCACCGTTTACGCCGGGGAAAGGCGAGGCGCTCCAATTGGGTTCGTCCGTCCAGTTGTAACCCTGGTTGAGTACAGTCACCGGCCCGGGAAGAGCGGAGTAAATCGGCTCATTCACGAAAACCGAAGGACCGACCCAACTCGCATCGACTTGCGCGCGCACGAACGAAGGCGAGCTAGCCACACACGCGAGGGCAAGAACGGACTGTCTACGAATCGCACGAACGCAACGAACCATTCGAAATGTTGCTCCACGTTGTGCCCCGCTTCAAACTCAAGTGTCATCGGGATTGTACACGGTGGAGCAGGAAAATCAGTGGTCAAAACCGCAATCTTCGACGCTGAACCAGGCAACAGCCTGCCAGGATTGCCGCCAGCACCGATGGTTCGGGCACCGCCGAACTGCGCGGCAGGTCGGCGCCGAGCGACAGGCCGAAATTCGCCGCCAAAGCGGTAAAATCGTCGAGATTGACGGTTCCATCGTAGTTGCTGTCGCCCGACGACCACACTCCGGCGGCCCCAAAACCGGCGGCGAGGCGGGTGAAATCGTCCAGATTGACCCCACCATCTAAGTTATGATCACCACGCAGCGTGTAGCGCACAAGCACAGCGGTCCCATCGACACCGACGCCGGCAAAAGTGCCCCCGGTGGCGGATAGCACGTTCGATGCTTCGGCATAACCAACCCCCGTCGCCAACGAACCCGCCGCCGCCGACGAGTTAATGCCCGGCCCGTTCCATGCTCCGCCGGCAAAGCCGCTGATCACGTCAGCCTTAATCTGCGCGAAAGGCGAGTTGCCGGCGCCGGTGTAATCGAAGACGAATCGGCCACTGGCGTCGAAAGTCGCGGCTTTCGTGAACGTGCCCTGGAAATAGACCAAACCCCCATTGGTGGCCACGGCGGGGGCGTTGATGGTGTACGTGCCGTCGGACACGACCAGCAAACTGTTGGCGCCGTCGGAGCGAACTCGGCCGAGCAATCCGCCCGCGAGCGCCGTGGTGTTCGCGTTGAGGTTCAGACGCCCCGCGCCTGTGGCGAGCAGCGTGCCGGCGTTCGTCAGGTTCGCCGGATTCACGTTAAGAGCCTGCCCGGCGATGTTGGCGGCGATCGTGCCGTTGTTGATCAGGCCGCTTGGCCCACCTACGAAAAACACCTGACCGACGTTCCCGCTGCCCGCAATCCGACTCGTGCTTCCGACGGTTAACGTCGCCCCGCCTTCAACGGCGACTGTACCATTGGGCAGATTCAAAGTTTTGCCGGTCAGCGTCGTCGCGTACTCGAAACTGAGAATCGAGTTGGTGAGCGTGGCGGTGGCTCCAGTCCACGTCCCACCGGACTGCAGGCGAAGCGAGGCGTTGTTCAACGTGAGGTCGCCGATCAGCGTGGCGTTAT
>CAZXLA010000024.1:17251-18891 GCA_964641895.1 uncultured Tepidisphaeraceae bacterium
GCCGTTGGTCCCGCCGACGAAGAAGGCCTGGCCGAAGTTGCCGGTTCCCTGAACTCTGCTGTTGGCGGCGACGGTGAGCGTACTGCCGCCGTCGACGGCAAAGGTGCTGCCGGACATCGTGACATTCTTGCCGGTCAATGTGGCCGTCTGCTCGATTGAAAAAACGCTGTTGGTGAGCGTGGCATTAGCGCCTGTCCACGTCCCGCCGGATTGCAGGCGAAGTGTCGCATCGGTCAGCGTGGGGCTTCCGATGTAGTTGGTGTTGTTGGTAAATATGTTGTTGCTGCTATTTCCGAAGATGAACGTTCCGCTCCCGGAGATGCTGATGTTGGCGCCGCTAATCGGCCCGCCATTGAGGCTGTACGTGCCGGCGGAAACATTGATCGTAGATGCCGACAGCGTGCCGCTGGAGTGGCTGAACGTGGTATTGGCCGAATTGATCGCCAGCGTGTTGACATTCTGATTCGTGTTCAGCGTGACGGTGTAAGTGCCGGCGATGGAGATCGTCGCGTTCTCCGCCGCACCGTTTGGAATGGTGGCGGGGGACCAGTTGGGGGCGCTGTTCCAGATACCGCTTGCGGCGGCGGCCCAGCTCGCGCTTCCCGCCGACGCCGCGTTTGCCGCGATCGCCACAGTTGCCAATTGAACGACCGCAAACGCTCGCCGGCGCGTAAGCCGATGGGTTTTACGAAAATTCAAACGCATAATGATTCTCCCGAATGAATACCCTGCACGATTTGACCGACTGTCGAAATGAAACCCGGGGCAATATTGTCGCATCAGGCCGCTCGGATGTCACCAGAAATATGTCGATTTATTCAGGAGATTTTGCAGCAATCCATATCGCCCAAGGCAAGGCGCCTGCGACGTTCGAACCGACGGCCCCATTGCGGCTACTTCCCCCGGCTCCGACGCAGCGCACAAATTAACACGATCCCGATACCGCCGAGGGTCGTTGGCTCCGGCACGGCCGATCGAGGGAGATCGGCGTTGAGGCCGAAATTGGCGGCCAGCGACGTGAAATCGTCGAGGTTGACCACTCCGTTGTAATCAAAATCGCCCTGCGACCAGACGCCGTTGTTGCCAAACGCCGCAGCCAATGCTGTGAAGTCGTCCAGATTCACATTCAGGTCGAGGTTGGCATCGCCCTTGAAAACCTTGCGAAGCAGGATGGCGGTGCCGTCGACCGAAGTTACGGTGGAACTACTGGTGTCGAGCTGCGTGAGGCCGATGGCCGAGGCTTCGGCATACCCGATGGCCTTCCGCGGATCGGTGTCAATGCTGTCGATGATCTTGCCGCCGGCTACATACCCGCGCAGGGTCTGAAGCGGCGAAGCGCCGGTGTAATCAACGAGCAGTTTCGTGCTCACGCCGGTCACCGATGATCCGATGTCGAGCGTTCCACCGCCCACACTCAGGGCCGTGAACACGCTGGTGCCGACGAACGTCCCGCCGGCGGTGAGCTGCAGCGTGCCGCCGTCGACGGTGACATTGCTGCCGCGTATCTCGCGGACGCGCATCAACCCGCCGCCGGTTTTAGTAATGGCCCGGCCGGCGGTCAGAAATTTCTGCGTGAAACGGACGGTGGAGCCGGTTGCAACGTCGAACCCGCCATCTTTATCGACAAAAACATCGGTGTT
>CAZXLA010000024.1:18991-29948 GCA_964641895.1 uncultured Tepidisphaeraceae bacterium
TGGAGCCGGTTGCAACGTCGAACCCGCCATCTTTATCGACAAAAACATCGGTGTTGAACTCGTGCGACCCGGCGCTGACGAGCAGCGCCGTGGTTGAAGCGCCGGCGAAGCGCAGCGTCCAGGGATTGGTGGGAATGATTCCGGTAAGCGTGTAGCCGATGGGGCTGGTAATCTGCATTTGATCCAACAACACCGTTCCGCCGCTGAGCGAGATGGTGCGCGGCGTGCTGATGACGGTGCCCAGTTTGGCGATGGCGGTGATGCTGTTGGGCGAAACGCCGCCGATCCAGTCGCTGCCGGTGCTCCAGCTTCCGCCCAGTGGGTTGCCCCATTCGATCGGCGCGGGGGCGGGAGCGGCGACGGTGATGGAGTAATCGTCAAAAAGCGCGAAGTCGCTTGCGGGCGAGGTCTGAACATTGCGGAAATCAAAGTCGCCGATGATGCCGTTTTGCGAGGAGAAGTTGAAGTTGTCGGCAACGACGACGTTATCCAGAACTACGTCGTACGTGTTCGTCGAAAAATCCAGCACCATTCGATAGTTGTGCCATGCATTCCGCGTGACGGTAACGCCGGTATTCACAAATCCGCTGAAGCGATCTTCAACGAGCATGGTGTTTGTCTGTGCCAGTCGCATGCGGGCCATGAAGGAAACGTTGCTGGCAAGGATATCCATTCCCCATCCGGCCGACGTGGCCGAGCCAGTTCCGACGAACATCGAATACGCGACCGTGACAACCGGCGTATTCGACGCCAACGGGTTGATCGAGATGGGATCGTAGAACGCCCATCCTCCCGAAGGGAGCGACGGGTTTGCATTAATCCGAACCGCTTGCGAACCGGTATTGGCGCTCCCGGCTTGAACGACGGCGTTGAGATCAGGGGCGCTGGCGGGCTCGACAATCCAACCGGATTGGCCGGCAAGCGTGCCTACGTTGAAATTCGGCGTTTCGAAGCTCGTGGAGTACACGGTGGTCTGGGCATGTGCTGACCAAGCAGCCGCCAGCAACACGCCAGCGGCGACGAACGAACGCTGCATAATCAATCCTCCGGAGAAGCACCGCAAGTTGTCTCGAGTGACGTTGGTTCGGTTGGCGCGCGTTGCGTCGGCCGAAGAGCCTAACAATAACCTCTAATCCAATATTTGATAATAAAATCCGGAGAAGTTGGAAATCGGGCCATAATGGGAAGGGGAAATGGCCATTATGAGCAAGGACCAACGCATTTGACGAGCGGCGAGCGTCAGCGAACCGATTCCAGCAGCATTACCACCGATTCCGGTAGAAATACATCCGGTTCGATGACGCTTCGGCTGGTAAATCGGGGCACATGCGATGGCCCTGCGGTGCAAGGAATTTTACGCGGATTTTCCTTGACTTTTCCCGGTCACAAGTTAGTATTTTGATTGGTGTTGTCTGGCACCGGCTTGAGGTCGGGCCATTGCTCTTTTTCAATTGAATAAATCGCGGTAAAAACGGCGCCGGTCAAGAGCATTGTTCTTGGCTGGAACTGTTTAGGAACGGCTTAGGAACGGCAAAGGAACCGTTTGGAACCGCTTAGGAACCGGTTAGGAACCGGTTTTTCGCTCATCGGCGCGCGATGGACCGTGCGTAACTCGAATGATGGCAATGGGTTGACCGATTCGAGCCGCGACCAGGAACCGGTTTTCATTTTTTTCTGCGCGAAAGCAGGGCCACCGCATAGGACGAGCGGCGAGCGTCAGCGACCCGATTCCCGCAGCAAATACGACCGATTCCCGCATAAATACAACCGGTCGCTGACGCTTGCGGCTCGTAAATCGGGGCACATGCGATTGCCCTGGCCCTTTTAAGCCGTCGCGGGAGGGGTCAGAACTTGCCGGGCGGTCGGGCGATCGCGATACTCTTGCGTGGGTTTCGGCGGCGTTCGTGCGCAATCCGTTTTTTTTTGAGCGTAACATGGCGCGATCTGGCTGGTTGACTGCCGCACTATGGGTGAACGCGGCGGCGTTGGGTTTTATCGCCGTCACGCTGGTTTCGCGCCCTGAAGCGCCGGCGTGGCTTCCCGCCGCCATGGCTCAGCCGGCACCTGGGCCAATCGCCGGTGGAGCGGGGCTGTTTCTGATGCCGGCCCAGTTTTCATCGAATACCTGGGGCTGCTACGTGATGGACGTCGACAGCCAGACGCTTTGCGCGTATCAATTTCTGCCCGGCGAAAAACAGCTTCGCCTGATCGCCGCACGGAACTTTCGATTCGACCGGCGGCTGGGTAATTTCAACACCGTGCCCGCGCCGTTGGACGTAAAAGACCTGGTCGACAAAGAACAACAGCCGAATCGCGTGAACGGGAACGAACCTGGGAACTAGAACCAGCGTCTAAAAATTAGAAGGTGGAAGCAAGATTTTTGTTTGCATCCGCCGCTCGGCATTCGACAATCAGCGACTCGCAAGGCACCCGAGAGAGTCAAACACCAAGGAGCAACACCGCCATGATGGCCAAGATGTTTTATACGTTGGATGAGACCAAAGTTGCGCTGAACAAGAACGAAGAAGAGATCAAGCAGCTCGCCCGCGAGGGCCGCTTGCGCGAGTTTCGCGACGGCCCGCGGCTGATGTTTAAGGCCGATCAAGTTGAGTCGCTTAAATCCGAGATTACCGGGGGCTCGCCGCGCGACCAGGTCGATCTATCGGCGGAAACCACCGGGCCGATCGGAATGGTGGACAGCAGGGGTGCCAGCGGCAGCGTGATCAGCTTGGCGGATACCGGCAGCCGCGCCGGCACGGGTCTTGGGCTTGGCTTTGCGCCGAAGGACGACACCGCCCTGGCCGCCGACATTTCCAGTGGCAGCCTCGGCGGGGTGCCTTCACCGGGCAAGCCCGGCAGCGGCAGCGGCCTTTCGGGCAGCGCGGCCGGACGCAGCGCGATCAACGTATTTTCACCCGACGAAGCAAGCGCCGACCCGATGGCGCAGACCAATATTCAATCGGCCATCACTGATCAGATCAACATCGAAGGCGTCGGCTCGGGCAGCGGCTTGCTCGACCTGACGCGCGAAAGCGACGATACCAGTCTCGGCGCCGAACTGCTGGATGAAATCTCACCCGGCGGCTCGAGCGGCAGCCGCAAGGGCATCACGGGCATCAGTGGAACCGGCATCGGCGCGACCGGTGCCGGTGGAACAGCGGTCGGTGGCAGCGCCGCCGGTGCGACAGGCATCTCGGCATCGGTCGGACGCGGCAGGGCGGTTAGTGGAACGCCCATTTACGTCGAAGCGCGCGACCCCAGTTCCGATTTCTTCGGCGGGATGTGCCTCGCCGCAGCCGTGTTCCTGCTTTGCACCGGCCTGGTTCTGGTATCGGCGGTGCTCGGGACTAAGCCCGAAGCGCTCGATGCCGTGCGCGTTCAACCGACGGTTTACACCGCCGGCGCGGGAATTGTCGTCGCACTCGTGCTCGGTTTCCTCGGTTTTCTGGTCGGTAAAATGCGATAACTTTCGCAATGATGTTTCGCAGCGATTTTCAACGATTTCGCGGCGGATGAACGATAAAGCCCGACGGCCACAAGGCTCGGGCTTGTTTTTTTATTGGCGCGTTTTGTTTGTCGTTTATGCAATAAACAATTCACACAAGAATTGAGTTGACGACACCCTATAAAAGTTCGCATTATGTTTGGTATGGAAGAGAATGAATTCTCATACCGCGACGCACTCGCCGATGGCTTGGCGCATCGGCGTGGAGCCGGGTTGAATCCCGGCAATCGATTTGAAACAGTCAGGCTCCATGTTCTTGGCGAGGAAATTGACCGCCAATGGATCGAACGACAAAGCGCCGACGGCTCGCCTCACCGCGTCGAGCGGCAGGTATTTATTGATCGCACGCAACGGATCATCAATCAGGTTGCCAGAACATCCGATGTGCCGTTCGATTGGACGCTCAACCCATATCGGGGTTGCGAGCACGGATGCATTTACTGTTTCGCCCGGCCGTACCACGAGTATCTCGGCTTTAGTTGCGGTTTGGATTTTGAAACCAAGCTGATGGCCAAGCCCGATGCGCCAAGGCTGCTCAAACAGGAACTCGCATCGCCAACCTGGAAACCCGAGCCGATTGTGATGTCGGCGATCACGGATATTTACCAGCCGATCGAACACAAAATGCGCATCGCCCGCGGGTGTCTGGAAGTGCTGGCCGATTGCGGGCATCCGGTCACGACGATGACCAAAAGCGCGATGGTGCTGCGCGATACTGATTTGTGGGCGCGCTTAGCCGAAATGAACGCCGGGCGGGTCACCATTACGCTGGTGACAATGGATGCCGACCTCGCGCAGAAACTGGAACCGCGTGCGTCGTCTCCGGCCGGGCGATTGCGGGCGATTCGCGAACTGACGGCGGCGGGCATACCGGTTTCGGTCAACATTGCGCCGATCATTCCGGGGCTGACCGATATCGAACTGCCGCGGATTCTCGAAGCGGTTTCGGAAGCGGGGGCTAAACAAGCAGCGTGGGTCATGCTGCGCCTGCCCTATCAGATCAAAGATTTATTTTTGGATTGGCTGCAGCGATCGGTGCATCCTGATCGGGCTAGAAAAGTTGAATCGCTCATTCGCCAAGCCTCCGGCGGAAAACTGTATCAGGCGTCATCCCCCGACCGCCGGCGCGGACGAGGCCCGCTGGCCGAACAGATCGCCCGGACATTCGACGTCTTTACAAGAAAGTACGGCCTGAACCGCGACATCCGCCCGCTTTCCACCGCGCATTTCCGCCGGCCGGAGACGGGCAGTCAGATGAGTCTTTTTGATGGGGAAACAACATGCGCTGGGTGACTGCAAACCATAAAAAACTTTTAATTCACGAAAAAGCTTTCGAGCTAACTCATCAGCCGGCGGGGTTTGAAGAATCGATCACCTCCGGTGCGGTGCATGAATTATTGTTTCAGCCGACTCAAGGAGACATTCTGCCGCTTTTCCCGGCGCTGGCGGCGGCTCGTGCGGCGGTGAGGAACAGTGTTGATGCTGTTTCTCAATCGCCGCGCAGATTGGCGTGGGTTGACTCAATGGGCCTGTTCTATCCCCCGGCGGCGATGGGATGTGCAATTTCGCCCGAAAGATTGTGCATATTACGCCCAAAACCGGCGGATGTGGTTTGGGCGACGATCGAATCGTTGCGATGTCGAAGCATCGGAGCGGTGGTTGCATTAATGATGCAACCACTCACCCGCGTGCAGGTTCGCAGGCTGCAACTCGCGGCGGAAATGGGCGGCGGGGCGGCCGTGCTGATTCGGCCGAATCTGGCCGGCGCCGCGGCGCACATTTACGCCGCCGCCACACGGTGGCTCGTTACCCCGGCGCCGGGCGAGCGCACGATTCAACGCTGGCAACTTCAACTCGTTCACGGCCACGGAAGGCAAATCGGTCAATCCTTTATCCTGGAGAAAAACCGTGCCTCCGGCCAAACACATTTTGTGCATCTTCCTGCCTCACTGGTCGATCACCCGGCGATTCAGGCGGCATCCTGAATTCCGGGCCGGTGTCGTGGCGGTTATTCAGTCCGTCGGACAACGGCGGGTGGTTATTGATTGCTCGCCACAGGCACAGTTGCAAGGCATACGCTGCGGCATGAGCGCCGCCGAGGCTCGTGCGCTTTGCGCGAATCTTCACTGTATTGATGAAGACAGCGCCGGCGATCAACGCGCCCTGGACGCGCTGGGTCGATGGTTGATCCGTTTTACGCCTGTCGTCGCGCGAGGCTGGGATGACAACAACACCGATTCCATGCCCTCCGTTTTGTTTCTTGATCTCACCGGCAGCGAACGACTCTTCGGCGGAATCGATCGGTTGATTGATCGCGTAAAACTTTCGCTGGCGCGATTCGGCATTCTTACGCAGATGGCCGTCGCGCCTACACTTGGCGCGGCGTGGGCGTTAGCGTTTACCGGCGGGGTTCCGCTGGCGATCATCGATTCAGCTTTACTTTCAGCGACACTGGAAAAGTTACCTGTCGAATCGCTGCGGCTGGACGACGAGATCCTCCGCAATCTGCATCACCTGGGGCTTCACCGCGTGGGCGATGTATTGACCCTCCCCCGCGAGCAACTGCCGGCGCGGTTCGGACCTTCGCTCTTGAAACGCATCGACCAACTCACCGGCGTGCTGATCGAACCGCTGTCCAAGCTCGTAAACGATCCGCCGATTACCGCAAAAATGGAATTCGATGCACCGATCGAATCGCTCGAAGACATCTGGCTGATTTTCGAAAACCTTCTAAGCTCCGTCGTTGCCGAATTGACCTGCCAAAACCACGGTGTGCGGCAACTGCGGCTGATCTTCAAACCCGATCGCGGCTGGGGATTGCCGACGATCACACGCACGATCGCGCTCTCACGGCCGCATCGCGATCGGGCCACGTTGTTTAACCTCATCCGCTGCGAAACCGAACGCGTGGATTGCGAACACGGTTTCGTGCGCTTCCAACTCGACGTTCCGCTGCACGAATCGATCGCCGAGGTCCAAACACAGTTGTTTGAGCAGAGGGCGGTTGAAGAAGAAATTGAACTCGATCGGTTACTGCAACGATTGCGCGCCCGGTTGGGCGAGACGGCGGTGATTCGACCGCAACTCATCGAGGCATACCTTCCCGAGCGCGCGTGGCGAGGGACGCAGGACGATTCGCAAGATAATGCAACGGCCGTTGCGAACGCAATATTGCCGCCACGACCACTGACATTATTCCCGATGCCGATTGAGATCCGCGTCGTCTGCGAACCGTCTGACGATCGCACCGGCGACCCGCGGCAGTTTACCTGGATGGGGAATGTGCATCGGTTGATGCATGCGGTGGGCCCGGAGCGAATCGCCGGCGAGTGGTGGCGCGGGCATCATCACACGCGCGATTATTACGATGCCGAAGACGAAGCCGGCCGGCGATTCTGGTTATTCCGCGTGCTGCACACGCGCGGCGATCATACGATCAGTGCGCGATGGTTCCTGCATGGCAGGTTTGACTAGGAATCGCCATGCCGGAGATTGAAAACCCCAAACTCTACGCCGGCACGGCGATCAAACGCCCGACAGAAGTCGTGCCGTCCGAACATGCTTACGCCGAACTGGACGTAACCACCAACTTCTCGTTTCTGCACGGCGCATCGCATCCGGATGAACTGGTTTATACCGCCGCTTTGCTCGGCTATCGCGCGATGGCCGTGACGGACATCAATACACTGGCCGGCGTGGTGCGGGCGTACGAGGCGGCGAAGACGATCAAAGGCTTTCAACTGATCGTCGGCGCAAGGCTCATGTTTACCGACGGCTCGCCCGACCTGCTCGTCTGGCCGAGCGATCGCGATGCGTATGCGCGGTTGTCGCGCCTTCTCACGCTCGGACGTCGGCGTGCGCCCAAGGGTGAATGCCATCTCACGCTCACCGATTTTCTTGACCACAGCGAAGGCATATTGGCCGCCATCACGCCGCAGTGGCCGTGGCAGCACGCAGCGGTCGGCGATGAGCTGCGCGAATGCCTCGGCGACAGGTTGTCGCTGGCGATCAACTTGTGTCACAACGACGATGATCAAAGTCGCTTGCTCGCTGCGATTGCAGTCAGCGAGCAAACGGATATTCCGCTTGTCGCGACAAATCACGTTCACTATCACGATATTTCTCGACGGCCGCTGCAGGACGTATTGACGTGTGTTCGCCACGGCTGCACGATTCAGGAGGCCGGATACAAACTGTTTTCCAACGCCGAGCGGCATCTTAAATCTCCCGAGCAAATGAAGCGGCTGTTTGCGCGCCATCCACGCGCGATCCATCGAGGATTGCAGATCGCGGCGCAATGCAGGTTCACGCTGGATGAACTCAAATATGATTATCCCACCGAAGTGGTTCCCCCAGGAATTTCTTCATCAACTTATCTGCGTGAACTCACTTACGCCGGCGCCGCGGCGCGATATCCGCACGGCGTTCCGGAGAAGGTAAACGACTTGCTCGAAAAAGAGCTGAAGTTTATCTGCCATTCGAAGTACGAGTCGTACTTTTTAACCGTTTACGATCTGGTGCATTACGCGCGATCCAAAGGCATTCTCTGTCAGGGCCGCGGGTCGGCGGCCAACTCGGCGGTGTGCTATTGCCTGGGCGTGACGGCGGTGGACCCGGACAAGTTCCAACTCGTCTTCGAACGGTTTGCCAGCAGCGAACGCAGCGAGCCACCGGATATCGATATCGATTTCGAACACGAACGCCGCGAAGAGGTCATCCAATACGTCTACCAGAAATACGGCCGCGACCGTGCGGGCATGACGGCATCGCTGATCACCTATCGCGGTCGCTCGGCGGTGCGCGATGTCGGCAAAGTGCTCGGCTTCAGCCAGGACATGCTCGATCAACTCGCCGGCAAGCTCGATTGGTGGCACCGCGGCACGCTCTCGCCTTCGCAATTGCGCGAAGCGGGAGTCGATCCGAAGGACCGCAGCATTCATCATCTCGTCGCCCTCACAACACAACTGCTCGGCTTCCCCCGGCACCTCAGCCAACACGTCGGGGGGATGGTGATTTCGCAGCGGCCGCTGTGCGACATCGTACCGATCGAAAACGCCGCGATGGAAGACCGGACTGTCATCGAATGGGATAAAGATGATTTGGATGCGCTGAAGATTTTTAAGGTCGATATCCTGGCGCTGGGCATGCTCACGTGCATCTCCAAGTCGCTGGCGATGATCAATACATATACAACAGGGCCGGCGCTGGAGATGCACACCATTCCATCAGAAGATCCGGACGTTTACACCATGGCCAGCGATGCCGACACGGTTGGCGTGTTTCAGATTGAAAGCCGCGCGCAAATGTCGATGCTGCCGCGGCTGCGGCCGGAGAAGTTTTATGACCTGGTGATTGAAGTGGCGATCGTCCGACCCGGTCCCATTCAGGGCGACATGGTTCATCCCTATCTCCAGCGCCGCGAAGCCCGGCGGGCCGATCCGAACTATAGCGTCGATTATCCCAAAGAAGAGCTGCGCGAAGTTCTGGAGAAAACGCTCGGCGTGCCATTGTTTCAGGAACAGGCCATGCGCCTGGCGATGGTCGCGGCAAAATTTACCGGCGAAGAAGCTGACGGCCTCCGCCGGGCCATGGCGGCGTGGAAGCGCGGCGGGGGGATTGTGGTGTTTCATGATAAATTTGTTTATGGCATGACCGGCCGTGGTTACGAGTTGGATTTTGCCGAGCGATGTTTCAAACAAATTTGCGGCTTCGGGGAGTATGGTTTTCCCGAAAGCCATGCGGCTTCATTCGCAAAGCTGGTCTACGTTTCTGCATGGCTGAAACGCTTTCATCCCGCCGCGTTTGCTGCGGCGTTGCTCAACAGTCAGCCGATGGGGTTCTACGCGCCCGCCCAGATTATCCGCGACGCCCGAGAGCACGGCGTGGAAGTTCGGCCCATCGACGTCAATGCCAGCGAATGGGATTGCACGCTCGAATGCGATGCCGCTTCTCCGCCGGTTTCATCCAGTCAAGACAAATCCACCTGGGGCATCGGCGGCCCGGCGGTGCGGCTTGGCTTTCGTGTGATCAAGGGCATGAGAGAAGAAGACGCCAACCGCATTGCCAAAACGCGCAGGCAGCAGGGGGCGTACGTTTCTATGTCACAAATTCAGCATGCCGCACAACTCGATATTTCCGCAATCAAACGACTTGCTACCGCCGACGCGCTGGCGTCGATTCATCTGAATCGCCGCCACGGAACCTGGGAGGCAATGGGATTATCAAAAGTAAGCATGCCGCTGTTTGATGAGGTGACCGCACAAATGCCGCATTCGGCGGCGGCGACGGCGCTGGCACCCATGCAAGCCAGAGAGGAAGTCATCGCCGATTACGCCACCACGGGCCTGTCGCTCAAGCGACATCCTGTTTTTTTCGCGCGAAGCGCCTTACATCGCTGCAAGGTCACGACGGCAGCGGAGATTCAGAATGCCGATCGTTTCCCCAATGGCCGCGCCGTCCGCGTGGCCGGGTTGGTGCTCGTCCGCCAGCGCCCCGGCACGGCGTCGGGCGTGGTTTTCATCACGCTGGAGGATGAAACCGGTATTGCGAATCTGATCATCTGGTCGAGCATCTACGAGCGCTACCGCCGTGCCGCCCGCCACGCGGTGCTGTTGCAGGCGACCGGAATCATCCAACGCGAAGGCCCGGTCATCCATGTCCTGGCCCGTCAACTCATCGACCGGACAACGCTGCTTGAGGGGTTGTCGCAGTCGTCAAGGGATTTTCATTGACGAACTGCAGAGGGTCGCGACTGTGAATATTCCATTTACCGCATCTTTAAACGCTTCGACTCGCCACCATTTGCGCCGCGATAATTGCAGTTCTCACGTCGATACAAATAATGCCGCCGGTCGCGAACCAACCGCGGAAGACATTTGGCAGCAGCGATGTTGTACTTTGCGTACGGCAGCAACCTCAACGCGCGCGCCGTTGCCGAGTGGTGTCGTCATCACGGCAAACGGCTGCCGTCGCTGCGCAACGGAAAGCCGGCCATCTTCACCAACCACCGCCTGTGCTTTCCCCTTTACAGCGAAATGTGGGGCGGCGGCATCGCCGACATCATCTATGACCCGGGCAAGACCGTCAGCGGCGCGCTGTTTGAACTGACCGAGAATGAGCTGAAAGTGATCGACGAAAAAATCGGACGGCGACTCGATGCCAATGGCAAGGAAGTCGGAACCTATCGCCGGATTGAAATCAAGGTAAATCCATTGGGCAAAGGCGAACCCATCAAAGCGATGACGTATCAGGGAACGCTAATCGAAAAATATCACATCCCTCCCAGCCAGTTTTACATGGATTTACTGATTCAGGGCGCGTATGCGAACGGCTTATCGATGATGTGGATTTCGTACCTGCAAAGCTTCAGCACACAAACCCCGAAGCGCGCCCGTCCGCCGGGTTACGGCGACGCGGCGGCCAAGCTGTAGTGGGGTGGGTGGGGGTTGTAGG
>CAZXLA010000025.1:0-27346 GCA_964641895.1 uncultured Tepidisphaeraceae bacterium
AGTACCCCCGGCAAAACCGCCGGCGCCACGACCAGCACCGCGCCCGCGGGCGCGGCGATCAGCCACACCCACGACCACCGCGACACACTCATACTCGGCCACTTGGCGAATTGGCTGGGTCGATTTTGAAGAACCCATACAGCGCCGCCCGCCCAGCCCGCCGCGAGAATCACCCACGCAACGGGCCGCGACAAAATTCCCATAAGTCCTGTCGCCAGAACCACTAACGCGATAACACCGGCCCCTGCCGCGAACGCCGTTGCCAGTACTAAGGCGTTTGACGGAACGTCGCCGGGCGCAATTGTGCCACGTGGCACAATTGTTACCGGCGACGATCGGCAACTCGGGACGATCCATCGGAATACCCACAGACCAACGCCGATGCATGCGATCATCCATGCCACCGCAAGGGTGCCGTCGCGCAGAAGCGTCTCGATAAGAAGTGGCATTGCCGGCCCCGCGATGAGGATCACGATCACCGCCGTCAGCAACGCCATCGCCCCGATCCAATGACGGTGAACACTGGGTTGGAGTTGTGTTGAGTCGCTCACTTCTTCTCATCCGGCGGGAGCTCTAGCTTGAACAATTTTTGCAGCGCGCCAAGGTACTGCCCCGGCGATACATCATCGGCGCGCATCGCTTGCACCGGATCGTGCAGCAGCTTGTTCACGATCCGCCGAGCGAACTCGTGCAGGCGATCAGCCTCATCTGCCGACGCGGTTCCTCGCCCGAGTGTTCGCTGGAGTTCTTCCTCGGCCACATCGTGGTAACGCCTGTAAAGCGCATCGATCGCCGGGCCGAAGGCGCGTGCCCGTTGCCATTCCAGGAATTGCTGCACATGCGATTGGACGATCTGTCGGGCAACGTCGAACGCGTTTGGCTTTGGTGTTCGCGAGGTGGCGATCGTTCTCTGTAGATCATCCATGTCATGCAGATGCACGAACTTCAGTTCGCGCACCGCAGGCTCGACATCGCGGGGCACGGCCAGATCGATCACGAGCATGGGTTGCGACTGCCGCCGCCGGCCGGCCAACTCGAACTGTCGCCGCGTGAGGATTGGCGTCGGTGCCGCGGTTGAGGTGATGAGAATGTCGGCCTCGGACAGGTGCCTATCCATCACGCCGAAATCGACCGCCGTACCACCGAACTCACCGGCCAGCGCGTGGGCCTTCTCGGCGTCGCGGTTGCAAATCAATAGTCGGGCCGGGCGTAACTGGCGAAAGTAACGAAGCACCTGCTGCGTCACGTCGCCGGCGCCCACGGTCATGAGGGTCTTTCCGGCGCAATCGTCAAACAGGTGCCTTGCCAGATCGACACCGACGCTCGCAACGCTGACCTCTTCATCGACCGGCCCTAACTCCGTCATCACCTGCTTGCCGGCGGCGATGGCGCGCTGGAAAAGTGGATTGAGCACTGAGCCGGTCGTTCCCACTTCGCCTGCCGCTTCGTAGGCGCTGCGAACCTGCCCGAGAATCTCGCTCTCGCCGAATACCATCGAGTCGAGCGAAGCAGCCACCTGAAACAAATGTTCAACCACCGCCTGCTGAGAAAGTTCGTAGAAATGCGATCGATGCGATGAAAGGTCAATCCCGTGAAACGCGCCGAAGAATTGCGTCAGTTCGTCCATACGCGGACGGCCGTGCACAGCGCGTGCGATGTAGATTTCAACGCGATTGCAGGTTGACAGCAACACCACTTCACATTCCGGAAACGCAGTGCGAAATTGCTCAAGCGCCGCGCGGCGTTGCTCCGCCGAAAACGCCAACCGCTCACGCACCGATAGCGGCGCGGTTTTGTGGTTCATTCCCAGGAGCAGCAGCCGCTGCATCGAAGTTCCTTTCAAGTGACAAAGCCGGGCAACCGTCGCTCAATTTGAAGCCGACAAGCAACTCACGCCGTGCGGCCAGCAACAATGGCATAGCGGATCAAATGATCCGCCGCAACTCCGCAATCGAAACCCTGCGCACCGCGCCGACGACTACTTCCCCAGCAGGCTCTGCGCCACGCGCACCCCGCTGCTCAGCGCCCCCTCCATGTAGCCGATGAAAGCGTAGCTCGTGTGTTCGCCGGCAAATTTCAACGGAGCCATTCCGTCGTCGATGCCGTCGACCAGTGTCGGCCCGAAGCGCGTGACCTGCCCGGGCGCGGGAAAGCTGTAGCTGCCTTTGACACGCGGCATGCCGGGCCAATCCATGAACAGGTCTTTCTTCACTAAGTCGATCAACTGCGGGAACGCCGGCGCGAGCGCTTCGCACGCCCGGCGCGTTCGCTCGTCGGCAGGCATTTCGCGCAACGCGGCGGTTTTGTCGGCGCCGTTGAAGAGCGTGTAGGCCACGCCGTCTTGCCCGGCGTCGGCGCTGTTCCAACCGATCTGGATCAAGCCATCGCTATATAAATCCGGAGCAATCTCTACGTCTTTCCAGAACGGCCGATCGCACTTGATGATCAGCTTCACGTTTTGCCCAAACTGCGGTTTCATTCTGCGATTGAGCGGCGGATCAAAGGTGATGCGATCCCATGCCGTCGGTGGAATGGCCAGCACGACCGCATCCGCCTCGACCACGGCGCCGGATTCGGTGGTGATCGTCACCGTTGATTTTGCTCGCTCGATCGATTTGATCGGCGTCCGCAATTGCACGCGGTTGCCCAGCGCCGTCGCCATCGCGCTGGCGAGCGCGTCATTTCCACCGGCGCATCGGTGGGTTTCGCTGAGTTCGAAGTAATCGGCAAACCCGCCGCCGGCGATCATCGATAGATACGCCAGCAGACTCATCCGGCCCGCCGGCACGCCGTTGTCGCTTTCTTCGTCGGCGATCAGCATCGCCTTTGCGTCGTCGGAAATTTTGGATTGATCGACAAACTCCAGAAAACTCTGCCCATCCAACTCCGCGGCGTTCGGCGCGGTGTAGGGACGAATGGGATCGATTTCTTTAGCCATCTCGATCGCCTTATCGAGCAGCGATTGGATGTCGTCGTAAAGATTCTTAAGTTGATTCCCCTTGATGAGCTTTCCGCCGAGGATATAGGCTTCTTCGCCTTCGACATCGGGCAGCTCGGTCAGTTCAAGATTGTGCTTTTTGGCCAGAGTGATCCAGGTGGGATGATTGCTTCCCACAAACTCCCCGCCAAGTTCGACGGTTGCGCCGTTGATGAGCTTGCGATCGGTCAACACGCGCCCGCCGGGGCGTGATTCGGCTTCAAAGACCGTGACATCCACCCCCGCCGCTACCAGTGTTTCGGCGCAGGCCAGCCCGGCGAAGCCCGCGCCCACGATCGCCACACGGCGGGGCCGCGCGTTCTGGGCAAGGGCGATTGCCGGCGACCTCATCGGCATGGCGGCGGCGACCATGGCCGCTGCGGCGGCCTTGAGCATGTCGCGGCGCGTGGGCCGCTCGGGCCTCCACCCCTGCCGCTCGGCGATTCGAAACAGTTTGCAGATCATGCGACCCATACGTGGCCTCCGTGGTTCACTTTCCCTTGCTGATTGTGCCCGCCTACCATATCGACATGCAAACGCGAACATTCGGAAAAACTAATCTGCAAGTTTCAGAGCTGGGTTTCGGCGCAGCCCCCGCGGCATTTTTGGGAACCGAAGGCGTCGTGGCCGCCGCCTTGGTGAATGCGATGCTCGATGCCGGCGTTAACCTGCTCGACACCGCCGCCATGTATCCCGGCAGCGAAGCGTTCATCGGCGAACACCTTTCGCATCGACGCAAAGATTATATTCTCGTGAGCAAGTGCGGGCAAAAAATCCCCGAAAATTCCGCCGCCGCCTGGAGCCGCGAGCTGATCGCCGCCAGCGTCGATCGCGCACTGCGGTTGATGAAAACCGACGCGCTCGACGTGATGCTGCTGCACTCCTGCGACCTGCCCACTTTGCAAAAGGGCGAAGCCATTGATGAACTGGCCAAAGCACGCGATGCCGGCAAGATCAAGTTCGTCGGCTATTCCGGCGACAACGAAACCGCCGCGTTCGCCGCGACCCTTCCCGATGTGGCGGTGATCGAAACGAGCATCAACATCGTCGATCAGATCAACATTGATAAGGTGCTGCCCGCCGCCAAGGCGAACAATGTGGGCGTGATCGCGAAGCGCCCCATCGCCAACGCCGCCTGGCGGCCGAAGGAATCGTTCAAGAGCATTTACACCAACTATGCAAAACCCTACATCGAACGCTTCGGCAAAATGGGCCTCACCACCCAGCAACTGGGCTTCCCCGGCGGCGACGCGCAAAAAATCTGGCCGGAAATTGCCATCCGTTTCACGCTCTCGTTCCCGGAAGTAAGCACCGCCATCATCGGCACCACCAACCCCGACAACGCCCGCGTCAACCTCGGCTACACAGAGCGCGGCCCGCTCCCGCAAGACGTGATCGATCAACTTCGCCAGGCGTTCAGGAACGCCGATCCAGAAGCAAAATGGCCCGGCTTAACATGACTCAGCGATAGTGCCGCGAAGCCGCAAGCGGCGCCGTGCGTTCAACCCCTGCGTTGGCCGCTTGCGGCGTCGCGGTACAAGTTCCGTATTTAGCACTGACATGTTAAAGACGCGCGAATCGCGCTGGCAAACGAAAAACCGCCGCGTTAGAATCCTCGATTCACCGGAGAGGTGGCAGAGCGGCTGAATGCGCTGGTTTGCTAAACCGGTCTACGGGGTCATACCCGTAGCGGGGGTTCGAATCCCCCCCTCTCCGCTGTCCGAGACAGACAGCCGTTCAACCAGACAGTTGAACGGCTTTCTTGTTGATATTGCAAGAGTTACGCCCTCCAAGACAAAGTTCAAACAGACAAAACTGAGCAAACGCCGCTTTACGGGGAAATCTGCCGTAACCCATTTGTCCCGCAGGCGTTGACTGAGTTCAAACACGCGCAACGCCAAGTCCGCATTCTCGTCCTTCTTTCGATCCGTAGCCTCGATTTGAAGCGTCAGTTTCGCCACACGGTCACGAAGCTCCAAGTTCTTCGTCGCAAAGGTCTGCTCCTCGACCGTGCCTGCAAGATGTAGGTTCAGAAGTCGCTCTTGTTGTCGGCGCACATCGTCCAGCTGCGATTGGACTTCTTTCGCTCGCGAACGTGCCCGCGAATGATGGGTCGTCATCCAAGACGCCAGGGCGTTGCGGAACAGCCGCTGAACCGACTCTGGCTGCTTGATGCGGTCGAATAGCCCCAAGACCTGTTCATCGATTTCTGACTCGCGGAGACGAACCCGTGGATGCCCTGGTTCCGTATAGCGGGCGCAGCGGTAGTACACGTACGTCTTCCCTGACTTCTTGCGAACCAGCTCCCCCGTCAAGGGACGACCACAATGACCGCAGGACATCAACTCGCCGCCGTACGTCAGTTCGTTCGACTTGTAGATCTTGCCGCCGAGCAGCGTCTGAACGCGGTCGAAGGTATCACGGTCGATAATCGGTTCATGTCCCCCTCGCTGCCATTGCTTGTGATACTTCAGGTCGCCGATGTACGCGCGATCACGAAGGATGCGATGGATCTTGCTCCGTACCCAATGGGGCTGCTTTGGTTTGTAGACGCGACCTTCCCCCGGTAACTGCTTGACGATCATGTCCAACGTGCAGTGACCAAAGGCATATAAATGGAAAATGCGCTTCACATTCTCTGCGTGTTCGGGCTGTACGCGAACGACGCTTCGGCGTTCTGATCGGTCGGTCACGTAGCCGTACGGTGGGACAGTCGGAAACTTTCCATCGCGGACACGCTGGGCGATGCCTTGCCTGACATCGACCGCGAGCTGCTCGGCGAAGAATGTTCCCATGGTCGCCATCATGTTCCGCGCCATGCGACCAGCCGGAGTATTCGCGGTCGGCTGGCTGACGGCGATCAATGGGATACCGTGCCCGACCTCAAGCTCAAGCAGTTTGGCGTAATCGACAAGGTTTCGCGCGGCGCGATCAACCTTGTACACCAGAAGGCCGTCAATCTTGTGCGAATTGGCTTTCGCGTAAGCGAGCATTTTTTTGGGAGGCACCGGGACAGCCACTGTTTTTCAGGCACGGAGACAACTACCGTTTTTTTGTTTCGCCATGACATAACGCCCGCGTGGGCGTGTCGCCGGGCGCGTGCAAACCAGCCGCGAGCGGAAGCGAGTCGGGGGAGTCTGCGTGCTCACGCGTGCGGCTCGTTATGCGACGACGGCGGCGACGCCGGGCATCGTGAGTTATGGCACGATGGCGGGTCGGACGTGGTGTCATGAATAAGTGCCGGCATGAGCCGGCGGAATTATTTTGGAATTATCTTGACTTTTAGATGTGTGTTAGGTTATTGTTATAAATGACGTCCTGCGTTGAATGCGGCGTGGGGCGCGATCTTTGACAATTTCATAGCACCGGGAATCAGGGGGCGGGAGACGGGGATCAGGAGACAGGGATCAGGGTCGGGAGTGCGGGGAGGGGTTACGCGCTTCTATTTTGCAATGTTAAGTTAGGGAGCAGGTCGGTGCGGCGTGGGGATGGGTGGTTCGATGTACAAAATGTCCTGAAATATCCCACTAACTCGAGAAGCTGAAGTGATAGCGGATAGCAGAGAGCGGAGTGCGGAGAGCCGAGAGCGGGAAGGCGTGCGTTAGGTACCGATTTTGGTCGGAAAGGAACTGAAAGGAACCGGTTAGGAACCGGTTAGGAACCGGTTTTACCCCGGTTTTCTTCGACCCGTTTTGCTGTAAATGATTGCCTTTTATGGGCTTACGTTTTTCGACGCACTGCGGCGCTTTTTTTTTCGCGCCCACCGTAACACTTGGAACGAAGTGAAGGACGCGCAGCGGCCGACAGCGACGCTTTTTCTTCCACTCCCATCGTAACGTCGACCGTAACCCCGGCAGCCGCGGCGACCGCGCCGGGGAATCTGCGCTAACGATCAGTTCGGGCAGGCGCGCGTTGAAAAGCATCCTCTGTGCGGTCAATCAGCGCGCTAGCTGAGGCGGTCTTCAGTTCCATTTTCATCCCTTGACCGCCCCGCTCGCCAGACCGGCGATGAAGTCGCGCTGCAGCACGAAAAACAGGGCCGCCACCGGCAGAACCGCCAGTAGGGTTCCGGCCATCAGCACGCCGTAATCGGTTTGATATTCCGGCGTCGCCACCATGTTCGCCAAGCCGATTGGCAGCGTGTATTTGCGTTCATCCTGCAACACAATTTGCGGCCAGAGGAAGCTGTTCCAACTGCCCAGAAAGGCCATGAGTGTATAGGCTCCGGTCATCGGTCGAACAATGGGCAGCGCCACCTCCCACCAGATGCGCAGCTCGCTGCAACCATCGACCCGGGCCGCGTGGATCAGTTCATCCGGCACGGTTTGCATGGCCTGCATAAACAGCAGCATGCCGAACACACTCACCGCGCCGGGAACAACAATGGCAAAAAATGAATCGATCCAGCCGAGCGATTCCATTAACTCGTAGGAACTGGGAAGAAGCACCTGGCCGGGCAGCATCATCGTGCCGAGCATGACCGCCATCAGAATGCGCTTCCCGGCAAAGCGGTACTTTGCCAGCGCAAATCCGCCGAGGCTGCTCAACGCGACGACGATGGCGGTATGAACGGAGGACAGAAATAGGGAGTTCACCACCCACGTGCCAAATGGCTGCCGCGAGAACAGGCTTGCGAAGTTGCCGAGCGAGAGTCGCTGAAATAACGGCGTGGGCATCCAGCCACGCCACTCCCATGGAATGAACAGAAACGTCGTCAGGTCGGCGGTGGATTTGATGGACGCAGCAGCCAACCACATCAGCGGCAACAGAGCAACGGCCGCGAGAACGGAAAGGACTAAATGGATGGCGATTGAACGCATTGGCAGTGTTAAGTTTGCGAAGCCCGCTGCAAGCGCAGTTGGATGATCGACATCGCCGCCACCAGCACCACGAGTGCCCATCCGATGGCGGAGGCGTAGCCGAGATTTCCCTGCTCGAAACCGTTGGAGAACAGATACATCACGATGGTAAGCGCCCGGTTATTCGGCCCCGCCCCGCCGAAGAGGACGTAGGGCAGTTCGAAAAGCTGCAGCGCGCCGATCATGCCGACCAAGATGAGAAACAGCAACACCGGCCGGATGCCCGGAAGGGTGACGTGGACAAACTGTTGCCACCGGCTGGCCCCGTCGACGTCGGCGGCTTCGTAAAGGTCTTTGTCGACCGCCTGCAGCGCCGCAAGGAAGTAGACCATGCCATAGCCGACGCTCAGGTAAAGCGCCGCGGTGAGAATGGCGGGCATGGTCCACGACGGATCGGTGAGGAAGCCGATCGGCTCCACGCCGGGACTCAGCCGTTCGAGCCAGCCTTGACCGGAAGAATTCGCCACGGCGGTCAAGGCTTCACGAATTTGCGATCGGGCCTGATTGATGCCGGTCCGCCCGCCGAGCAGGACATTAAAAATCACCGCGACGAATACCGACCCGACGAGATGCGTTGAGAAGAATGCAAAACGAAACACGTTTCTAAACCGCACGCGCGGGTTATTGAGCACGATCGCCAGCAGCATCGAAGCCGGGATTTGAATGAGCAGGAACGCGCCGGCGAACAGCAGCGTGTTCAGCACCGCCCACCAGAAGACTTGGTCGCGCAGCAAAAAGGTAAAGTTGCCCATGCCGATGAACTGCAGTTCGTCGGGGCCGGCGCTTTTGTGAACGCTCAAAAACAGGCTGCGCAGCAGCGGGTAGAGCATGAAGCCGACGAACAGCAACACGAACGGCGCGACGAACACGTACGGCGCTAGCCGGGCCTGCAATGCCCAGAGTGACGGTCTTCTTCGTGGTGTGTCCGCAGCCGCTGGCATCGTTCGCGCCAGCTTACGGGTGATTCGCCTGACGTGGAAGTAATCCTATGCGTGAAAGGAGGACAAAGCGGCAGTTCAAGCAGCACACGGGCACCCCGCCGACGTTGTACCGCCGCAGCCGTGAAAGCTAGGCGGCGGCGCGGGAAATGTCCTGTACGATACAGCGGTTCTTGCCCGCTTTCTTCGCTTTGTACATGAGCTGGTCGGCCTGCTTTAGATGCGCCTCAAAGTCTGCATCCGGTCCGGGCACACCCAGCCATTGAATGCCGCAACTGAAGCTGACAGGAAACGTCTTGTCACCGATCTTACACACTTGCTGCTGCAGCACGTTCTGAAGATCGTTGGTGATGGCTTCCTGTTGAGCGCCGCCTTCAGAAACCAGAAGAAACACGAATTCATCCCCACCGAAGCGCGCGGCAATGCCTCGTTTGCCGACCGTGTCCTTCAGCGCCTTGGCCAGCGCGCGAAGCGCTGCGTCGCCGGCATCGTGGCCGTGGTGGTCGTTGACACGTTTGAAGTCGTCGACGTCGGCGAAGCCCACGCCAACGGTCGATCGAATCTCGCTCGACAGCTTGAAAATCTGTGTGGCGCGTTCCAGAAATGCCCGGCGGTTGATCAGCCCCGTCAGTGAATCGATATCCGCCGAAGCGGCTTTGCCTTCCAGTTCGGTGATGCGCGTCTCCAGGCGCGACACCATCTGAACCGATTCGCCAATGGCATTGGTGAGTGTGCGGGCAACGCCGTCACATACTTCCTGTAAAAAGCTGCGAAATCGCAGGTTGTCGGCCGGCGTGCGGCCGCCGAGCATGCCAAGGAGTTGATTGAATTCTTTGAGCAACGAAACCGTTAATTGCTTGACCGCAACGGGCGTGATGCCGGGCCGTTCCTCCAGCAGCCGCCGGGCGAAGCGTTCTCCCAGGCCCGGTGTTTCGCCGCTGGCAATGTGCGGAACCGTCGCGGCCAGGCGCAGGCCCGATGCGAGTTTTTCATAACCGGGCGGAAGGGTCGGCCCGTCGATATCGTGATGCCCGGCAGCGGCGGCGGCGAAGAGTTCCGGCAGCTTGAGGCGATGGGCGATCACCTGCGCAACGGTGCCATGCGTCATACCGTAAAGATCGCGCTCGCGAGTGGCGGCGGCAACGGGATCATGATCGATGACAATTGATAGTTCAGTGGCCGACGACGGATCGCAGGCCAGGATCACGGGCAGGCCGATGTCCTGCAGCAGCCCGCAGAGAAACGCCGGCTCAGCAAGCTCGCGGTCTTCCTGAGCCGCGAAGTGACGGGCGACGACCGCCTTCAGCAGCGAGTTCTTCCACAGCGATTCGCGCTGGCTGGGGGGAATGTCGGCCCGGTTAAACAGGCCGGCGAGCGAAACACCAAACAGCAGCGGCATCAGATTGTTCACACCAATCAGCCGCACCGCATCAGACACCTTGACCACGGGCTTGTTCTGCCCCGCCCAGGCGCTGTTGGCCAGGCTCACTACGCGCGTGGCCAGTGAGGGATCGGCGATCAGCGCGTCGCCGAACTGCTGCAGAGTGGAACTGCGGCTGCGGTGCAGTTCAAGAATGCGCATCGGCACACGGGCGGTTGAAGGGAGCACATCCAGCGACTCGACGAGCTTTTTCAACTGCTCGAAGCGGTGCTGAGCGGCTCGGGTTCGGAATTCAGGGTTGGCTGGCCACATGTTTTCGCCGAGACCGATGCCCGCGAAGCGAACAATCGTATCCCGGTGATACATCGGTACGATTCACTCCAGGTGCGCGAGATGTGACAGATTGTCATCTACCCCGTTGGGGATGGCGCGAGTTATCGGCCTTTGCCGGCGGCGACGGCTTTATCTGGCGGCTCTTTGCGACCACAATAGATCGGCACGACCATGCTGCGTTACCTCAAAAGAGCGTTCTTCGCGACCGCCCGCCTGCCACTGGTGGGCCGGGCGCCTTTTAACGTGCTTTTCGTCGCGCTGATTTTCGCCGCAGGGTTCAACCGCGAATGGCGCTCGATCTGGCTTTTCGGTGCGTGGATTGAGCTGGCTTACCTATGGGTGTTGGCGACCAACAAGCGCTTTCAGAACGCCGTCGACGCCGAGGCGCTGGCGCAGGAACAGACGGACCCTCAAGCCCAGCGCCGCCGACTGGTGAAGCAACTTGCTCCCGAGGCGATGAGGCGGTTGGACCAACTGCAATCACAATGCAACCAGGCGATCGACACGGCCCGGCGCAGCGGCACCGAAGACTATGCATTGCAATCGCAGCGCGACGGATTGGATCGCCTTTCCTGGTTCTATTTAAAGTTACTGCTGGCGCGGCAGATGCTGACCACGCAGGAGCCGAACGCCGCCGCAGCAGAAATGCGCCGGCAGATGAGTCAGCTTGAAAAAGACGTCGCCTCAACCACCGGCAGCCCGAGCGTTCGCGAGAGCAAGGCCGAAACGCTGCGCATTCTGCGCCGCAGGTTCGAACTGCTACAGCGCCGCGGGGAGGCGTTGGAGCAGATCGATGCCGACCTCGCCCGCATCGAAGCGGAGGCGGCGCTGGCGGTGGACAACGCCTCGCTCGGCCCGCAATCCGAGCATTTCGGTGGAACCATCACCCTCGCCACAGCAATGCTGGAAACTGATTTGTTCGGCGCATCGCAACTCACGGTCGACGCGCTGGACCAGCGGTATCAGGCGACCCTGGAAAAGAATTAGGCCCGGGCCCAGAGCACATTCCGGGTCGGCCGCGGGCCGGGTTACAGATTTGTGTGGATGATTATACTCTGACCATCATGAGCACTTCAATCGCCTGCCAGCTTTACACGCTTCGAGATTTCCTAAAGACCCCCGCCGACATCGCCGCGACACTGAAGCGCGTCAAAAAGATCGGCTACGACGCGGTGCAACTTTCGGCGCTCGGGCCGATCGATCCCAACGAACTGGCCGGTATGCTGAAAAGCGAAGGGCTCGTCTGCTGCGCTACGCACCTATCGCTGGAGAAACTGCGCGACGAGCCGCAACAGATCATCGACGAACACAAAGCCTGGGGCTGCGAATACACCGCCATCGGCTACTTCAAGGTCGCCAGCTTTGACGCATGGAAGCAGTTTGCAATCGATTACAGCGATATCGTCGCCAAATACAAATCATCCGGCCTGAAGATCGGTTATCACAATCACAACCACGAGCTGGCAAAGTTCGACGGCAAGACCGCGATGCAGATCATGCTCGACCACTTCAGCTCGGACGTGTGGATGGAAATTGACACCTATTGGATCCAGGCCGGCGGCGGCGACCCGATTGAGTGGATTGGCAAGTGCAAAGGCCGCATTCCCTGCGTGCATTTCAAAGATATGGCCGTCACCAACGATCGCGTGCAGCTTATGGCGGAGATTGGCGAAGGCAACCTGAACTGGCGCGGCATCATCAACGCGTGCAAGTCGGCGGGCGTGAAGTGGTACATCATCGAGCAAGACGACTGCAACGGCCGCGATCCGTTTGAAAGCATTGCGATTAGTTTGAGGAATGTTCGCGCGATGGGCCTACAGTAGGCTCAACGTCCAACGCTCAACGTTCAACTTTCAAAGACAATAAGACGACCGACGCTCGATTGCGATTGCAGTCGGGCGTCGAATGGGTTTTTGTATTTGAAAGTTGAACGTTGGACGTTGTTCACTTCTTCGCCGCAACGCCCGCCTTGGTATCGCCCGCGCCAACCCCAGCGCCTACCAGTGGGTTTTTCGACTCCGGCACCCTGAACAGCGTCTGGCAGTGCTGGCACTTCACCAGCTTCCCGCGCACTTCGTCAGGGACAGCCAGAATCTTACGGCAGCGGAGGTTGGGACAAATGAGCTGACAAGGCATGACGGTGCGTCTCCGTCTTTTTTATCGGCGTTGCGGGCGGCTGCCTTGAATGAACAATCGGTTTATGGGTCCGATAACGCTTTTAAAAGCTCCTTGGGAAGCGCCTCGGGTTTAAGCGCCGGGCCGGCGCGAAAGGGGTTATAAAGCGGATCGCCGATGACGGTGATCTTCCAGCTTGTCATCGGCGCGGTTCGCCAATACACCTCGGCCATCGTGAGCTTGCCGGTGAGCAACAGCGGCACATACGAGTCGGCATCGGGGAATGCGGTGAGGTAGGGCTCGCTGACGGCGCCGAGCGTGCTTACCACGCCGTTGTTCAACATTTCAGAAGTCCACAGTCCCCCGCCGAGATTGCGAATGGCGACTCCGGTGTAACTGGCCACGTGAAACCCCACCGCCCCACGGACGAATTTGCCGGGCAGGTGCACTTTATCGGCGTCGTACCAGCCGCAATAAACGGCGATGCCTTCCAGCGAGTCATCCGGGATAAGTTTATCGCTGTCATCAAACGTCACCGGCAGCGAGCAATTGCCACGCGCTAAAATGTCGCGCAGGTTTCGCAGTGTTTCGTCATAGCGGCCGTAGCCGTCGATGGAGCCATCGGGTTTCTTCATCGCGATATTGCGCGAATCGATCACAATCTTGCCATCCAGCCCGGCGGTTTCCACGGCAATGCCGTCATCGATCACTTTTTTCACAACCTTGACGCCCGGCCCATCGAGGCGCATTACCATCAATGTCGGTGGGGCGCCGGTATTCGGCGGGGCGTCGAACCGCAGCGGGTTGCCCTGCCAGCGCGGCCGGCGGTAGATGTTCCAGCGTAAACACGCCAGTTCGCTATCGACCGCGGCATCGGTTTGATCGTTTGATAAGTAGTCAAGCTGCGACTCCAACACCTGCATGTAGATCAGGCTGCCCAGACGCCGGGCGTCGGCGCGCAGCAGCCGTCGCGAAACTGGATCGTAAACGCGCACGGCACCGCGCCGCATGGTCTCGGTGATATCACTTTTCTGTGTGGCCGGAATGTCGGCGGCCGGCGGCTCAGAAATGTTGAGCGATTCGCGGCCTGCGCCGAGCACGCCCTGCCACGCCTGTTCCAGTTCCTTGCGCCGGGCCGGGTCCGCCACTCGCCCCATCGCCCCGGCCGAAGCCAGCGCCGCCTGACGCACGCGCGAAACACTATCGGCCTCCGTGGGCAACGCCGAATAATGGGGATCGACTTCCTTCGCCAGCCGCTCCGCCTCTTGCGCGAGTGCGGCCAGCTTCGGCTCGATCTGATTGCGATGCGCTGCCAGAAACTTCAGCTCCGCTTCGACGGCTGGAACTTTTAAACGCGGGGGAATGCGAAATGGCACGCCGTAGAAGGTGACGATGCACTTTACATTCGCGGCATACGCAGCCGAAGAAAGCGCCAGCCGCAGCGGGTCGGCGATCAATCGTTCGTAATCATCGAGTGTGATTTCATCGCCGGTCGGCAGATCCAACTGAACGATCTGCTCGGGCGGCACACCGCGCTGCCTGGCATAATGGATGGCCAACGAAACGCCATCGGGCGCGTTGCGGTTGACGACCAGCAGCAGATTTTTGGCGGCAAGCTCCGCGCTCGCCGAAAGCGGCGCGGATACGAGAATAAATAGTGCGAACAGGATTCGTTGCAGCAACGTCACTATTCATTCCAATCGCCAACTCGATTGAAGTTGCAGGCATGTAGCACATCGGCGCGACTATGCCGGCTTTTCTTCCTGCGGCGGCTGGTTCTTCAGGTGGGTTTCCAGCGCCTGCTCAACCATCGTGGTAAGCGACTTCAGCTCACGAATGCCGTCCATGTTCCCCCACATCAACACGCGGTCGATGTGCCAGTTACAGCGTTCGAACGTACACCCCTCCATATGATAGAGCGCTTCACGCAACACCAGCGTGCAGCCGGAAAAGGTGCAATTGATGAACGCCTGGCCAGAAATGTAGATGGTCGAGTTGGTGAACGTCTGGCCGTCGTGCTTGGTCATGAACATGGGACAAATCTCCTTCGCGATTTTGCGGGGAGTGATCGTGGCACGGGGACGACGTGATGTCAATCTTCGTGGTCACCGATCCTACTACCAGTTCGTCCCACCGATCCGAATCTTCGCTTAGGCTCAGAATCGGCTTGGAGCATGTGGGTGTAGTAAAAATCGACGAGCTTGGACAAGCTTTCATCATCATGGGGTTCGATTACAGTGTCCCGACATGAAGTGGATTAAAATCCTGCTGATCGCCGTGCCCGTGATCATTTTAATGGTTGCGGTCATACTCTTTTGGCGACTCGATTCCATCGTGCGCGCGAGCGTCGAATCGCAGGCGTCGCAGCAACTTGCCGTGCCGGCCAAGCTCGGTTCGGCCAGCGTGGGAATCTTCGGCGGGACGGTGAATTTAAGCGACTTTCAACTCGGGTCGCCCAAGGGTTTTGACGCCGCCGACATGTTCCAACTCGGTTCGGCCGAAGCCAAGGTCACGTACGGCCAACTGCGCCAAACGCCGATCCGTATCAACTCGATTGACATCAACAAACCCCGGCTGGTGCTGGAACAGAAGGCGATGAAGTTCAATGTAAAGGCGCTGCTCGATCAGCTTCCACCGACGAAGGATGACTCCGAGACCGTGCGGCTGATTATCGATCAGCTTCGCATCAACGGCGGGTCGGTCCTGTTTCGTCCGGGCATTCCGGGGTTGCCGCCCCAGATCAATGTGGCCGTGCCGTCGGTTGAAATGAAAAATATTGGCACCGCCGACGGCGCCGCCAATGGTGCGGCGATCAAAGACGTGGTGATGACTATCATCACGCAACTGGCAAAATCGGCCGCGGAGTCGGATCAGATTCCACCGGAACTTCGCGACCTTCTCCGCGGCGACATTGCGGCGTTGATTGACGACAAAGCCAAAGCAGTGCAAACCGAACTGCAAAACGCCGCCGACAAAGTGCTGAAGGACCCCACCAAGCTCAACGAAGTGGGCAAAGATCTTGAAAAGGGCCTGAAAGATCTGATCCCGCAAAAGCCCAGGAAGAAAGATTGAGGGGAAGTTTTCCCTTGCCCCATGCCCACCGACCCCTACAGTGCCCGCCCGGTGGAAGAGGATTCGAGCATCGCAGTCACGGAGACGATGTTCGAGTGTTATCAGGCTGACGGGCTGTTTGATGAAATGTTCGCCTCGGCGAACCTGCCGCGCCCGCATTACCGATCGGCTTTCCGCAGGCTTTGTGAGTATCGCCCCGCCGACTTCGACCGCCGACGCCGCATGGCCGAAGTGGCTTTTCGTAATCAGGGTATCACCTTCACTGTTTACGGCGACGAGCGCGGGGTGGAAAAAATCTTCCCCTTCGACTTAGTTCCCCGCATCATCCCCGCCGGAGAATGGGATCTGATCGAGCGAGGGCTGACGCAGCGCATTACGGCCCTCAACCTTTTCTGCAAAGATATCTACACCGAGCAGCGCATCGTGCGGGAAAAACTGATTCCCGCCGAGTTGATCTACGGCGCCAAGTTCTACCGGCGCGAGATAATGCAATTGGCGGTGCCGCGCGACATCTACATTCACATCTGCGGCACAGATTTAGTCCGCGGCAAAGACGGCAATTATTACGTTCTGGAAGACAACGCCCGCACGCCCAGCGGCGTGAGCTACGTGCTGGAAAGCCGCGCGGTCATGAAGCGCGTGTTCCCGACACTCTTCGCCGAATATCAGGTGCGTTCAGTCGAAGATTATCCACACAACCTGCTGACCACGCTCAAGCACGTCGCCCCGCCGCACGCGGGGGGTGATCCTGTCGTGGCCATCCTCACACCCGGCGTGTTCAACAGCGCGTATTACGAGCACAGCTTTCTGGCGCGACAGATGGGCGTTGATCTGGTGGAGGGACAGGACCTCGTGGTCGAAAACAACTTCGTCTACATGCGCACCACCGCCGGCCTGCGTCGGGTCGATGTGCTGTACCGCCGGGTGGATGACGAATTTATCGATCCGCTTGCCTTCAAACCCAACAGCGTACTGGGCGTGGCCGGCCTGATGAACGCCTTCCGCTGCGGCAATATTGCACTGGCCAACGCGGTGGGCACGGGCATCTGTGATGACAAAGCGATCTATCCGTTCGTGCCTGACATGATTCGGTTTTATCTCAAGCAGGACCCGATTCTGAGCCGCATGAAATCGTCTTTGGCACCGTTTGCTGAATCTTTGGTGGCACACACATTCCTGTCTGCGGCTCCGTGGATCAACCGTAAAATTGGAAACACAGACACGAATGTCTGTGCCACCGTTTGGCGATTGTTGTTATGCCTGTTTCTGATCGGGTTACCTACTCATGCACAGGCAGGCGAAACGCAGACGCGGCACGTCAAGACACCCTTGCCCACCACTCAGGCCGTTAGCGTATTGTGGGCCTTTGAAATCGAAGCACATCCCAAAACCGAGCGATTCCTCTTCACGTGCACGCTCCCGCGAACGCTGCCCAATCGCCAACGCGTGAAATCACTCCGTATCACGCCCGAGCCCGGCAAACGCTGGATTGAGGGCGGAACCGAATATGCAACGTTTGACGTCACGCGCCCTCCTCGGCGGATGAAGATTTCGATCGCCGCTGACATTGAGCTTTATCGTGCTGATTTGGCGACCCTCGCAAGCCGCCCGCCGGCGACGCAGCCGGGTGAAGGAGATTTTTCAGCCGCACTGGCGCCAGAGAAATTCATTGAAAGCGATCACGAGAAAATTGTCGCGATCGCCGAATCTCTCCCCCCCGCCGCCGGGCCGCTAGAGGCGGTGCGAAATGTGATGGACGCGACGCTCAAGCGTTTGAAATCGACGGAGTATCTTGCCGACGACCACGGCGCAGTGTGGGCGGTGGACAACGGTAAAGGCGACTGTTCAGAGCACAGCGATTTATTCGTGGCCCTGTGCCGGGCGAGCCACATCCCGGCATTTATCGTCGAAGGATACGTCATCACGCCGGTGAAACCGACCGATACGACCAGACACGCATGGGCGGAAGTACACATCGACGGCATGGGCTGGGTGCCGTTCGACCCGTTTCACACTGCCGCCGGGCTTGCGACGTTCGACCAGCTTTCCCCGACGCGCATCATTACCACCGTTCGGCGCAACGATTCCAACCTGGAAAATTATCACCTGTGGAGTTACCGGTATTGGGGAAAGCCGATCGTTGTGCGCGACCAGTTCACGGTCAAGCGGGTCGAAGTGATCGATCGAAAGGAAGATTAGTTTTTTCGCGGTTCGCTATCCCACCACGCGCCGTTCGGTAATTTCAATCCAGTTTCCGCTGGGGTCTTGCAGCACAAGGCTTTCCTGCCCCGGTGCCAGGCCGCGTTGCCGCGTGCATTCGAGTTCTCGCTCGATGATCTTCATTTCTGCTTCGGCGAGCGACAGGACCTCGATCTGAATCGGCCGAAGATCATCACGGTGGAAGAGTGGTTCGCGCACCGCGAATCGAAGATCGACGTTGTCAGCATGATAAACGATCGCCGCCGCCGGATTCGCCGCGGCGCCGTCGCCTTGGGTAGCGCGCACGAATCCGAGCATGCCGACGTAAAATGCATCCATCTCCCGCTCGCGCCCGGCGATCGAATGCGACACGGCATCGCCGATGGCGATCAACCGCACCGGCAGCGGCAAAGGCATCGCCGCGCGACGGTCGGGCTGGGGGGTGAATTCGATGCTGGATTCTTCAAGTTCCATGAACGACTGTTGAAAGAATTTCAATCGCCTGCTCGATTACGAACTCCGGCACTCTACCAATCGGCCTGACGAATCGGTCGCGGGCCACCGCACGAATGTGCAACGGCAGTACAGACGAACTGTCGGATAGACCGGTCTGCCTGCCAGCGCCAATTTCGGGAGATCGAGTGGTAGCCGGGTAACTAGTGATCGGCATGATAAGCAGTGCCGCAGCATGACGGTTGTACGAATCATCCGAGACAACCATACACGGTCGTACTTTACCTAATTCCCCGGCTCGCACGGGCTCTAAATCAATCATCCAAATATCGCCACGGCGAATCACTTCCGTCGCCTTTGCGGCTCGTCTGGAAGTGGCGCCGTAGCGTGCTCCCACTCCTTTAATATCTCCAAATCTCGCTCTGCATTTTCGGCAGCACACAGCCCAAGCGCAAGCGCACGATCCTTGCGAAGTTTCTGTCTTACCGCGTCAATCACCCAAGCCGACCGCGCCTTGCGGGGCAAAGATTTTTCAATATCCTTTGGAATTCGAACGCTTAATATCGCCACATTACACCTCTGTCATACGTTATGTCATACAATACCATCTACTTCCCTTCCTGCCAGTTCTTTCCCGAACCAATATCCACGCGCACAGGCACGCGCAGCGGAATGGCGTTGATCATTTCGCTTCGAATCAGCGCCAAATCAGCATCGACAGCTACTACCGGTGTTTCAAAAACCAACTCGTCATGCACTTGGAGCAGCATTTTGCTCGGGCGATTCTCATCGCGCAGTTTGCGATAGATATTGAGCATCGCCACTTTGATTAAGTCGGCGGCCGAACCTTGCACGACGCTGTTGATGGCGGCGCGCTCCGCTCCGTTGCGCAGCGCCACCACCCCGGAGTAAATATCGGGCAGCGGGCGGCGGCGGCCGAGGATCGTTTCCACATATCCGTCGCCGCGGGCCTTCTCCACGCATTCATCCATAAATTTCGCGACGCCGGGAAACCGCTTGTTGTAGGCTTTGATCAGATCGGCCGCCGCGGGAACGCTCAGGCCGTCGATGCGCCGCGACAACCCCTGTGCCGTGATGCCGTAAATAATGCCGAAGTTGACCACCTTCGCCTGCGACCGCTGTTCCTTCGTCACCGCTTCCTTCGCCACCCCAAACACCTCGGCGGCGACGGCGGCGTGGACGTCTTGATCCTTCTTAAACGCTTCAACCAGCGCCGGCTCGAGTGTGAAGTGTGCCAGCACGCGCAGCTCGATCTGCGAATAGTCGGCGACCACCAGAACGTGATCGGGCTTCTGCGCCACAAACGCCAGGCGAATCGCCCGCCCTTCGTCGGTGCGGATAGGTATGTTCTGCAGATTCGGATCGCTCATGCTCAATCGCCCCGTCGCGGCGCCGGCCTGATGGAAGCTGCCGTGGATGCGATGCGTTCGCGCGTTGATATCGCGCGGCAGCTCGTCGAGGTACGTGTTGCGCAGCTTGACGAACTGGCGATAGTCCAAAATCAGCTTCGGAACGACATGCCTGTCGGCGAGATTTTCAAGTACCTGCACGTCGGTGCTGTAGCCTGTTTTGGTTTTCTTTCCGGTGGGAAGCTTGAGCCGCTCGAACAGAACCTCGGCCAATTGTTTGGGCGAATCAATGTTGAACTCCATCCCGGCTTCGTGATGAATCTTTTCCCGGAGGGAAATGATCAGTATTCCAAGCTTGGCGGACTGTTCGGCGAGCATGTTCGGGTCGATCGCGACGCCGTTGAATTCCATCTCGGCCAGCACGTCGATCAGCGGCGTTTCCAGTTCGTCCGCCAGCTTGCGCAGTGATGGAATTGCCTCCAACTTCGCGTTCAACAATTCATACAGCCGCCAGGCGATGTCGGCATCTTCCGACGCGTAGTGCGCGACGCGCGATAGTTCGACTTTCTCCATCGAAATCTGCTTCGCACCCTTGCCGATGATGTCGCTGGTCGGAATTTTCTGAAACTGCAGCAGATCGCGGGCGAGTGAATCGATGCCGTAGGTGTTCCGCCCCGCGTCCAGCAGAAACGCCGCCACCATCGTATCGAGCCGAATGCCGCGCAGGTTGATGCCGGCACAGCGCATCGCCAGCAGGTCGTATTTGATGTTGTGGCCGACCTTGCCGATTTTCTCATCTTCCAGAATCGGCTTCAACGCAGTCAGTACAATGTCGGGCGAAAGGAAGCTCGACCCCGCCGGCCCGCGGATGGGAACGTAGAAGCCTGTGCCTTCTTTCCAACTGAAGCTCAGGCCGATCACGTCCGAGCACATGGCGCCCAGGTCATTGGTTTCGGTATCGAACGCAAAGCACGATTGCTTTTTCAGTTGCGCCAGGAAGCCGTAGAACTTGTCTTGATCGTCGATGAGCTGGTAGTCGCAGTTGTCGCTGGTTTTGAGTGCGTTTGATGGGGTTGCAACATCATCAGCTTCTACTGCATCGAACAGACCTCCGAATCCTGCGTCCTTGTTCCGCGAAACCGCAAGCGCCGGCTGGGCCGCTTGCGGATTGGTGGCGCCCTTCTCGTTCGATTCGTGATCGTCTCCTAGTTTTTTAACCAACGACCAGAACCCCAACTCGCGCAGGATGGGTTTAAGCTTTTGTGTGTCGAACCCGCTGAACGCGCAGCGCTTTGCGTCCCAGTCGAAAGGCACGTCGCGCCTCAACGTGACGAGCTGTCGAGAGACCGGGAGTTTGTCGGCATGCAGCTTGAAATTCTCTCGCATCTTCGGCGTCATTTCGTCGACGTGCTTAAGAACCTCCGCCACGCTGCCATACTTCGTGAGAAGTTTGACTGCCGTCATCTCGCCGACGCCGGGGATGCCGGGGACGTTGTCGATTTTGTCCCCCATCAGCGTCTGCACTTCCACCGCCTGCTCTGGCCCGTAGCCGAGTTTTTCGCGCATTTTGGCCGGGTCGATCGTCTCGTTGCTCTGCACGTCGTAGAGCTTGACGCAGTCGTTGAGCAGTTGACGTAAGTCTTTGTCTTTACTCACCATGTAAACATCGTAACCCTTCGTGCATAGCTGCGAAGCCATGGTGGCAATCAGGTCATCGGCCTCAAACCCCGGCACCTCAAAAATCGGCACGCCGGCGGCGCGGACGACTTCCATGATGCGTTTTTCCTGCGGGTAAAAATCCGCCGGCGGGCTGACGCGGTTGCTCTTGTATTCGGGGTAGATCTTTTTGCGGAACACGGTTTCGTCGCCGTGATCGATCACCATCGCCAGGTAATCGGGCTTGCGCTGCTCGGCCAGATTGAGCATCATCTGCGTAAAAACAAACGTCGCCTTGGTCGGCTCGCCGGTGGGGGACGTGAGATCGCGAAACGGCGCGAAGTACGACCGGTAAATGTGGGCGTGGCCGTCGATAATATAGAAGCTTTTTTTTGCCATGCGGTTGGCGATTGTAGCCGGTCGCCAGCCGGGGTGAGTAGGCGAAACACCGGGTAACGATTAACGATTGACGATTAAGGAGAGGCACTCTTCGCAATCGTCAATCGTCAATCGTTACCGCCCCGACCTGTTTGACGCGACTTTCGCGCGACCGTAGTCTCGCGCGCGAATGTACGGCCCCTACCTCGCTCTCGGCACCGCGGCTTGCTGGATGGTCAGTGCGCTGGCCTTTGAAAATGCTTCGCGGCGGGTGGGGTCGGTGCCGGTGAATCTCCTCCGGCTGCTCGTGGCGTTCGCGTTGCTCATGCTGCTTAATTCGTATCGCTTCGGCCAACCGCTTCCCCTTTCGGCGACGACGACGCAATGGAACTACCTTCTGCTTTCCGGGCTGCTGGGATTTTTTGTGGGCGATCTGGCGCTCTTCCGCGCATTTGTGGTGCTGGGCGCGCGAGTCTCCACGCTGCTGATGTGCCTCGCTCCGCCGATTGCCGCTGTTACCGAATGGCTGTGGCTTGGTAATCCCATTACGGCGCTGCAGGTTGCCGGAATGATGGTGACGCTGGCGGGTGTGGCGTGGGTGGTGTTTGAGAAGCCCGCACCCGAAGATGGCCGCGAAGGCGCAAGGGTTACTTCAGCGCCGCACGTTGAGTTTGAATCCGAAGCGCGGCTGGGCGGCGCCGGCACGACGGTGCTCGAATACGAAGCGATGCCCATCGCAAACGCGACCGACCATCGACGCATCACACCCTTTGCGATTTTCCTGGGCGTTGTCGCGGCGGTGGGTCAGGGCGTGGGGTTGGTGTGTACAAAAGTTGCCATGAGCGCACCGCCGCACCTCGATGCGTTTGCGGCCACGCAAATCCGCATCATCGCGGGCATTGTCACGTTTAGTGGGTTGGTCGTGCTCAGCGGCCGCCTGGGTGATTGCCGCAACGCCCTGAAAGATCGTAAGGCCATGCTGCTGCTGAGCATCGGCGCGATCACCGGACCGTTTCTGGGCGTGTCAATGCTCAACAAGGCCGTCGAGCTGATTCCGTCGGGCGTGGCGCAAACGATCACCTCGCTCGTGCCGGTGCTGATCATTCCGGTCTCCATCTTTATCCTTAAAGAACGCGTAAAATGGCAGGCGATTATCGGAGCGCTGGTTGCCGTCGCGGGCGTTGCCATGCTCGTCATGTAACCTTTTCCACGTCAACCCGTTAGGCACCATTTAGCGACGCGGCTTGCCGCGAGATTTCCGGTCGCGCAACTACATGTTTTCTTGACCGCGGGCGCTGCCCCCCGTTAGATTCAACAATCCGGCGTCTATTGCAGCAGCCTGCAAGTCGCCAAAGCACCAATTTGATTCGGCACCCGGAGGTTCGTAATGGTACCGGCCAACCAAGGTTCGCGTGGGGCGCTCGTCATGTGGACGGTGGTGACAACCATCCTGTTTGTCACCGCAACCATCTTTGCAATCTACTTTTATGTCGCCGCCGACAACGTCAGCCGAGAGGCCAAGACGACCGCGGAGAAGTTTAAGAAGGTTGTCTCCGAGGCCCAGCTTACCAGCAACGACGTGGCCGCCTTGGAACAGCTCCGCGGCGACGAGGCGATGCAGGCGGCGGGGTTCAACTCGTCGATGAGCCTGCTCGATGTCGCGATCAAGCAGCGCGACGACCTGGGTACGCGCCTCAGCGGTTCGTCAGATTATCTTAAGGCGACACAGGCCATCGATCGCGCGCTCAAAGACGCCTCGGCCAAGGCCGCCGGCGCTGAACTGCAGAACCTTCCCAGTGGCAATGCCACCGCCGCCATGAGCGCGCTGGCCGATGCGCTGGCGAGCAAAGCCAACGAAGCCAACAACCTTCGAGGCGAACTGGTGTCGGCGCAGAAGGCTTCAAAAGAATCCGCCAATCAACTCACCATTGCCCGTGAAGCGATGGATAAGCAGTTGGCCGACGTGCGCGCCAGCGAGAGGTCGGCGATGGATTCCAGCGCCACCGACCGGGTCACTAAAGACGACCAGATCAATCAGATCAAAACTGATTTTCAGGCGCAGGCCGATAGCGCGCAGCAGACGGTGCAGGCGTCGCAGGTGCAGATTGCCGACCTGCAGCGCAACAATGATCAGCTTAAGAGCGAAATTCAGAAGCTGCAGGCCAAGCTCGTCGGCCTGCGAACCAACGTATCCGATCCGGTCGTGCGGCAGGCCGACGGACAGATCATTCGCTTGCCCGGCGGCGACGGCGTGTATATCAACCTCGGCCAGGGCGACCAGATTTCGGCAGGCATGACGTTCCAGGTATTCGATAAAGTCGAAGGCATTCCCGCCGTCGGCGATGCCGGCGACAACGCGAATCTGCCGCGCGGCAAGGCGTCGATCGAAGTGGTGCGCGTCGGGCCGACCAGCAGCCAGGCGCGCGTTGTAAGGCTGCAGGGCGGGCAAACCCTGACCGAAGGCGACCTGATCGCCAACGTGGTTTACGATCGCAACACGCGCTACAACTTCCTGGTGTTCGGCAACTTCGACCTCGACCGCAACAATGTCGCGACGGCACAGGATGCCGAAGTCGTGAAACGCCTCGTTACCCAATGGGGCGGGCAATTGATCGATAAAGTAAACGTCGACACCGATTTCGTGGTTCTCGGCGCAGAGCCGGAAATTCCCACCTTCACCCGCGAAGAGATGGAAGACCCGATCAACCAGGCCAAGTTCGATCAGGCCCGCACCGACTCCGATGCGTATGAGGAAGTCCGCCGGATGGCTCAGGAGTACAACATTCCGATTCTCAACCAGAATCGGTTCTTGTACTTTTCGGGGTTTTATGAGCTGTCGAAGCGATGAACTCGGACGGAAAGCACCAGGCGGCAAGCACCGAAGCACCAACAAAAATGGAGTGAAATTAGAAACTGAGAATGACCGAAACAAGCGACTGCTTCGGTCATTCGATATTTTTGCTGCTTTTGATTTGTTTGAGCTTTGGAGCTTGGACTTTGGTGCTTCCGCTCTTGCCACCGCCGTATTCGCTAAACCCGCCGTGCTATCTTCTTCGCCAACCCTCCCAGCACCGTTCGATCAATCCGCTTCTGATTTTCCCTGATCGCTTTGCTCAACACGCTGGGGCACAGCAGCATCACCAGCGGATTGGACACGCTTTGCTGCTCGCAAAGGATGCGAAGCTGCTTCACCTCCGCCGGGCGAAGATTAACGCTGCGGGTGATTTCGCGGAGCAGTTTGGTGGGCGAGTTGAGGGCGGTCGTCGACCGTGGGCGGCCGGAGACGGCGCGCCATCGGTTGATGACGACGGTGCCCAGGATGATCGCCACGACCACCAGCCCGAAAGCGATGAGTTTTTGCGGATCGACGGGTTGATCGAGGTTTTCCTGCAGGCTTCGTTTGAACAGTTGTTCGGCGGTTTCGGCTTGGGATGCGGTTGTGAATATTAGGGTTACCAATGCGGTGATTGTTCCGCAAAACCGCCAAGTGTACTTCGATTGGGGCGTTGGGAAATGGCACTTTCGTTGGGGTGGGCGCGGGATCATTTCATCCGGCCTTTCGCATTTTTTCGTTGGCCGCTTTTTGTTCCTGAACGATGTCGGCCAACGTGCGAATCACACCGACGGCGTAGCGGCGCACGCGCATGTTCGCGTCTTCTCTGGCCATTCGGCCGACTTCCTGCACCAGTTCCCACAGGCCGATCTGCCGCATGGCCCATAGCGCCGAAATGCGGTGTTCGCCGCGCTGGTCTTTCAGCATGGCGATCAGCGCGCCCTTGGCGGTGCCGACCTTCATCTTATGCAGGGCTTTGATGGCATTGGCGCGCTCTCGATTGTGGCTCGATCGGGCGCGCTCGGTGAGGAGCGGCACGAACTCGGGGTTGCGGGTTTCTTCCAGCACTTCGATGGCGTTGGCGCGCACGCGGGGGTCGATGTCGTTGATCGCTTTTTCCAGCAGCACTTCGGGCTTGACACTCGGCAAGTCGCCGACGAGCGAAATCGCCTTACTGCGCACACGCGCGTTGGGATGTTGCACCAGCGGCAGAATCGATGCCTTGAGCGGTTCGAGTAGTTGAAGCTCCTGAACCATCACCATCGCCTTCACTCGGCTGTCGGCGGGGCCTTGTTCGAGCCTTCTGGCCAGCCGCTGCAGGCCGTCGGGCAGCAGCTTGAGCATCGCCTTGCCGGCTTGTCGGCGCGTGCCTTTTTCCATGCGGTCGAACCGCTGCCAGAAGTGTTCGAAGCCCGCGTGGCCGATCGCGCGGCTGATCACTTTGCGAACGCTCATCGGCGCCGTCGTCATCAACGGGAGCAGTGTGTTTTCATAATCCGGCGGCTTTCGGCGGACGATCTCACGCGCCGCCAGCCGCGCCAGACGTTCGTCGGGATCGCTCAGGAATGATTTGATCAACTGCACGCTGGCCCCGCGGCGGCGGCGCATGGCTATCCGTAACAAGCGCAGCCGAGACGGCGTGTCGTTGGCGCAGTGGACGCGGAGTTTTTCCAGCCGATCGTCCTGCAGCACGTCGTGAATTTGCGATACGGCCATCCACTCGCCGATTCGCGCGGCATCGGCGGGCTGGCGGCGGTCGAGGTCGCGGGTGAGGTCTTTTTCTTCCCACCACACGCCGCGATTCACCAGGTGCATGCAAATCTGCAATTGATGATCCTTCAGCCAATGGGTTTTTCGCAGCAGTGCATCGAGCACGGGCGCTTCGACAATGTGGGCAAAGACCTGCCCGAAAAGCGACCGAACCTGCGCGTGCGACGCCGCCAGCAGAAAAGCTTCCACATGCTCGGCGGCGGGAGGTTGCTGGAGACGGCGAATCATCGGTGATTGCCCGCCGTGCCGCCCCGTTTGCAGGACTGTCAGCGTCTTGCTTTCGGGCGAGTCGGCCAGCAGCAGCGCGGCGCGGAGCAAATCCTGCCCGTGGCGGCCGCGGTGGACATCAATGGCGCGGGCGACAGCGTTTTCCACGTCGGGCCGATTGCTGACCACCTGCTGATACGTCGAGCCCATCGTTCCTTCGGATGATTCGGGCGTGACACCGGGCAGGGAATCAAGGTAGGCGCCCACGTCGCCGGACATCGCGCCGCCGGGGCCATCACGCTGCATGCGGCGGGTTTCGGTTGCGATCCACCGGGCGAGCGCGGTGAGCGCTTCGCAGGCGGTCTTGCTCACCTGCTCATCGGCTTCGTGAAGGTTTTCACCCAGCACGTGCGACAGCTTCCCCTGCCGGCCGACGGCGATCAGCTTGAGCGCGGCGATGCGACGTTCGAGGTTATCGCTCCGCCCACATTCGCGCAGGGCGTGGTGCAGATTGTTCGCCGTCGCAAGCACTTGCAGTTGAAGCGGCTTCGGCAGCCGCTCGTACGAGGCGATGACGCCGGAGAGTCCGTGAACGGTTTTACGTCGGAGCAGCGCGCCGAGCACCAGCGCCTGCTCGTGCTCGTTGCCCACGCTCAGGGCTTCAAGCAGAGTGTCGTCGGCGGCCTCATTTTTCGAGTCCACCAGCGCGTTGACGAGCTGATCAATCATCTTCAAGAGTTATCGGACTAAATAGACTACCGGCTTTAGTTGATCGAGCACGCCGAAACCCGCGTGTTCGCTTATG
>CAZXLA010000025.1:27446-29802 GCA_964641895.1 uncultured Tepidisphaeraceae bacterium
GCCGGGCTGTGAGCCTTAGCGAACACCCGGATCGAATTGCCAAACAGCGCAACGCTCGATTTGAAACTCCGATTTCCCCACGCTAATACAGTGAAATGAGCAGAATTTCCGATCGCGCGTCGCAGTTGGCCGAGAGCATTACGTTAAAGGTGACCGCGCAGGCCGCCGCCCTTCGCAAAGCGGGGGTGGACGTGGTGGGTTTCGGCGCGGGTGAGCCCGATTTCGACACGCCGGCGTTCATTAAGGATGCCGCCAAGGCCGCGCTCGACAAAGGCCAAACCAAATACACTGCCAGCCCCGCGTTGCCCGAACTGCGCCAAGCGATTGCCAGTAAGTTCAACAAAGACAATAGCTTACCTTACAAGCCGGAACAGATCAGCGTCGGCGCGGGTGGCAAACACTGCCTCTACGCTGCGTTTCAGGCGACGCTGAATGCCGGCGATGAAGTGATCCTCCCCGCCCCGTATTGGGTGAGTTACCCGGAACAGATTCGCCTGGCGGGGGCAAAGGTGGTTGTGGTCGACGGCGCCGAGGCCAACGGGTTCAAAATCACCCCGAAGCAGCTCGCGGCGGCCATCACCCCGCGGACGAAAGGGTTTGTCATCAACTCGCCGAGCAACCCGACCGGGCATGCCTATTCGCCGGACGAGCTTAAAGCGCTGGCCGATGTGATCGCCGTTCATGATCAGATTTTGGTCTATTCCGACGAAATCTATGAAAAGCTCATCTACGGTGGACTGAAGTTTGTCAGCTTCGCCACGCTCAACCCCAAACTGCTCGACCGAACGCTGACATTTAACTGTCACAGCAAGAGCTTCGCGATGACCGGCTGGCGCGTGGGTTACGTGGGCGGGCCGGTGGATATCATCGCCGCCATCAACAAGCTCATCAGCCAGCAGACCAGCCACATCACCAGCTTCTGCCAAATCCCGGCGGCGCTGGCGCTGACCGACCCGCGCGGCGCTGAATCGATCGCCGCCATGCGCGAACAGTTCGAAAAACGCGGCGAGCATATGTGGAAGCGATTGAGCGCGCTCCCCAACATCACCTGCGTGCAGCCGCAAGGCGCGTTCTACTGCTTTCCAAATGTGAGCAAGTATTACGGCAAAACGATCGACGGAAAAACCATCGACGGAGCAATCCCCTTCGCCGCCACGCTGCTCGAACACAGCCACGTCGCCGTCGTCCCCGGCACGGACAGCGGCGCGGACGCGCATGTGCGTTTGAGCTTCGCGACGAGCATGGAGCAGATTGATAAGGGGATTGATCGGATTGGGGCGTTCCTGAAGAATTTGCAATAATCGGCAATAAGGTGTTGTCGAACTTGGTATGATTTCGGTGGAGACGTTGTGATGAGCACAGCGAGTTATGATCAAAAGCTGTGGATGACCGCGCCAAGTTAAGCGGCGCGTTTTAATCCGTCGACGAACACGATGTTGTCGATCTGCTGCTGTAATTTCTCGCTGCCGTTGAGTTTTCGCCAGCGGCCTTCGGCGTTTTTTGCCAGTTTGAACGCCAGCAGCGCCGTCCAGCTGGTTTCGCTCCACCGTGCCGGAACTACCGGAAATCATCGCGATCAGTTCCTTCTTTCCGTCGGCGGTCGCGCCCTCCAGCACCAGCAAGCACGGGCGATCGTCGGTCAGCCGGCAGGAAAAGTAGATGCCGTCGGCCCAGAGGTAAACGTAGTGTTTGCCGGACAAGTCGCGTTTACTCCAATCGCAATACTCGATCCTCCACGACTCGGTCATCCGTACCACCGAGGTCGGCGACATCCCCGAACCGTCGAAGCCCAAATGAACCAGCGCATCGGGCATCTCGCCGATGACGTGGTGATCTTGCATGGATTCAAAACTTGTCGAACGACAAGTTTAGCAAATTGAAAGGTGAAATTACGACTCAGCCATGTTCACGTCCGATCTTCACCCGCCGCGCCCCCACCGCCGTTGCAAGGCGTTGCGCCGCCGCCTCCATTGCCTGCCGGCGCGCCTTCGTCACCTTCACGCCGTGTTCCCACCACACGCGTTTTATTTCCAGAACGTCCTTCGAAGCACCGACACGTACAGCTCGCTGAACTTCACTCTGGCACGTTGAAAGAGACGGCTATTCATTGAAGTTGAGCACCCGAACGGTGATTTGCTGGTCACTCCTTTCGAAATATGACTTCAGATCGCGAGACCTTGGATGGTAGTCAAACGACTTGTTATCCAAGATTGGTTGGATGTACTCCTTATGCTGCAATGCATATTTTCGCTCTCCCTCACTAACTTTGAATGTCAAAACCTCGAAACGGCACAACTGTTCCGCTGTCCTGCTCCCCTAAATTGTCCCACTGCGGAAGTATAGAATCGGGGCCCTG
>CAZXLA010000026.1:0-1998 GCA_964641895.1 uncultured Tepidisphaeraceae bacterium
TTGAAGGCGGAACTCAACGCCAAATATAGAGTTACGTCTTAACTTCGTGGCATTAAGCTGCGTCCTCGTTTCCCCCTTGATCGATCGCAGCGTCTCGAATGAGACGGCATCCTACGGTCCCGCCGCACGCAACGTGCGGCGGGACGATGACGATGACGACGACGACCGCGACGACCGCAACCGTCGAAACGGCGGAAGGCGCAAGTCTTTCCTGCGCGAACTGTTCGACTGACCCCCCGCCGCTCCACACGCCGTTCCACGGGCCTCACGTTGTTGTTCGCACACACGGCGCCCGTCACGCGCTTTCCACGTGACGCCGAGAAACCACTTCACACCCGGCCCGATGCGCGTTAAATGCAATTCGTTGGAAATCATGCGTCGGGTCGATTAAGGTGACGCACCGGGTGCGACCGCGCCGTGGTCGCAGGTTCGGGATGATCGGGCCGTCATCTCATAGTCCCTCATCGTCCGTGCCTCGCGCGGAGTCGGTGACGCCCGGAGTCTGTTCATGCAGAAGGTTCTTCTTTACTCCCTGCTTTTGGTCGGGGGGCTTATCGCGTCCCAGTTTCTTGGAAATGCACCCGAATCGTTTCGCACGATGGTCGTCATCGCGACAATGTTCGCGCTGTCGTTCATCATGATCCATGTCGGATACGAATTCGACATCGACAAGACCAAGCCCGGTGCGTACGTCAAGGATTACGGTATCGCGTTCACGGCAGCGTTTTTCCCGTGGGTCTTCTGCGCCCTCTACTTCGTCTTCGTCATGGCGCCGTCCGGGCTGTGGGGGCATCTTGACCTATGGAAAGAGACGCTGCTGGCGTCTCGCTTCGCCTCCCCCACCAGCGCCGGTGTCCTGTTCAGCATGCTCGCGGCGGCGGGGTTATCGATGACCTGGGTCTTCAAAAAAGCCCGCATCCTCGCGATCTTCGACGACCTGGACACCATCCTGCTCATGATCCCGCTCAAGATCATGATGGTCGGCTTCAAGTGGCAGCTCATGGCGCTGCTGCTGGTCATCGTCATCATGCTGGCGCTTGCGTGGCGGTACTTGAACACGTGGAAACTCCCCACCGGTTGGATCGCAACCCTCACCTACGCGGGCCTCATCACGGCGGCGTCGGAGTTCATTCATCGGATGAGCAAAGTGTATGACCCGCAGGTTCCGATCCACGTCGAAGTGCTTTTGCCCGCGTTCGTGCTGGGGTGCATCATCAACAGCTCGCACGGTAAGGACCATGCGCACACGGAAGACATGGCGCACTCGAAGAATGACGCCCGCGCCAGCGTCGTCATCAGCGCGATCTTCATGGTGCTGGTCGGTCTGAACATGCCCCCGATCACCACCGGCACGAGCGTTGCCGTGACCGACCCGGCCGTCGCACAGGCTGTCGCCGCTGATGACCCCGAAACCGTTGCGCGGGAGACGGCAGCGGTGGACTCTGCGGTCGGCGCGAGGTCTGACATACCGATTGCGACCGAAGTCCCCGCGACTGCGACACCCGAAGGCGGGGGTAAAATCAATTACTTGGTTTATGAAGGTGCAGACCCGGCGCTGCTGGCAGAGAAGCGCGCGTTCCCCGGTTGGGACGTCATCGCGTTTCATGTGGTGATCATCACGATCATCAGCAACATCGGGAAGATGTTCCCGGCGTTCTGTTACCGGCGCGAGGTGCATTGGAAGGAACGGCTTGCGGTCGCGATCGCTATGTGGCCGCGCGGGGAAGTCGGTGCCGGGGTGCTGGTCGTCAGCCTCAGCTACGGGATCGGCGGACCGATCCTGACCGTCGCGGTCCTGTCGCTTGCGCTAAACCTCCTGTGCACCGGTCTGTTCATCGTCATGGTGAAGAAACTCATCGCAAGTGTCCCAAGTCCGGTCACCACCCAAGCAGCGGTATGACGGAAAAGTCAGTGGACAGTGGACAGTGGGCAGTGGGCAGGGGCCAGTGGGCAGTGAGCAGTGCGAAGTGGGCAGTGAGCAGTGCGAAGTGGGCAGTG
>CAZXLA010000026.1:2098-24115 GCA_964641895.1 uncultured Tepidisphaeraceae bacterium
CCAGTGGGCAGTGAGCAGTGCGAAGTGGGCAGTGAGCAGTGCGAAGTGGGCAGTGCGAAGTGAACAGTGGTGGGTGAGTCATGTGCAGGGGACAGCGGGCAGAGACGCGATGCGGTCTTTACTGCCCCCTGCCCCCTGCCCACTGCGCTCTGCCCACTGCTCACTGCCCACTGCTATCTGAGGAACAGCAGCCAGACGACGATGAGGACGGGCAGGAGGATGGGGAGGGAGTAACCGAAGATGTATCCGAAGAAGCTGGGTGTGGGCGCGCCGGTATTTTCTGCGATGCTTTTGACCATGAAGTTCGGGCCGTTCCCGATGTAGGTCATCGCGCCGAACAGGACAGAGCCCATAGAGATCGCGACGAGGAAGCCGTTCAGTTTCGGTTCACTGACGAGGTTCAACACCCGAAGTTGGCGATCGGTGATTATCCCGTTCTTGTACTGATCGGGCAGGTACTTCTGAAGCGCCTCCATCGTATCACGCACCTGCTGGATCTGGTCCGCGTCGAGCCCGGCGATGTGCTGGTCGATGACGTGCTGCGGGTCTTTCAAGATCTCCATCTCGCGTCGGATCGTGGCCGGTTCGAGGGAACCCAGCTGCATCTGGAAGAAGGTCATGTAGGTGGGCGCGTTATCGAGGACGGACGACAGCGTTCCGCTGAGAAAGTAATACTGTCCGGGGGTTTTTAGAGGGAGTTTGTTTGAATTGTTGTAGAGATAATTCAGTGCCGGGACCATGGTGAGGAAGATGCCGACGAACAGGAATGCGACTTCCTTGATCGGTCCGAAGTTGAAGACATTTTCGCCGTGGACGCGCCGGGGCGTGGTCGCGAGCGACGCGAACGCCGCCAGCGCCATGAGCATCTCCCGCCACGGGCCGTGGAACAGAACTTTGTTGAGCGTGGCGTGACCCAGAATGCCGACCAGGATCAAAGTGATGAACAGGAGGTTGGTCGCGCCGTAGAAGCTGACCGCCGGTCCGTAATCGTCCCCGTCGTAGCTGGCGCGGGAGTCACGGGCGGCGTTGAGCTTGTCGATGATCCAGAAGATCAACAGCAGCAGCCCGTTCACCACCAACCAGATCGGCCAGCAGTTTTCAAACACCCAGAAGAACGGCACGCCCTTCAGGTAACCCAGAAACAGCGGCGGATCACCGATGGGCGTGAGCGACCCGCCTGCATTGGCCACCACAAAGATGAAGAACACGATGTGGTAAGCCCGCAGGTGTCCCTTGTTCAGCCGGATAAACGGCCTGATGAGCAGCATCGATGCGCCGGTGGTGCCGAACAGGTTCGCGATGATCGCGCCGATGAGCAGGATGACCGTATTGGCCGTCGGCGTGGCGCGGGCGCGCACGCGAATGAGAATCCCTCCGGAAACGATGAACAGCGATCCCAGCAAAAAAATAAAGCTGATGTACTCCGCCGCCGCCCGCGCCACGTTGCCGGGGCCGAACTGCACGAAGAAGAGGTAGTACACCGCCACGATTCCGCCCAGTGCAATGGCAACGCGCGCGTAGTTGTCTTCCCACCAGTGTTTGGCAATGAAAGGCATCGTCGCGATGCCGGCGAGCAGCACAGCGAAGGGAATGACCCACGGCAGGGCGACTCTTGCATCCGGCACGCCGTGCGAAAAATGCTCCAGCAAAAATCCCCCGACTGCAGTAACAATCGCAAGGAGGAAGCCGATCGAGAGCCACTTGCCCGTCGGCGCCGAGGCTACCATCTCCGGCATTTCATATCCGGGCACATGACTGTCGGGATGTCCCAAATGCAGCACACGATGTGCATGAGCGATCGAAGTAGCGCGAATCACCACGTTGGGGGTGGCGGCTTTAGCCGCCGCCGGGCTTTGTTCGTCAGAATCGCGCATCGATGAAATCCGGTAAGGTTCCTTTGCCGCAAGGTAGGCAAAACGACGAAATCCTCAAGCCCACTTTTACTATTCCCAATTTTCGCGAAGATTTCGCGCATGAGCATCCCGCGCGTTGGCATCATCATGGGTAGCAAGAGCGACTGGGAAACCATGCGCCACGCCGCCGAGATGCTCGATCAACTCGGCGTGGCGTATGAGAAGCAGATCGTCTCGGCGCATCGCACGCCCGATCGCCTATTTGAATACGCCTCCACCGCCGAAGCGCGGGGGTTGGCGGTGATCATCGCCGGCGCCGGAGGGGCGGCGCACCTTCCGGGCATGTGCGCCAGCAAAACGCACCTGCCGGTGCTGGGCGTGCCCGTGCACTCCAAGGCACTCAATGGATTGGATTCACTGCTGTCGATCGTGCAAATGCCCGCCGGAATTCCCGTCGCCACGTTCGCCATCGGCGAGGCCGGCGCGAAAAATGCCGCCCTTTTCGCGTCGGCGATCCTGGCGATATCGGATGATTCTCTGGCGAACAAATTAAAGGAGTTTCGCGCCAATCAAACGGAAGCAGTCTTGAGAGAACCTCTGCTTTAGTCGCGGCTGCTGTTCGTCGCTTAAGCCCGCTGTTCACAACCTCTTTCTTATCTGCGTTAATCTGCGGCCAAGCGAAACAGAATGATCCTCCCCGGCAAAACCATCGGCATCCTCGGCGGCGGGCAGCTCGGGCGGATGTTCGCCATTGCCGCCCGGCGGATGGGGTACCGCGTGGCCGCGTTCGATCCCACGCAGGATTGCCCGACTGGCCAAGTTGCCGATATCGAAGTCAACGCCCCCTACGACGATCTCGCCGCCGCCCGTCGGTTTGCCGAGCAGGTGGATGTGGTGACGTTCGAGTTTGAGAACGTGCCGTCGGAAACGTTGGCCGCGATCGAAGAGATTTGTCCGGTGCATCCCTCGCCGTTCGTGCTGGAAACCACGCGGCATCGCCTGCGCGAGAAAAATTTTCTCCGGTCCAACGGTTTTCCCGTGGCGGATTTTGTTGAGGTGCGGAGCGCCGATAACCTGCTGTGCGCCGTCGCGCAACTGGGTGTACCGTGTGTATTGAAGACCGCTTCGTTCGGGTACGACGGGAAGGGGCAAGTGAAGATTGATGGTTCGACTGATTTGGTTCGCGCGCGGTCTACACTGGTTGGCGCGTTTGGATCCGAGGCGGAAGCCCCCGGCTTGTTTGGGTCGACGTTGCTGGGAGTCGTGGAAAAATTCGTTGCGTTTGAACGGGAAGTAAGTGTCATCGTCGCGCGCACCACCGACGACGATGTGAAAACGTTCGACGTCTTCTCCAACGAACATCGCAATCACATCCTCGACATCACAACAGTCAACAAAACAGCATCAGGCAAGCCGGGGGCTTCAGCCCCGGATGATCGATTCGCAAAAACCGCAAAAGAACTCGCAACCCAAATCGCGCGCGCGATAAACCTTGTCGGACTTTTGTGCGTGGAAATGTTTGTCGAACACAATGGCACAATCATCGTCAACGAACTTGCCCCGCGGCCGCACAACAGTGGGCACGTGACATTTGATGCCGCCGTCACCAGCCAGTTTGAACAGCAACTGCGGGCCGTGTGCGGCCTGCCGCTGGGTGACACAACGATTCTAAGACCCGCGGCTATGGCAAACCTGCTGGGTGACCTGTGGCAGCACGCTGAACCTAACTGGGCAGCGGCCCTGGCCGATCCGCGGGTGAAGCTGCACCTGTACGGCAAGCGCGACGCCAAACCCGGGCGGAAGATGGGCCACATCACCGCGCTGGCCGAGACGGTGAATGAGGCAAGGGCGATCGTCGTTGCGGCCAGACAATCCCTCATGCAGCAATAATTGATGGTGGGGCAGACATTCCTGTCTGCCACGGTTTTCCGAGCTGTTCGCGAATCGCACGGAATGCGATGGCAGCCAGGAATGTCTGCCCCACTGTGAAGTTGTTATGATGTCTTGAGTGCTCATCCGCCCCCTCCATATCGGCCATGTGCAGTTGCAGACCAACCTGCTCCTGGCCCCCATCGCCGGATATTGCGACCTGGCGTTCCGCCTCGTCGCGCGCTCCTGCGGCGGGGTAGGCATGGCGTGTACCGATCTGCTCAGCAGCGAAGGCGTGCTGCGCGAAAACGCCCAAAGCATGAGTCTCGCACAAACCGCGCCGGGTGATTCGCCGCTTTGCATGCAGCTCTACGGATCGGCGACCGACCGCATGTGCGAAGCGGCGCGCTGGGCGGAAGATCATGGGGCGGATGTGGTCGACATCAACATGGGTTGCCCGGTCGATAAAGTCACCAAGAAAGACGGCGGATCGAAGCTGCTCTGCGACCCGGATAAGACGCTGGGCATGGTCGAGCGCATCAAGGCGTCGCTCCGCCGGGCACCGCTTACATGTAAATTGCGGCTCGGCTGGGATGATTCGTGCATCGTCGCGCCATCCATGGCCAAACGGCTGGAAGAGGCCGGCGTATCGCTGATCACCATCCACGGCCGCACGACGGAAATGCGCTTCAGCGGCGCGGCGCGGCTGGATGGCATCGCCGAAGTGGTGGCCGCGGTGAAGCATATTCCGGTCATCGGCAACGGGGACGTAAAAACGCCCGCCGACGCCAAGCGGATGCTCGAATACACCAAGTGCGCCGGCATCATGATCGCTCGCGGCGCGCTCAGCCAGCCGTGGATTTTCCGCGACACGTGGAGCTACCTCACCACCGGCATCATCCCGCCGCCGCTGAAGATTGAAGAAAAGGTTCAACTCATCCGCGATCATTACTACGGCATGGTCAAATACCGCTCGCCGCGCAGTGCGATGTTGGAAATGCGCAAACGCATCAGTTGGTATTCCAAGACCATGCACCCGTGCAGCCAACTCAAGGACGCCATGCGCCAGTTCGAGACGGCGGAGCAGTTTGAAGAAATTCTTCGGAGATTTCTGGATTGGCGCGCATCATGCGAGGCGCATGAGGAAAGTGCATCACGCACCATGCCAAATGAAATGCAGCTCGCGGCAATCGGCGCCGATTGATGATTGGGGTGCCACTACTATGGTCAGGCCATGTAGTGCGAAGGAGATGGGTCTCCGGTGCTCAGTGGCGCACGACTTGGCCTGAGCGCCAAATCGTGGCACCCGGCGGGTCATTTCGTTCGCCAAAGAACGATCGCGCGCACCAACTCGACGGCACTTTCTGATGAATAGCCCACGATGCCGTCCACCGCGTGGCCGACCAGGCCCGACGACAGGTCTTCGTTACTCACGACCGCAACAAGTCGGCCATTGATCGTGAGACCGCGCAGCCGCGGGAGCGTCGTCCGGGGGAGTTTGTCCATCGCGAATTTGCGATAGCTTACCTGCATCAACTTCGGCCCGCCGCCGGTGTAGATGGCGTGATCGAACGGCAATGGCTCGAGTTTGCCGGCGGGGTAGAGCGAGCGCAGCAGGTCTTCGATCGATGCCGCGGCGGTCGATGATCCTCCGGCGGCGTCGGCGAGGAGCAGGCCGCCGTGGTCGAGATACGTTCGCAGGCGTTGCACCTGCTCGTCGTACAACTTAAACGCGTCTGTTGACGTGATGTGCGCTACGCCCGCGTCGGCGGGCAGACGAACGGGGTCGACGGCTTCCCACTGCAAATCAATCTGATCGCGATTGTGAAGGATATTGGCCAAGCGTTCCCACCCGGCGGGTTCGGGGTCGGCGTTGCCGTTGTGCAACAAGCGAGCGAGTTTGATCGCGCCGGTCGCGGCGACGGATTCATCGCGGTCGATCCACGCCTCATCGCCTTTGAACCTGGGGTTGGCGCGGTCGGTCATGTACAAGTGCAGGTTGCCGGCGAAACCGAAATGCGGCGCTTTGGCGGCCACGGTCGTGCCCGCGCCGCTCTGCCATCGCCAGCTCGTGTCCCCCTGCGGCAGCAGCACAATCAGTTCGCGCACGCCGTTGCTTAACGCGCGGGCGGTCATGGAGCGATCTTTGGCGGGGAAGTTCGCGGTGAAAAGCAGATGCTCCGGCGGCAGGTCGCGGAAGTCATATTTCGGGAACATCTGCTTGCCCATCCGCTCGATGCTTTTGGCGAAGACGTCGTCTTTGCCTTCGTTTACGCACAACAGCACGCCGCCTTGCAGCACGAATTGGCGAATGTTGCGCAGGGCCTCCTCGGGCAATGAGATCGGCCGATCGCTGGCGAGGTAAAGAATCGGCGATTCGCGCAGTTCGGCGAGAGTGGAATTCAGCGTGACAATCTGCCAGTTGAGGTGCCGCTCGGTTTGTCGAGACAGCCACTTGGCCAACTGCGCCGCGTCGCGCGAGCGATTGTTCCAGCGGGCCGCGGGTCGCGACTCGGCCTGCGTGGTCGGGGCGCGGGAAAAATCCAGCTTTTGAAGCGCCACCGGCGCTCGCCCACGAGAGAGGAACAGCAAGGCGTACGCGGTGTTGACGTCCATCCACATGCCATCGGAACCGGGCCATCCGCCATCGGCTTCCTGGCGATCGAGGAGGTATTCGCAGCCTTCATCGAACCATTTGCTGTCGCCGAAACGAGTAAGCCCGCTGGCTTCGCCGACGCGTTCGTAGCCGAAGAGCATGTAGTAGATGTACGACCCGGAGAAATCATCTACTCCGCGGCGCCGCGCGCCGCGCAGGCGGGTTACGCCGTCGAGTCCGAAATCTTTGCCGGGGTTTTGCGAGACCGCGAAATAGTCCGCCAGCCATTTCACCCCGCGCGCCAGGTTCCGCTGGGCGGCGACGGGCCTGCTTAAATCTTTTTCGCTTTGCGCGTGAACATAATCATACGTGACATAAAGCGTCGCCAGCCCGGCGGCGGTCATGGAGCCGTAGGCGCCGGCGCCGGGTGTGTAGCCCCAGCCGCCGTCGTCGGCTTGCCCGTTGAGCCAGGCGCGTTCGACGGTTCGCCAATACGCGCCGGGAATTTCCTGACCGGAAGCGGCGGCGTACCACACCCCGAGCAGGCCGTATTGCGAATTGGAATAATCGCCCCCTACCCCGGCATAATTGGCGGCGGCGGCGGTGTAGGAATACATCCCGGCCGAGTCGCCACGCCGAACGGCGGCCCCCAGCAACCAGCGGGTGTCGGCGTCGAGCTGGTTTTTTCGAATCGCCTCGGGCAGCAACGAAAAAAACGCCGCCCGCAGACCGATGCTGTATGTAAACTCCGTCTTGCTGCTGCGCAAATAGTCGATCGCCTTGCGCAGCGCCGGCGCTTGGTGCGATTCGCCGGCGTTGATCAGAGCCATGCAGACCAGCGATGTTCGGCCGACGTCGATGCGCGCGTCGGGTTTTTCGTCGCTCCAGGATCCGTCTTCCTTCTGCCGTTCGAGCAGAAACTTCACCCCGCGGTTGATGGAACTGTCGAGTAGCTTCGGCGCCGGCCCGGCGGCGGGGGAGAATGAGCCGAAGAAGAAAAGGATCATGGTGGCAAATAGAATTGCCGGTGGGGCAGACATTCCTGTCTGCCACGGCGTTCCACGCCGTTGTTTCATCGGTATCGCATGGAGTGCGATGGCAGACAGGAATGTCTGCCCCACCCTCTGCATCATAAATCCAGTACGGAGCATCATTCCCCCTGTGAGATACCGGTGTCGGTCGATTGTTGCGGTTGGGGAGTCACTTTTTTCTTGCGGCCCGGCGCACGCCGGCCCTGCTTCACGTCTTCTTCCAACTGAGCCTTGCGCCGCAGGATGTGGTGGTAGTGCTGCGCGAAGCGGTGCGCCTCGTCGCGGACGTATTGCAGCAGCTTCAACCCCAGATGATTCCGCGGCAGGCGGATTGGTTCCGATCGGCCGAAGACGTAAATCAGCTCTTCCTGCTTGGCCAGCGAGATGACCATCGGCGGTTTGACGTTCATGGTACGGAAGATGTCCATCGCCGCGTTCAGTTGCCCGATTCCCCCGTCGATCATGATCAGGTGCGGGAACAATTCATTGTTCGCCCCGGCCTCGCGATACCCGCGCTCCACCACTTCCTGGATCGACAGGAAATCGTTGTTCCCCTGCCCGTGCTTGATCTTGTAACGTCGATAACCGTCTTTGAACGGCATCCCGTCGATGAAGCAAACCTTGCTGCCGACCATTTCGCCGCCCTGCAAATGAGCGATATCGATCCCCTCAACAATTTGCGGCGGTTCAACCAGGCCCAGCGCGTCCTGCAATTTCGCCAGCCCGTCGGCGGGGTTGTTCACGAACGCCTCGGGCTGCCAGAATTCCTGTTCTCCCTTGCGCGCCCGTGCGCCCAGACCCTGCAGCGCGCGAATTTCATCGCGAAGCCGCGCGGCCGATTCGAACTGGAGACGGGTCGCCGCCGTCGTCATTTCGTGATGCATTTGCTTCAAAACGGTCTTCTTATCCCCGTCGAGAAACCGGGTGAGACGGGCGATGTCTTCCCGATATTCCTGCTTGGCGATCTTATCGGCGCACGGCGCGGTGCACTGCTTGATTGCATACAGCAGACACGGCCGGAAGAACCGTCGTTTGGGGTCTTCTTCCAGAATCTCAAGATGACAGGTGCGGAATTTAAAGGCCCGCTGAAGCAACTGCACCGCCTCGCGAAGCTGGTAAACGCTGGTAAAAGGGCCGTAGAGCTTGACCCCTTTAGACTTGGGTTGTCGCGTGACATACACGCCGGGGAAAGCGTCGTTGGTGGTAACCATCAAATAAGGAAAGGTCTTGTCGTCCATCAGCCGGGCATTAAATTTGGGCTGGATGTCTTTGATCAGGCGGTTTTCTGAAAGAAGGGCTTCGACTTCGCTGTCGCAGTCGATCACATCAAAATCGACGATGTGATCGAGCATCGGCGCTTTTTTGAACTCCAGCCGGGTCGAGGCCTGGAAATAGCTGCTCACGCGGTCTCGGAGGGATGACGCTTTGCCCACATAGATCACCCGGCCTTTGTCATCCTTCATCAGGTAGACACCGGGCGTTTTGGGCAGCGACTTGGCTTTGTCGGCGAGGTTCTTGATGCGGTCATGCATGGAGTGCGTTGGGTACAAGCCTTATTGTTGGCCGCTGGCGGCGTGTTGCCAAGTTCGCTAAAAATCTGTTCAACGACGTTTAACCGGTTATACTCGTTTCCGGGGCGGTGGATTAGGAAGCAGAAGGCACACTTATGCGTTACATCATTTGGCCGTTGGTGTTGGTGGCGATTGCAATTTCCGGTTTCGGAGGGTGGTATCTGGCACAGACCGATGCCAACAGCGCCGATAAAGCGCGTACCGATGCCGACACCTACGTGCAGTGGGCCAGAAATCTGAAGATGGTGCCCGTGAAGTTCGTCATCAGCGCGCCCGCCGAGACGCCCAAGGACCAGACGCTGTACCTTTCCGGCTCCGCGCCCTCTCTGAGAGCCTGGGCCGCCGACGGCGTGCCTCTGCAGCGGCAATCCGACGGCACCTACGTCGCTTCGTTGGACGGCGAACAGGCGCTGCTGACCGGTCTTCAGCACGAGTTTAAGGTGACGCGCGGCAACTGGGCGACGGTGGAAACCGGCGACAAAGGCCAGGAACGCGACAACCACACGTTCACCATCGAACCGGAAAAGGAAGACGCCGTCGTCGAAGTGAAGGTGCTGAGCTGGCGCGACGCGGGCAAGAATATTCCGGGCAAGTCGACGCGCACCGGAAACATCATCGTGCAGCGCAAGTTCCACTCCGAGGAATTGAAGAACGACCGCGATATTCTCGTCTACCTTCCGCCCGGTTATGAAGACGCCGCCAACAAAGACACGCGCTATCCCGTTCTTTATATGCACGACGGCCAGAACCTCATGGACGCCGACACGTCGTTCAAAGGCATCGAATGGCAGGTGGATGAAACCGCCGAGCGGCTTATTAAAGAAGGCAAAATTCGCCCGGCAATCATTGTCGGTGTTTACAACGCCGAAACCCGCACGACCGAGTTCACTCCCGACACCATGGGCTCGGCCGATGCGCCGGGCCGGGCGTCGGCCTATGCCAAGCTGGTCATGGAGCAAATCAAGCCGATGATCGACGGCATGTATCGCACGCAGCCCGAGCCGGCGAATACGTACATCGCCGGTTCGTCACTGGGCGGGATGGTCACGCTGACCATGCTCAAAGCCATGCCCGACAAATTCGCCGGCGCCGCGCTGCTCACCCCGTGGATGCAGTTGAATGATAAGCCGATTTCGGCGGCGCTGGGCGACGACGTTTCGTTTCTCAAGGGCAAGAAACTCTGGATCGATACGTCCGACAAACCCGGCGACAACTACCCGCCGGGCAAAGACCCCGTCGCTGATACAAAGGCTTTCATTGCCAAACTGACCGCCGGAGGGTTGGTCGCCGACAAAGATTTTGTGTTCAAAGAGTTCCCCGGCGACGAGCACAACGAGCCGGCCTGGCAAAAGCGTTTTGATCAGGTCTTGATCTACTTGTTGGGAAAATGAGTCTTCTCACACCGACACAACCTCGAAGCGCCCATCCCGGCGACGGCCGCATCGTGCTTGAAAACGTAAGCTGGGATTATTACCTGCGCACGATTGCAGAGTTCGAGAATTCCCACGTCCGCGTCAACTATTTCCGCGGGAGGATGGAGCTATTCATGCCCGGTGTAAAGCACGAGCGCATTAAAAAGGCCATTGCGCGGTTGCTTGAGACCTATTCGCTGGAGCAAAATATCCGCATCAGCGGCCTGGGTTCGGTAACTTGTCATCGGGATGACGTTCGCGCGGGCCTCGAACCCGACGAATGCTTTTACATTACCACTGCACTTCCACCGTTGTCCCCGCACACGCTTGAAATAACTGCCGAAAATCGTCCCGACCTGGCCATCGAGGTCGATGTGTTCAGCAGCTCCGTCTCGCGTGAATCTATTTATGCCACATTCGGCGTTCCGGAAATTTGGCGATACGACGGGCAACAGGTTTGTCCGAACGTGCGTCGCTCCGACGGGACTTATGAGTTGAGCGTATCAAGCCCTCAGCTTCCCGGCCTGGACATGGCGGTGTTCAGCGATTTTGTGAATCAGGCGATCACCGGAGATTCGTTCGATGCAGCCGTGGCGTTCAAGCGTTGGTTGCATTCACAAAATAAAGCCTGATGTTCGTCATCCCCAGCATTGATCTGCGTCATGGCAAAGTCGTCCGTCTGCGGCAGGGGGATTACGCCGATCAATTGAATTACGACGTAGACCCGCTCGCCACCGCCGGCGCGTTTGTCGCTGCCGGGGCGAAGCATGTGCATATCGTTGATCTGGACGGCGCTAAAGAAGGCCGGCCGGTGCAGATTGACCTGATCCGAAAAGTCATCCAATCAACAAAGGCGCAAGTGCAAGTAGGCGGGGGAATTCGCAGCGACGCCGACGTGGCCGCCATGCTCGACGCCGGCGCCGCCCGCGTGGTTATCGGAACGCGCGCCGTCCAGGATTTGCCCTGGCTCGCGCAACTGCTCGAATCGCCAAAGTTTACCGGCAAAGTTGTTCTAGCGCTGGATGCGCGGGACGGCATAGTCGCCACGCACGGGTGGCTCAGCTCCTCGGGCCAGCAAGCCGTCGATATCGCCAAACTGGCGAACCATTGGCCGCTGGCCGGCATTCTTTACACCGATGTGGCCAAGGACGGCATGATGTCCGGCCCGAACTACCCGCAGACGAGCAAACTCGTCGAAGCCACCCACCTGCCGATTATCGCATCCGGCGGAGTGGGCAATTTGCAGCACATCGAACAGGTGAAAGCCACCGGCTGCTGGGGCGTGATCGTCGGACGCAGCCTTTACGAAGGCACTGTAAACCTCGCCGAAGCGATTGGCGCGGCGGAACGCGCGTAAGTATTTTCTTCAGAACGAGTTGCGGCCAAGAATTACCGGTTTTTGCTTGCGATTTGTTCGCGAGTCAGTACTGTTAATCGGTTCGCATCTCTATTTGGAGTCAGTGCATGGTCCCACCGGCACGAACGCCTCGCGGTTTTACGCTCGTCGAGTTACTGGTGGTCATCGGGATTATTACGGTCCTGGTGGGCATTCTGCTCCCCGCCGTCACCGCCGCCAAACGGCAGGCGGAGGTGGTCAAATGCGGATCGAACCTTCGTCAGATCGCTTCGGCTTGCCTGTTGCGCGTGATGGACTCGAAGGGTTTCATGCCGCTCGGCGGCGAAATCACCATCGGCGCGACCGGTGGAATTCCTGAAGGGCTTAACGACTCCACCCGCACCCGGTACACCTATGCGTACGCCCCACAGATCAACGTCCCCATGATCGTTCCCTTGCCGGCGGCGATCGCGCCTTATCTGGGCTACAAAGACCTGCCGTTCGAAAACTGGGATTTGCTCGATCAGGCGCTCAACGAGAAAACGCGCGTGTGGCAGTTGTTTATGTGCCCTTCGACCGGTTCGTTCCAGTACGATAAGCGATTCACCAACAGCACCGACACGACGCCCATCAACCAGGGAACGATGATGTCGGTTCGGCGGATCAACACGCCGCTGGCGGCCTGGTCGACCAATTCTGATTATGGGTTGAACGAGGGCTTCCTGGGTTACAACCTGATCCTGCCGAACAAGGATCGCCGGCTGGGCGGCAATATGTCGAAACTATCAAACCCCGCCGAAACGATTTTGTTTACCGACGCCAACCGCCGGTCGTATGGGGCGTATTCGTGGATGCCCGACGGTTGGCTCTGCTGGACGCCGTCGAACAACAGTCGAGGCCGCGTAACCCTGGCCGACGCGCTGGCCAACAACGGCCGCGGGGCAGACGCTTCGATGTTCGACCGGCGCCGCCACAAAAACAAACTTAATATCGTGTTTGTGGACGGGCACGTCGAGCTTGTTCGAATTGAAAGCAACGCGCTGTCCCGCTGCAACATCCTGCCCAAGTAATCGGATCGGTCGCGCGATCAACTAACCCGCTTGCCACCGATCCAAACCTGCTCCGCCGTCAGATTGCGGATTGCTGAGGCGCCCAGTTGGCTCGGGTCGGACGACAGCACCACAAAGTCGGCCAGCTTCCCGGTTTCGATCGACCCTTGCTGATGATCCACATGCCCCGCGTACGCGCTGCCGAGGCAATACGCCTGGAGCGCCTGCATCGGCGAAAGCGTTTGCTCCGGCGACCACGCCGCCCGGCCGACAGCGCTGGCCAGGCATTCAAACGCACTGGGAAATTCCACTGGGCTGTCGCTGGAAAGCGTGGCCGGAATGCCCGCTTCAATCATCGACTTGAACGGATACGCCCATCGCGTGCGTGCCGCGCCGACGCGGTCGGGCGTCCAGGTGTCGCTGGCGACAAACTGCGGCTGAAAGGTCACGACAATTTTATTCTTCGCGAGCCGACCCATCGCATTGGGCGAACACAAGCTCGCATGTTCGATGCGGTGGCGGTGATACGTGTTGTCGCGTTGCTTCGGATCATTCGCCAGCGCGTACTCGATGGCGTCGATCGTTTCGTTGACCGCCAGATCGCCGATGGCGTGGATCGCCACCTGAAAGCCCTTGTTTTGCGCGTCGAGCACGCGGCGGTTGAGTTCGGCCGGCTCGTAAATACGCAGGCCGCACGTATCCGTTTTGTCGGTGTAAGGTTCGGCCAGAAGGGCAGTTTGCGCGCCCAGTGAGCCATCGCTGAAAAGCTTGGCGGCACCGATCTTCAACCAATGATCGCCGAAGCCGGTTCGCAGCCCATTCTTGTATAGCTCGTCAACGGCACTCCACGGCGGGATGGCGACGACGCGAATCGGCAGCTTTCCCGCCCGATGCAATCGCGAAAAACCCTGAAGCTGCTGTGGCACGTCAAGCAGCGTCTGAACCGACGTAATCCCCGTCTTCAACAGCACGTCGGCGGCGGCGAGAATGGCTTGCTCAAGCTCATCTTCCGTCGGCGGCGGAACATACCGATAGATCGCCCAGAGCGCCTGCTCGGTAAACAACCCGGTCGCGACTTCGCCGGCACTCTTCTCGGCTTCGCTCAGTAATGCAATCGCCGCCGAGTTGGCCACACCGGCGTGGCCGCACACGCGCGAGATGACGATCGGTCGATCGCGACTGACCTGATCCAACTCCAGCCGCGTAGGAAACCGCGCTTCCGACAGCTTGGTTTGATCGAATCCATACCCGCGGATCCACCCCGTCGTCCGCCCGGCGAGTTGTGCCAGGCGCGCAAGGATTTGATCAATGTCGGCGGCGCCAACTAAGTCGGCTTGGCTGAGCAGGTTCATGCCGAACCCGACGAGGTGAATGTGCGAATCGCAAAACCCTGGAACAACCGTTCGGCCCAGCAGATCAATTTTCTTCGTGCGCGTACCGGCCAGCAGAAGCGTTGTGGGGTCGTCGCCCACGAACGAAAACCGCTCCCCGTAAATGGTCGCCGCCGATGCTTGGGGGTGGCGCTCATTGAGCGTCAGAATATTGCCGTTGAAGAGGATGGTGTCTGGGTGCATGCGATTACTCCCTCGCCCGGTATTTCGGGAGAGGGTTAGGGTGAGGGTTCTTTCTGGTCAACTTTGTGCGCCGTCTCGCCAACTGTTTCAGACGAAGGATCATTCAACAACGCGACAACCGTTGGCGTGCCGTAAGAACCCTCACCCCGGCCCACTTGCGGGGTACCGGGAGAGGGAGTGGCGCAGCGCGCGCAGGCCGGATCGGTACACGGCTCGACATGAGCCGTGGCGTCGCCGGGGCCAAGCGCCTGTTCAATCTCGCCTTCGATTTCACTGGCCATCTGGTGGCTCTGCTCCACGGTTATCTCCGCCGGTACCATCAGGTGAAATTCGATCCAGTGATACCGCCCCGTGTGGCGATGACGCAGGTTATGGTAGCTGCAAATGAGCGGCGGTCGGCCGGAGGGGGCGAGGTGCGAATCGAGAATCTGCTTGAGAAGAACGGCGTCGCCTTGATCCTGCTCATCCATCAGGCCGGCGGCGGAACGCTTGAGGAGGTCGATCGCTACCCAGAACAAATAGACCGCCACCACGATCGCGCAAATCGGGTCGGCCAGCACGAAGCCGGTGAACTTAACGACCAGCAGCGCCGCCAACACCGCCACGCTGGTCACGGCATCGGACAGCAGATGTTTACCATCGGCTTCGAGCGTGATCGAACCCTGGCTGCGCCCCGTTTTGATCAACCACCTTCCCATCGCGCCGTTGACGAGCATCGCGGCGATGATGAGTACCAGCCCGGCATCGAGCCGCTGCACCGCCGCGCCGCGCGCGATCGCTTCGATGCCGCGCCATGCAATAAAAATCGCCGCCAGCAGGATCATGCCGCCTTCAAAACCCGCCGAGAGGAACTCCACTTTGCCGTGACCATAAGGATGCGATTCATCGGCCGGCCGGTGCGCGAGCACGACGGCGTAAACGGCGAACCCGCCGGCCAGCACGTTGACAATACTTTCCAGTGCGTCCGAGAAAATCGCCGACGAATCGGTAAGCCCATACGCCACGAACTTCGTCGCCATCAGCACGACAGCCACGACCAGCGCAAACACGGCTGCCCTCGTTTCTGATCGGGCGACGGCGGGGTTGGTCGAATCGTGTCGCATCGCCGATGATTGGAAAACGGACGCCGACGCGAATCAAGCCTCCGCCGCGAGATAGTTTCTCCGCAGATTGTTCATGCCCGCAGTGGACTCGGGACGATCGATATAGATAAAATCCACTGCGATGAATCGGTGGATCAACGGCACAACAAAAATCCGCGGCGCCGGGGAGGGCCAGGCCTGATCGCCTTGCGACAATGCCGGTGCCGCGTTTTTTATCGCCCCATTTGCGCCGGGGGTCTTTGCATTGCGGCCATAGCGCATTCTTAATAATGCTGGGGTAGAATGTTGACGACCGGTTGAATGGAATCAACCTATGGGCCCACACACCCGTCTGCTCGCCAACTCCGCCAGAGAACGAACCATCGTCCGATGGGTACACCGCCGGCTGTCCTGCGTCCGGCACGAGGCGCGCGTACTCACCATTGCCGACGAATTATTCGAACTGCTGCGCCCGCACCACCACCTCGATCGCTTCGAGCGGCGTATGCTGCGGCTGGGCGCGATGGTGCACGATATTGGTCGCGCGGTGAACGACCGCCGGCACCCGCATATCGGCTGCGAAATGCTCCTGGTCGACCGCGGGTTGCCGCTGAGCGACGTCGAGCGCCGCTGCCTGGCCTACCTGACGCGTTATCACCGCGGGGCCGTTCCCGAGATCGGATTTGACGATGTGCTGCGCTCGGGCGATCCGCGCCGATCGATGCGTATCGTTTTGGCGCTGCTTCGCGCCGCCGACTCTCTCGACGGCCGTCAGCATGATGAGCCGCAGGTGCGCATCAAGTTGCGTGAAGGGAAGCTCAAGGTTCGCTGCCATCTCAGCACAGACTGCCGGCGCGCACGAAAGTTCTTTTCGCGCCGCAAGAAGTTTCGGTTGTTGGAAGAGCTGCTCGGTGTAAAGGTCGACTTAGCCGTTCGCGATAACGCTGCCGTCGCCACCGCAGCGCGTTAGCCCCTTTTTAGTTCAGAACCCGACCGAACGAATCGCCGCCGCGATGATCTCGGCGCTGTTCTTCAGCCCGGCCTCTTCGTTGGCGTTCAGCGGAATCGGCAGCGGCGGCTCGACGCCGGCTCGACCGACGATGCACGGCAGGCTCAGGCAAACATCGTCAATGCCTTTGAAGTTGCGTACCAGCGAACTCACCGGCAGCACGCGGTGCTGATCGCGCAAAATTGCGTCGAGAATCTGCGCCGTCGCCAGGCCGATGGCATAATTCGTCGCGCCCTTGCCTTCGATCACCTGCTGCGCCGCCGTCTTCACGTTCTGAAAGATTTCGGTGCGATCGCGTACGGTCATCTTGCCGTGGCCCGGCACCGCCCACTCGTGGAGTGCAATGCCGCTCACGGTTGCGCTGCTCCACAGGGGAACTTCGCTGTCGCCGTGCTCGCCGGCGATGTACGCGTGAACGTTCTGCGTGGCGATTCGGAGTCGTTTGGCGATCAAGTGCCGGAACCGTGAGCTGTCGAGCACTGTTCCGCTGCCAATGACCTTCGCCGCGGGCAACGCCGAGATCTTCAACGAAACGTAAGTAATCACGTCAACCGGGTTGGTCACCAGCAGATAAATGGCCTCCGGTGCAACGGCGAGCAGCTTCGGAAGAAGGTCCTTGCAGATCGCCGTGTTGGCGGCGGCGAGGTCCATGCGGGTCTGGCCCGGCTTCTGCTTCGCCCCGGCGGTGATCACGACGACCGCGGCGTCTTTGCAAACCGCCACGTCATCGCCGCCTTCGATCGTTGCGGGCATAACAAACTGCTGGCCGTGGTTGAGATCGAGCACCTGCGCATCGACTTTCTTTCGATCGACGTCATACAGCGCAATCCGCGCCGCCACGCCGCGAATCATGCAGGCGTAGGCAATGGTAGCGCCGACGCTGCCGGCGCCGACAATCGCGATCTTGGCCGGCGCATCATTCATCGCGGTTTCCAGACGGTAATGCCGGCTACGGCGTCAAAGTCGTCGTCGTTGGTGGCGAGGTGGATAATGCCATGTTCGCGCATCAGTGCGACGATGATGGCGTCGTTGGTGAGAAGGCCTTCTGATCTGGAAATGGCGCTCGCCGCCGCCAAATGCTCAAGCCCAACTGGAGCTACGACAAGGGGAATCGATTTGAGCTGACCGGGAATCTGAGCGAATGCGGTTAGTTGTTGAACTGTGGATTTCGCCTGCCGGAGTTGGGCGCTGAGCCCTGTTTTCCCAGTCGGCATTTTAGCGTGCGCCTCGGCCATCATCACCTTGTGGACGAGGTCGGCTAAAACCGGAAATGAACAGAATGCGTCGAGATCGCCCAACACCAATCGTTCAACCAACTGGGAGCACGCAGGCGATTCGGCGTAATTGCCGACGAAATGGTAGTAGAGAATATTGGTGTCAAGAAAGCACACCGAGCCGGTCGGTAGAGCCAATGACATCACTCACCAATTCTCGATATTAAACACTGGGTCTTGCGCGATGGCGTGACCAACGTTCGAGTCGACGACCAGTCGATTTTGAGCTTGCGCACGCACCGCTGCCAAATCAGCGGCAACATCGCGGGGGGGATTCGAGGCACGCACCACCAACTGCACACGCTGATTCTCGGGCAGCGGCGGCCTTTCCTCCGGGACGAAAACGCCGTTCACGAATTTTGCAGCGATGATCATCGACATATCCACATCCTAGCATTGTCGCGGCACGCTGTCAGCACAATTTTGCACCCGCGCGCCAGTTCACGCCGGCCGCAATTCCCACTGAATGCTTAATTCCTGGCAAATCGTGTCAAGGTATTCGCGTAGCCGGATGATCGGCGTATCACGCGGCACGCTCAGCAGCAGTTCAAGCTCAAACTGCGGTCGAACCATGCTTTGGATCACCCCGACGTGGGTGTGCACGTCGTCGATATTCACATTCAACACCCGAAACAGGTGCGACAGCTTGTTGAGAATGCCCGCCTTATCGGCGCCGGTGGCGTGGAAGCGGTAGCGGAAGCTTGCCGCATCACCCTGCTCTGAAGCGGCGTCGCGCACCTCGGCAGTGATGCGCGCGGCGGCCGTCAACGCGGGCAGGCCTTCTCGGATGCGATCGAGCGGAGCCGATTCGTCGGCGCCCAGCAGCACCATGAGAATGAACGTACCGCCCATGCTCAGCAGCTTGCTGTCCACGATATTCGCGCCGCTTTCAAAGACGTATTGCGACACTTCATCAAGAATCCCCGGTCGATCGGCGCCGGAGGCGATCAATATGGCGTGATGTTTCATAGGCGGCCGGCCTTTGGTTGCTCGGATTGTAGCAACCTTCTTTCAATTCGCCTGAAATGCGCTTCCGACACAGGGCCGCTTTTCATACTATTCTGAAAAGAAATGCCAAAGCTCTCCTTCGACATCGACTCAATCCTCTCCGGCCGCTCGCGGCTTCGCGATGCGCAGGCGCTCGAACTGTATCACCAAGCATCCCTGCACGATCTGGGACAATGGGCGCATACGGTCACCCAGCGGATGCACCCGCAGGATTACCGCACTTACGTCATCGATCGCAATATCAACTACACCAACGTCTGCACCGCCAAATGCACGTTCTGCGCTTTCCGGCGCGATCATGAAGACGCCGACAGTTACACGCTTTCGTTTGAAAAAATCGACGAGAAGATCAAAGAACTCATCGCCATCGGCGGCACGCAGATTCTCATGCAAGGGGGCATGAACGACCAACTGCCGATCGAATGGTACGAAGACCTGCTGCGCTATATTCGCGGCAACTTTCCCACGGTGCACATTCACGCCTTCAGCCCGCCGGAGTTTGTGGAGTTTGAGCGGTTTTTTAACTTGGATGTGCGCGACATCATCCGCCGCTTCAAAGCCGCCGGCCTGATGACCATCCCCGGCGGCGGGGGGGAGATTTTCTCGCCGCGCATCCGCCGGCGCATCGGCATCGGCAAAGCCAGCGGTGACGATTGGCTGCGCGTGATGCGCGTCGCCCACGAAGAGGGGATGAACACCAGTTGCACCATGATGATGGGGCATATCGAGTTCGTGCGCGAACGCATCGAACACATGAGCGCGCTGCGCGATATGCAGGATTACGCGCGGGCGTTGGGAGGGTTCAGGGTTCAGGGTTCAGGGTTCAGGGAAGAGGAGACTGAAACAATGGATCGCGTGCGGCTGCGCTGGCCGGGGGTCTTTGACAAATCTTCTCTACTGAACCCTGAACCCCGAACCCTGAACCCCGGCTCTTACACCGCCTTCATCCACTGGCCCTTCCAGCGAGAAAACACACCGCTCGGTCGGGCGCAGGAATGGGATCCGCAAATTCACGGCCCGTTTGACGAAAGCACAAATGAAGACATCCTCCGCGGGCGGGTGGTTCGCATGGCGGGGGCGGATGAATACCTGCGCATCCTCGCGATCGCGCGGTTGTTTTTCGACAACATCCAAAGTTTGCAAAGCAGTTGGGTGACGATGGGCCCGAAGATCGGACAACTGGCGCTCTTCTTCGGCGCCAACGACATGGGCAGCGTGATGATGGAAGAAAACGTCGTCAGCGCCGCCGGCACGACGTACAAGCTCGAAGAACGCGAAATCTGCCGCCTCATCCGCGATGCCGGCTGGATCCCCGCGCAGCGCGACCAGTATTACAATGTCCTGAACCGCCACGACGGCCCCAATTCCCCCGACCTCAAACCCAACCCCCACGCCCGAACGCGCAACGTGCAGAAGATCGACAAGAATTTCATCGGCGCCGCCCCCGGGCTCGCCGACATCACCGGCCCACGCGACGGGGCCGATCGCAGCGTCAAGGTGCAGTTGCCGTTGTTGCAGTAGCCGCCTTTGCGTCAATGTGGAAAGAGTTTCCAACTCGTTACCGCCGGCGCGCATCAAGCCAAACGACGAACGCGTCGCTTGGAGCGATGCCCCCGTTGCGCCGGCAACCCCGCGCCCGCGCAACACCCTCCGTCGTAAAAATCGGCGTGGAAAGTCGCGATTGCCGTTTGAAAACGCTGATTTACACGCGCGCGTTGCGCCAGCGAGCGCGCGCTGGCGCAGCGCGCAGGGATAGTTGAGTGGAGGTGCATTGTGGATTATCGACTTTCATTGGAGCGCTACGCGGCAGCGCAGCGGATTGGTTTGAACCGCAAAGAACCGTCCCGGAACGAAAAAGGTACCGCCAGGGAACCATTCGGAACCGGTTGGGAACCGGTTAGGAACCGGTTTTTCGCACCATCGGCCATCGAGCGAAATCGCGTAAGTGATTGTAAAATATGGAAATGCAGTATTACGTGGGTCGACCGCAGGGACCCGATTTTTTTTTTGGCGCAACACGACGCCGGACGGGAGCGTGGCGACAACTTTGATCGAGTAGAATGTCGATCCGACTCAGCGTCGATCCGATTCTGCGTTAATCCGATAGAGTGTCGACCTGATGCCCCCCGCGCTCGAACAACCTCCCACGCCAACGCCTGTGAATCGAACGGTCTGGATCGCCACGCTCTGGCTCATCGTGGCGACGGCGTTTTGGGGGGCGGGGTTTACCTGGGGCAAATCGGCGCAGCACAGCATCAACCTTGCCGGGCCGGGGGAACATTCGCCGGTGGGGCCGTTGTTGTTTCTGGCGGTGCGGTTCCTGCTCGCCGGCGCGATCTGGATGGCGGTGTTCTGGAGCCGCGCCGGACGGGGATGGTCGTGGGGAACGGCGCGGCGGTCGATCATCCTGGGCGCACTACTGGGCGGCGGGCTGGTCGTTCAACATCTGGCGCTGGATCGCAGCAGCGAAGCGGTGGTTGCGTTTCTTACGACGCTTTCCATCGTCTTCGTGCCGTTATTGTCGGTGGTGGTATTGCGTTGTTACCCGTCGGTGGTGACGTGGCTGGGGATTGCAGTAGCACTGTTTGGTGTGTGGCGGCTGGCCGGCGGATCGCCGCGCGGCATGGGCGTCGGCGAGTGGCTGGGCGTGGGGTGCGCGGTCGTGTTCTCGATCTACTTGCTGACCCTCAACGCGCTGATGAAGCGCGACACGCCCTGGCGGCTCACCGGTGGGCAGTTCATTTTCATCGGCGTGTGCTGCGCGCTGGCGGTGTTGTGCCTACCGGGCGGCGCGGCGACGCTCCACCCCACCGAGCTGCAACGGCTGTTCGGCCAGCCCGGTGTGATGCGCGAACTGGCTCTGATGCTCGTGTTGCCCACGATCGGCGCGTTTGCGCTGATGATGTTCTTCCAGCCGAAGCTCGACCCGACCCGGGCGGCCCTGATCTACTTGTTGGAACCGATCTGGGCCGGCGCGTTCGCATGGATGACCGCCGGCAAGCCGATGACGCGCGAGGAGCTACAGGGCGCGGCGCTGATCCTGGCGGCGAATGGATTGGTCGAACTGCTCGCGGCACGGCGACACCCGAAGGGTCTGACTTGGCCGCAGATGAACGCAGATGAACGCAGATGAAGAAAGAGTGTTTGATTTTTGCGTCGATCCAGCCTCCCTCTTATCTGCGTTCATCCGCGATCACCTGCGGCTAAAGATGAATTTGGCTTCCGCAGCGCGCCATGCGGAACAATGCTTCGTGCGTGCCGCAGCGCCAGGCATTGGCGACGTCGGCTTCGGTCAGGCCGTCGCCGAGCAGGGTTATTGCGTCGCCGGCGCGGTCGGCGGGGCCGAGTTCGAC
>CAZXLA010000026.1:24215-29742 GCA_964641895.1 uncultured Tepidisphaeraceae bacterium
CGTCGCCGAGCAGGGTTATTGCGTCGCCGGCGCGGTCGGCGGGGCCGAGTTCGACGAACGATGATTGCATGCCGACTTCGAGCAAGCGCCGCTTCACGCCGTTGATGATGCACGCGCCGGCGGCGAGACCTTCGGAGTAGCCGCCGAGCATCACGCCGTGGTAGGGAGTCTGGAAGCCCGTGTAGCCGGCCGGGCCGAGCGAGGCGCGGGCGTCGAGCAAATGCGTGGTGACGCGCACCGCGCCGGCATACATGGCAAAGCCTGGTCGCACCGCGTCGAAACGGGCGGCGGGCGCGTCGAGCAGCGATGTGCCGGCGGCGTGGCGACGCAGCGACCTGCCGCGCGTCAGCTCGTCGAATCGGCCGGCCTGCGTAATGTTGGATGCGTGCGTAAACGCCTCGCGACAAACGCCGGCGGCGATGATGGCATCGAGCTGATCCGGCCCGGCGGCGAAGCGCTGCTGGCCGGTATCGACGGCGAGCACGCAATCGCACGCTTGCCAGCGCCGCGCTTGATCGATCGTCCACACCGCCGGGCGAATGCGGTGGGCGAGCAGTTCGTCGGCCGTCGCGTCGCCACACACGGCGGCGATGAATGTTTTAGAGGTAAGCGTATGCGTTGCAGCGTCAACAATCTCGCGCGGCTCAAAGACGTAGTAGCTGTCGACAAGATCGTCGATGGCGCGGATGACCGGCGTCATGCCCAGCCCGTAGGCGTCGGCCTTGATGACCGCGATCACCGGCACCTGCGCCGCTGCGGCAATGCGCGCGATGTTGGCACGGACGACGGCGAGATTGATCTCAACGCGAATGGCTGGCTGCACGGCGAGGTATTCGAGGCAAAGGAGCGATGAAAGTAAAGCGTCCTACCTCCCCCTCCCGGGGTACCAGGAGGGGGAGGAAGAGAGGGGGAGAAGTTCATGCCGGGCGTTTGAGGACGATGGCGCCGTAGCCTTTGAGTTCGGCGATGCGCAGTCGTTTGCCGTCGATCACGGTCTCATGCTCGCCGCCGAGGTCGACGGTGACGGGTGTGGCGTTGAAGTTCATGAGGAAGACGAACGCCGTCTGCCCGTCGCTGCGGAGTGTTGCCGTCACGCCGGCGGGAAGCGGTGCATTGATGGCCCGGTGCAGGCCTTGCGAAACGTGTCCGATGAGGTCGTCGAGGAATCGATCGTCCAGCCGGGCCGCGACGTAATACGCGCGCCCCTTGCCGTAATGGTTCACGGTGACGGCGGGGCGGTTGGCATAAAAGTCGGTGGTGTAGTTGGCCAGCGCCGTGGCGGTTTCAAGATGAATGAGGTCACAGAAATGTCGCGCTTTGTAGTTGCCGGTGAGGCCGGCCCTGTTGGGACCGCCGCCGTTTCCGCCGAGTGCTGTCACCGTTTGGGTGCGGTGGTCGGGCAGCGCGTCAATCTCTTCGGACCAGATGCCAAGCGCCCTACGCAGCGCGCTGCCCGCGCCGCCGGGCCAGCCGCCGAGGAAGCAGAGGTCAGATTGATCTGCGATGCCGCTGAGATAAGTCGTAACGAACGTGCCGCCGGCTTCTACGAATCGGGCAATTTTCTCCCCCACGCCCGGGCGAAGCATGTAAAGCATCGGCGCGATGAGGAGCTTGTAGGGGTCGAAAGGCTGATCCATGTCGATGGCATCGCACGCGATCGCGCGGTTCCAAAGCGGGGCGTAATGTTCCACGGCGGTCTGGTCGTGGTTTTTGTCGGCGTTGCGGGCGCCGGCCAACGCGTTGATGGCCCAGCGACTTTCCCAGTCAAAGATGATCGCCGCCTGCGCCGCAGGCATCGTTCCGACGACGCCGGAGAGCTTGGCCAGTTCGCCTCCGAGGTCCTTTACATCGTTGAACACGCGCGTGTGCTCGCTGCCGACATGATCCACCACCGCGCCATGAAACTTCTCAAAGCTTCCGCGGCTCTTGCGCCACTGGAAGTACATCACCGTATCCGACCCGTGCGCCACCGCCTGCAGGCTCGAAAGCCGGTGCATGCCCGGCCGCTTCAATGGGCTGATCTTCTGCCAGTTGACGCTGCTCGGCGACGACTCGATGAGCATGAACGGTTTGTGCTTGAGCGATCGATTAATGTCATGCACGAAGCCGGTCCAGCGTGCGTCGTGCAGCACATCGTCGTTCTGGTGCCAGCCGGGATACGAATCCCAACTGATCACGTCGACGTAAGGCGCGAACTTCCAGTAGTTCAACGGTTCATACATGCCCATCATGTTCACAGTGATTGGGATGTTGGGCGTGAGCCGCTTGAGCGGTTCAATTTCATGTCTGAAAAAGTCGACGGTCTGATCGGTGGTGAATCGCTTCCAGTCGATCGCCAGGCCGTGAACCGAATCATCGATCTGGTCGATCTCGTCCCAGTCGCCAAATGTATGGCTCCAAAACCGCGAGCAATAGGCGTGGTTGAGTGCGTCGAGCGTCTGGTAGCGGGCTTGCAGCCATTTGCGGAACGCGGCCTTGCACAGGTCGCAGTGGCAATCGCCGCCGTACTCGTTGGAGACGTGCCACATCGCCACCGCCGGGTGCTTGCCATAGCGCTCGGCGAGGCGGGTGTTCATGATCGTGCATTTCTGGCGATACACCGGCGAGGTGTAACAGTGGTTGTGCCGCCAACCCTGCAGCTCGCGATGGCCTTTGTTGTCGACGCGCCGAATCTCGGCGTACTTCTTCGCCATCCAGTTCGGCTTGGCGCCGCTGGGCGTCGCGAGCACGGCGGTGATCTGGTTTTTGGCGAGTCGGTCCAGCAGTTGATCCATCCAAGCGAACTCAAACTCGCCTTCGCGCGGCTCGAGCATCGCCCAGGAGAAGATGCCCACGCTCGCCACGTTCACGCCGGCAAGCTTCATCAGGCGCATGTCTTCCTCAAGCACCGCCGGCGCCTCCAGCCACTGCTCGGGGTTGTAATCGCCGCCGTGGAGGATAAACGGGCGGTCGGGGGCGACGGGAGGAAAACGCTTCGTGGTCGGCATCCGCATACTCCGAAAAATGAAACTCCGCCGAAGCGTAGCCGAAGCAATCGCTGCAACAAGCGGGCGGCCGGGTTCGGCCCGGTTCTTGATCGCTTCGGCGGTTTCGTAGACACTCCGCCGCCGAGCCGGAGCACGTTTGTTCGGCCAACAATCGGGCAGAAGAACGTCATGGCAAGAGACAGCTACACCCCCACGAAGAAGATGAAGTTCACGTTCGGACTATGGACCGTCGGCAACGTCGGCCGCGATCCGTTCGGCGCGCCCACGCGCGATGCGCTCAACCCCGCACAGATCGTCAATCTGCTGGGCGAGTGCGAAGGCGTTTACGGCGTGAACTTTCACGACAACGATCTCATCCCCATCGACGCTTCGGCGCCACAGGCCGAGCAGATCAAGAAAGACTTCCGCAAGGCGCTTAAGGATACGGGTCTCGTCGTGCCGATGGCCACTACCAATCTCTTCGGCGATCCGGTGTTCAAAGACGGCGCGTTCACCAGCAACAACGCCAAAATTCGCGCTTACGCGATTCAAAAGACAATGCGCGCCATGGAGCTTGGCGCCGAGTTCGGCGCCAAGACCTACTTGTTCTGGGGCGGCCGCGAAGGCGTGGAAACCGATGCCGCCAAAAACCCCGTCGACGCGATCAAACGCTTTCGTGAGGCAATCGATTACCTCTGCGACTATTCGATCGATCAGAAATACGGCTACAAGTTCGCGTTCGAGGCCAAGCCCAATGAGCCGCGCGGGCACATTTATTTTGCCGTCACGGGAAGCTACCTCGCGTTCATCCCGACATTGAAACACCCGGCGATGTGCGGCGTGAACCCGGAGGTGGCGCATGAGCACATGGCCGGCTTAAACTTTGTGCATCAGGTGGCGGCCGCCATTGAAGCGGGGAAGCTGTTCCATATCGATCTGAACGATCAGGAGTTCGGCCGGTACGATCAGGATTTCCGCTTCGGTTCGGCCAACCTCAAGCACGCGTTCTTTCTCGTGAAGCTGCTGGAAGATTACAAGTACGACAACCCGCGTCACTTCGACGCGCACGCGTACCGCCAGAGCGACTACGCCGACGTGCAAGAGTTCGCCCGCGGCAACATGCGGACGTATATGATCCTTGCCGACAAGGCCAATCGCTGGAACGCCGACAAGGAAGTTCAGTCGCTGCGAAGAGAAATCAACGTGCAGGACGGCGCTCTGGCGTCACTCACAAAGACTTACTCGTCGGCTCGCGCAAAAAAACTACTGGCCGCGCCGCTGGATCGGGTGAAGCTTGCCGAGGCGCGTTTGCCCTACGAGCGGCTTGATCAATTGACGATGGAACTTCTGATGGGCATTCGCTGATGCATGAACTACTTTTCAACGGCTGGAACATCATCGCCGCCGCGACAACAACCGCTGTTGAGGCGGGTCATGGCGCGGGTGGCGGGCTGACATCGCTGTGGTCGGGCCCGGCGTTGATTGCGCTGGTGACGCTCGCCGCGCTGGAAATCGTGCTGGGCATCGACAACATTGTTTTCATCGCCATCCTGGCCGGTAAGCTGCCGCCGGATCAGCAAAACAAAGCGCGGCAGCTTGGCCTCATCCTGGCGATGGGCATTCGGATATTACTGTTGCTGAGCATCAGTTGGATCATGGGCCTCACCGCGCCGTTGTTTCAGCTCCCGTATCTTGATGAACGCGGGGCGATCAGCGGCCGCGACCTGATTCTGCTTATCGGCGGGCTTTTCCTCATCTTCAAATCGACCTACGAAATCCATAACAAACTGGAAGGCGGAGAGCATCACGCCAGCGCCGGCAAAGCCGCAGTCAGTTTTGGTTCGGTGCTCGTGCAGATTCTTTTGCTGGATATCGTCTTCAGCCTGGACAGCGTGATCACCGCCGTGGGTATGGTGCAGACCGATCCGGCGCACAAGTGGGTGGGGCTGACGGTGATGATCGTCGCGGTGATGATCGCGGTGGGGGTGATGCTGCTGTTTGCACGATCGGTGAGTGAGTTTGTGGAGCGCCATCCGACGGTGAAGATGCTGGCGCTGTCGTTCCTGTTGATGATCGGCGTGATGCTGGTGGCCGAATCGTTCGATGCGCACATTCCCAAAGGCTATGTCTACTTCGCCATGGCGTTCTCGCTGGGCGTGGAAATGATGAACATTAATACGAAGAAGCAGAAGGGTGCGCCGGTAAAGCTGCACCAGCAGCCGAATCTGCCCGAGAGGCCGACAATTTAGCCGGCCGGCGTACGATCCGGCGTCGCGCCGCACGGTTCGATGGGTGACAATCCGCGGGCCGACGGCCTACACTTAAACCAACTATGACAAGCAATACAATTCTCATCGTCTCTGGAACCAATCGCCCCGACTCCAACGCCATGAAGGTGAGTCGCATTGTCGAGTCGCACTACAAAGCCGCCGGCGCATCGGCGTCGATACTGTCGCTCACCGAACTGCCGCGCGAGGTATTCGAAGGCGCCGCCTACGCGGTCAAGCCGCCGGCGATGGTGGCGATGCAGCAGCGCGTCCTCGACGCCGGCGGGTTGCATG
>CAZXLA010000027.1:0-29612 GCA_964641895.1 uncultured Tepidisphaeraceae bacterium
GACGGTATAGGTGAGTAACTGTCGGGTTTCCAAGGCTTCACAGGGGTTTACATGGCTTCGTTTCTTCACGGTCTGCCTTCCTTTCATCAAGTGCGATGGACCATGTGGCCGCTGCTAACGGTAGGTAGCGATCAAATTGCCGCGACCTCTCATGGCCATCGTTACTGATGTATTCAAAGATGCATAGGCGTGAACCGCTGGGAACCTAACCTGAATTAACCATCGGCACCTAATTTAAATCCACAATTTCGATCATTCGCCCGCTGAATAATGACGCGAACGGAAAAACCGGGCCATCGCCGGGTTGTGGCGATGGCCTGCGAACCGCTAATGGAAGAACGGAGCCAACGCTCGATCCGAAGTTGGCCGCCAACGCTGTGAAATCGTTTAAGTTGACCGCTGCGTCGTAGTTGCTGTCGCCTCGAACCCAACTGTTGCCAGTGCCGAAGCTTGCCGCCAGCGCGGTAAAGTCGTCGAGGTTGACCTGTTGATTGAGGTCGGCGTCGCCGTCGAGCGTGTAACGCAGCAGCGTGTCACCCGGCGCGATGGTGAACCCGGCGATGCTTGTCGGTGCGATTTCTGAACCCAAGCCGTAGCCGATGCCGTCGCTTTGCGATGACCCGCCGGCGAGCGAGGAGTTGATCGCGCCGCCGGCGGCGCCGGCGACGCCGTTCCAGGCACCACCGTTGTGACCGCGGGTTAGAAGTGTGCGAAAGTCGGGCGTGTTCCCGCCGCCGCGCCACAGCAGTGCCCCGCCGCCTAAGTCGATCGTACCGGACACGCCCGATCCGAAATCCAAGAAGGAGGGAGTAACCCGGGTGAGCACGGCGTTGTTGGCGAGGCGCAGGATGCTGGCCGCGACCACCGAAAGGGTCAACACGGTGTCGCTTTGCGCAACGACAACCGAAGCCGGGAAGGTGGAAACGAAGCCGATGTTGAGCAAGTCGCCTGCGCGGAAACCGAAGGGGACGTCCTGCTCCGGGCCGGTGTCGACCGTCACCGGCACGGTGCTGGCCGACACTGTTACGGCGTCATTGCCCGTGCCACTAAGGATGCTCAGGGGGATTGAAGCGGTGCTAACATCAATCGTGTCCGGGCCGAGGCCGCTGCGCAAAGTCGCCTGTTCCAGCCCGCTGAACGTGATGAACTTGCCGGTGCTCGTATCGCCGAATCGAAACTGGTTGAATGCGGGGAACGCGTAAGTGTTGACGCCGCCGTCGTTCTGGCCGAGCAGGTTCATACTGTCATTCCCGCCGCCGCCGTTGACGGCGATGTTTGCGCCCAGCGCCAAGGCGAGGCTGCCGTTGCCGATGGTGAACGCATCGTTGCCCGCGCCGCCGGTGAGCTCTGCTGCGACGGCCAAAGAGTTGACCGCCAGAGCCGACCCTCCCGGGCCGGCAGAGAACCGGACCAAGTCCATCCCGGTGTATGTGTGGGTCACTACGTCGGTAAAGGTGGTGGACGTGAGCGTGTGCGCGGACGGGGAAGCGTCCAGCGAGTTGATGAAGTTTACATCGTCGGTGCCAGTGGCGCCGTTGAGGGTCACTGGCCCGAGCAGGAAGTCGCTGAAGTTCCCACCGCCAAGGAAAAAGTGATCGTTGCCGGAGTTCGCGTTGACGATAAGTGATAACCCCGCAGGAACGCCGCGAACGTTGATTGAATCGGGCACGCTCGCCGAGTCCCGAGTATTGAGCACGATCTGCGTCACGCCGCTGTAGTTGATCGTCTGACCGGTGCTGGTCTTTCGGACTTGGGAATTGTTCACCTCATAGCTGCTGGTGGCTCCGGATGAAAGTTGGTCGCTGACGGTGAAGCGGTCCAGGAACCCGCCGTTGAGGTTCACGTTGATGATGCCGCTGAGGTTGATCAGGTCGCCGTTGCCCACGTTGACGATGCAACTGCGCGACGGACCGCCGACGATGGTTGTGCTGTTCAGGAATCCGCTGATCGAGTTAAGGTTCACTGACGGGACGGTGTTGAGCTGTCCAACAATTATCCCGTCGGCGGCGAGCAGCGTCTGGTTTTCGAAAGTGCTGTAAACCAGGATCAGTGCGCCCTTGGCCAGGCTCAGGTTGCCGAAGGTATAGTTTTCGGTTTCGCCGGCGGCGTCGCGGTCGAGGCGGTCGTCGAAGACAATGCTGTCGTTCCCCGTGCCGCCCGACAGGGTGATGCCGGATTGGAAGAATCCATTGCTGTCGAGGTCTCCGCCGCCGATGGTAAATGTGTCGTCCCCGCCGTTGCCGGTGATGGAAAGTTGCATGCCCGCGGGCCTGCCCAGCACGAACGTAGTGCCATTGGCGGCGTTCTCGTCGACCGCGAAACTCTCCATTGTGTTGTAGGTGATGGTCCCGCGGGGCCCGGCGGCGTCGGCATACGCGAAGCTGGTGGAGTTGAAGCTGTATTGTCGGAGGGATTGGAAAGCGGGATTGTCGTCGGCCACGCTGAACGAATCGGTACCGCTCCCGCCGATGAGGTTGGTGATGCCTCGGCAATCCTGAAGCTCGGTGCCGGCGACAATGCCGAACGTGTCGCTGCCGAGTCCGCCGTTGAGCGTCACCAGTTGCGTGTTCGCGGTCTGAAACGTGATCGCGTTGTTGTCGGCGTCGGCGACGACGCTGACGCGTTCGGTCGTGGCGCCGTCGAGCAGGATGATCGACCCGCTGCCGGGACCTTTGCTGACCGAATTGGATCGCACGAAATAATTCTCGTCGTTGTCCCCCACCTGATCGGCCGAGTCGTTCAGGTTCACCAGATCAAGACCGGCCTCCCCGCTGAAGCGCAGCGTTCCGGCGACGTGGATTTCGTCCCAGTCGTTCAGGTGCCCGTTGTCGTTCGTGCTGTAAAGGGAGTCGTCGCCGGCGCCGGCGAAGATCTCGATGTTTGCAGCGGAGAAATTCTGTTCGTCCCAGCTAATACCTCCGATGCCGAAGCTGTCGTTTGTCGATCCTGCATGCAGAGTCAGGTCTCCCTGTAACAGATCGTCGGCAAACGCGATGTGAAAGTTTCCCTTGGCCAGATGCTGCTGCAACCGGTTGCTTGTCGTGTAGAAGCGGAACGGATTTGCCGACACGTCGGCGTCCTGATCGTAAACGTGGACGCCGCTCCACCCATGGTGGTCGAACTTGACATCCAGATCATAGTTGTCCAGGTCGATTGGCTCGCTCTCGGTTCCGAAATACGTGCTCCTGCCGAACAAAACCACCCCTGCGAGCGAGACGCTCTGTGAAACGGGAAAACCGGTGAATTCGGTCTTGCTCGGCAGGTTGGAGTTGCGCGGCTGTACGATGAGGTCCTCGAAATCGAAGAGCACCTGGTTCATCGCGGCGACGTCGGTAAACAGGAAGTCACGCCGGATGTCGCTGGGCCCGCCGCTGTCATCGAAGTTGACGGTGTCGGTGCCGGCGTCGCCTATCAGCAGAGTTTGCGGAAGGTCGCCGAAGATGTCGCGGCTCGGGCCGCCGTAGGTCACGCGGTCGTTCCCCGCACCGCAATTGATGACGATCCCGGGGTGGACGTAATCCATGAGGACGAAATCATTCCCCCCCAGCGCGCTGATGTTGATCGCCGAATCGGTCGTCGCGAAGTCGTTGTTGTTGATATTGACATGTGTGAAACTGCCCACGCGGGTGATGCGGATGGTGTCCGAGTTTTCAGTCCCCGCAAAGACGGCGAGCAGCCGCCGGGGTTCCAAGGCATCGATCATCGACGGGAGCGAGACGCGCGTGGGTGTACTGCGTTGTTGTGGCGAGTTCAGTTTCATTGCAGTTGCCCTTCCAGTTGGAATTCGTGAGTCATCGTTAGTTCAACGAATCATCGAGGCTGAGAATCAAGCGGCTGCCAAACGGCGATCGAGTCGCTTGCCCCTGGTTCGCCCCCGGCAACGCGGCCGGCAGCACCTGTCCGAAGCTCCCCGCGAGGGCCGTGAAGTCGTCGAGGTTGGTGAACCCGTTGTAGTTAAAATCGCCGCGCGTCCACGCGTTGGTGGCGGTTCCGAAGCCGACGGCCAGACGGGTGAAATCGTCGAGGTTGACCTGCTGATTGAGGTCGGCGTCGCCGTCGAGGGTGTAGCGGAGCAGTGTGTCGCCGGCGGCGATTGTGAACGGGCCGATGGTGGTGAGGGCGATCTCGGAGCCCAGCCCGTAGCCGACGCCGTCGCTCAGTGCCGATCCGGCGGCGAGAGAGGAATTGATCGCGCCGTTGCTGGCGCCGTTCCACGCGCCGTTGTTGCGGCCGACGATGATCTTGTCGCGCGCTACCTGTGGGGTGATCGGACCACCGGCGCGGCTCAGGAACGCGCCGCCGGCCAGATCCAGCACGCCGGTAAGGGTCAGGAATCCTGTCAACGGTTCGTTGCGCGTCTTGACCAGAACCGCCCCGGCGCCCACGCGGAGGGTGCTGCCACCGCCGATGGTCAGATTCTCCACGTCGTCGCTCTGTTCGATCACCACCGTGCCGGCGTTGGCGCTCATTCGCAAATGATCCGCGTCACCCAGACCGGTGTTCACGATGACCGGCGATGCGGCATGAACGACATGAACGTCATCGCTGCCCCCGTTGCCGTTGATGCGCAGCGGCGTGATCACATCAGTTACGGTGATGCTGCTGGGTGTAAGGAACGCGGCCGGTGCGTTGCTGGCATCCAGCGTTGCGCGGTTGATGCCGAACCAGGCGATGACGTGGTCAATGCCTCCAGCACGTTTGATGAGCAGATCGGCGCCGAAGGGACGCTGGAATTCGTAACTGTCGATTCCCGTGTCGTTAAGATCGTTGAACCGGATCGAATCATCGCCACCCAATCCTTCGATGATCACAGAAGCAGCTCCGCCGGTGGTCGCGGGAATGTTGGTATCGAGGTCACCTCCACCGATGTCGAAGCTCTCATTGCCAGCCCCGCCGGTGAAGTAGGTTGTGGTGACCACCGAATTGACAGTCATGTTCGTGCCGCCAGTGCCCAGGGTGACGCGCAATTCTTCGGCTCCGGTGAACGAATAGGTTCGTGGACCGTCGGTGAGGCTCAAGCCGTTGAGCGTGAGCGCTTCCAGGGATGTGTCGCTGCCATTGGAGAACCCGGCGAAGTCAAAGCCTGCACCGGCATTGATTGTCACGGGTCCGAGCAGGTTGGCATCGATATTACCACCGCCCATGGACACGTTGTCGTTGCCGGCGTTTGCATTCACGATCACGGTTGTTCCTGCCGGAGTGGACCGGACGTTGATGACATCGGCAATCGTTGACGAGTTACGCGTGTTGAGTGTGATTTGGCCGACATTGGTGTAATTAATTGTCTGGGCCGTGCTGGTCTTCCTCACCTGGGAATTGTTAATCTCAAAACTGCTGGTGGCGCCAAAGGTCTGGCCGGCGTCATTGACAGTCAGCGACGTGAGGTTGCTGACGTTGACGATTCCGGCGATGCTGCTCAGGCTGGTCGCACCAACGTTGACGATGCAACCGCGATTGACACCACCGACGATCGTGGTCTGGTCGTACGCCGCCGCGATTCCGTTGAGGTTTACGACGGGAACAGCTTCGATCTGTAACGGAGCAGCGAAATTGGCGGCGAGAAGGGTCTGGAAATCGAACGCGCCATAAAGCAGCGTGGGGGTGCCCTTGGCGATTGAGTTGTTGGTCATCGTGATTACCGACGTTGTGCCGTCGTTGGACGAATCGAGACGGTCGTCGAAGATGATGCTGTCATTGCCGGTTCCGCCGCCGAGCGTGATGTTCGACGAGAGCAACCCGCTGCTATCGAGGTCCCCGCCGCCGACGGTGACAGTGTCGTCGCCGGCGCCAGCGTTCAGAATCAGGGCGGTGCTGCCTAGTCGGCTGACCAGATTTGTCGTTGCGCTTGCGTCGTTCTCGGTGAGAGTGAAGCTCTCAATCGCTCCGTCGGCACTGATGTTTCCCAGCGGACCATTGGCGTCGGCGTAGCTGAGGTTCCCGCCGGCGAGCGTGTACTGGCGAATCTCCTGGAACGAGGGGTTGGTATCCGAAATTGTGAGCGAGTCGGCGCCGGAGCCGCCCTTGAGCGTTACCGTTCCTCGAGACTGTTGAAGCTCGAAGTCGTCGTGGAGCCGGAACGTGTCGCTCCCGATCCCACCGTCGATCGTCATCTGCTGGCCGACACCGCTGGCGAATGAGATGGTGTTGTTGTCGGCGTCGGCCTTGAGGGTGATGAGTTCTGTCGTCTGACCGAAATAGAATAGTCGAAGACGGCCGCCGGCGGGCCCCTTGTCGAGGATCTCATCTGTCAGGAAATAGTCCTGATCGTTGTCGCCGACCTGATCATTCGAATCGTCCAGGTCTACGAGGTCGAGCCCGTCTTCTCCGAGGAAGGTGAGGCTTCCGATGTTGCCTACTGCCAGGAACGGAAACACGTCGTCAAGATCATTGTCGTGTCCGTTGTCATTGTTCGTAAACAACACGTCGTTCCCCGCGCCACCGTAGATGGCCAATTGCAGGTGCCCAAGGATGCCGCCGATGCCGAACTGATCGGCGGTGGTTCCGCCGTGAAGGTCGATGCTTCGGAAACCGGTGAGATCGAAACCGCCCTTGGCGATATGCTGGGTGTTTCCGCCGCTGGTGTAGATGTGAAAAGGCTGGGCGGAGAGGTCGAAATCCTGGTCGAAGACCTCGATGTTGGTCGAGGTGTCGACGTCGTGGACGAACGTCAGATTGTAACGGTCGAGGTCGATGGGGTTGGCGGCGGTTCCAATCTGCATTTCGTTGCTGTTGATGCCGTCACCGGTGACGGTGATTCTTTGCGAAACGACGAAGCCGTCGGTGAAACGGATCTGGTTGTCACCAACCTCCGTCCCGCCGCGCGTTCGCAGTTCGAGGTTCTCGAAATCGAGCAGGATCTGGTTCATCGCCCGCTCGTCGTCAAAGAGATAATCGCGGCGGGGTTGCTGCGGCCCGCCGCTGTCGTCGAAGTTGACGGTGTCGATGCCGGCGCCGCCGACGAGTAGCGTTTCGGGCAGGTTGCCGAAGATGTCGTGCGTCTGCCCGCCGTACGTCACGCGGTCGTTGCCCGCGCCGAGATTGACAACGATGTTGGGATGCACGTAGTCCATCAAGACGAAGTCGTTGCCGCCCAGCGCGCTGATGTTGATCGCCGAATCGGTCGTCGCGAAGTCGTTGTTGTTGATATTGACATGTGTGAAACTGCCCACGCGGGTGATGCGGATGGTGTCCGAGTTTTCAGTCCCCGCAAAGACGGCGAGCAGCCGCCGGGGTTCCAAGGCATCGATCATCGACGGGAGCGAGACGCGCGTGGGTGTACTGCGTTGTTGTGGCGAGTTCAGTTTCATTGCAGTTGCCCTTCCAGTTGGAATTCGTGAGTCATCGTTAGTTCAACGAATCATCGAGGCTGAGAATCAAGCGGCTGCCAAACGGCGATCGAGTCGCTTGCCCCTGGTTCGCCCCCGGCAACGCGGCCGGCAGCACCTGTCCGAAGCTCCCCGCGAGGGCCGTGAAGTCGTCGAGGTTGGTGAACCCGTTGTAGTTAAAATCGCCGCGCGTCCACGCGTTGGTGGCGGTTCCGAAGCCGACGGCCAGACGGGTGAAATCGTCGAGGTTGACCTGCTGATTGAGGTCGGCGTCGCCGTCGAGGGTGTAGCGGAGCAGTGTGTCGCCGGCGGCGATTGTGAACGGGCCGATGGTGGTGAGGGCGATCTCGGAGCCCAGCCCGTAGCCGACGCCGTCGCTCAGTGCCGATCCGGCGGCGAGAGAGGAATTGATCGCGCCGTTGCTGGCGCCGTTCCACGCGCCGTTGTTGCGGCCGACGATGATCTTGTCGCGCGCTACCTGTGGGGTGATCGGACCACCGGCGCGGCTCAGGAACGCGCCGCCGGCCAGATCCAGCACGCCGGTAAGGGTCAGGAATCCTGTCAACGGTTCGTTGCGCGTCTTGACCAGAACCGCCCCGGCGCCCACGCGGAGGGTGCTGCCACCGCCGATGGTCAGATTCTCCACGTCGTCGCTCTGTTCGATCACCACCGTGCCGGCGTTGGCGCTCATTCGCAAATGATCCGCGTCACCCAGACCGGTGTTCACGATGACCGGCGATGCGGCATGAACGACATGAACGTCATCGCTGCCCCCGTTGCCGTTGATGCGCAGCGGCGTGATCACATCAGTTACGGTGATGCTGCTGGGTGTAAGGAACGCGGCCGGTGCGTTGCTGGCATCCAGCGTTGCGCGGTTGATGCCGAACCAGGCGATGACGTGGTCAATGCCTCCAGCACGTTTGATGAGCAGATCGGCGCCGAAGGGACGCTGGAATTCGTAACTGTCGATTCCCGTGTCGTTAAGATCGTTGAACCGGATCGAATCATCGCCACCCAATCCTTCGATGATCACAGAAGCAGCTCCGCCGGTGGTCGCGGGAATGTTGGTATCGAGGTCACCTCCACCGATGTCGAAGCTCTCATTGCCAGCCCCGCCGGTGAAGTAGGTTGTGGTGACCACCGAATTGACAGTCATGTTCGTGCCGCCAGTGCCCAGGGTGACGCGCAATTCTTCGGCTCCGGTGAACGAATAGGTTCGTGGACCGTCGGTGAGGCTCAAGCCGTTGAGCGTGAGCGCTTCCAGGGATGTGTCGCTGCCATTGGAGAACCCGGCGAAGTCAAAGCCTGCACCGGCATTGATTGTCACGGGTCCGAGCAGGTTGGCATCGATATTACCACCGCCCATGGACACGTTGTCGTTGCCGGCGTTTGCATTCACGATCACGGTTGTTCCTGCCGGAGTGGACCGGACGTTGATGACATCGGCAATCGTTGACGAGTTACGCGTGTTGAGTGTGATTTGGCCGACATTGGTGTAATTAATTGTCTGGGCCGTGCTGGTCTTCCTCACCTGGGAATTGTTAATCTCAAAACTGCTGGTGGCGCCAAAGGTTTGGCCGGAATCATTGACCGTCAGCGACGTTAGCCTGTTGACGTTGACGACGCCCGAGATGTTGTTCAGGTCGTTCACGCCGACGTTGACGATGCAACCGCGGTTCACTCCGCCGTTGATCGTGGTGCTGTTGAGGAATCCGCTGATCGAGTTGAGGTTGACGACCGGCGTGATGGACAACTGCCCGGCGGTGACCCCGTCGGCCACGAGCAGCGTCTGGTTTTCAAACGTGCTGTACAGCAGCGTGAGCGCGCCCTTGGCAATGCTCAGATTACCGAAGGTGTAGCTTTCGGTTTCCCCGCCGCCGTCGCGGTCGAGGTGGTCGTCGAAAATGATGCTGTCGTTGCCGGCTCCGGCAGACAGCAGCGCGCCCGCGCTGAAAAATCCATTGCTGTCGAGGTCGCCGCCGCCGATCGAGAATGTGTCGTCACCAATCCCGGATACAACATTGAGCTCAGTCACCGCCGGTCGTCGGTTTATCAGAATGGAGTCAGCATTGTCGCCGGTGGTCAAATCCAGCGTTGAGATGCTGTCGAATGCAACCGTTCGAATGGTCGTACTCACCCGCCATTGAAAAGCCGCAACGTCGAGCGTGTAGTCTGGCGTCGAGCTGAACAGTGTGGCATCGGAATCGCTGAGTGTGAGGGTATCGCTCCCGGTTCCGCCGAGGAAAGTAGTGTTGTCCGCCAAATTTGAAACGAGCTGATTGGGCTTCGAAGACCCCGTGTTGCGCACCCTGAACTCATCCGCGCCGCCGTTGCCGAAGATGTTCACGGTGTCAAAATCGCTCAAGTCCAGATCGGCAAAGTTTGGATCGTTGTTGAATCGAAGCGAAAGGTTCTCGGCGTCGAAGTATTCGACAAAGGATTCTGTGAAACCGCTGGTGCCGTCCGTTGACACGATCAGCGTCTCGGCCACCAGATAGTCGTCAAAATCGCCGGTTTGGTCGCCGGAGTCATCTAGATCCACCGTGTCGGTGCCTGCTCCACCGTTGAACGACAATCGGCTCTGGTCGAACACGTTGTCCAGGTCCTTGGTCGTGCCCATGACGATCCGGTCGTTGCCATTCCCGCCGTTGAGCGTTACGTTCCAAATGGGCATATCCTGTATGGTGAAGACATCGTTGCCGTTGGTGCTGCTCAGTGTGAGGTTCAGGATTCCGGCGGATGCGACGTCCAGTACCCCAGTTACCGAGTTGAAGTGCAGCCCCGTGTCGTCGAACAGCCAGGGACGCGAAGCCGTCGTCGGCTGATCAAACATCTGCACATCGTTGTTCGGCCCGACGCCCAGGTCGAAGAAGAACCTTTCTGCGTAAAGCGGCAGAAATGCTTCGAAGCCCGGCTCGCCGATCTGAACAACATCCGGCCCTGCGGCACCGACGACGGTCACGAAGGGTGCGACGCACGTATTGCCCCTGAACGTGACCATCTCCGCTTCGCCGTTCGCCAGTTGATGTGTCTTGACCGTCAGCGCAAAGAAGTTGTCCAAGGCTGGCCCGCCCACCAATCCTGTGTCATCAAACGTGATCGAACTGCGACTGCTCAGCACATTGGAATCGTCGGCAATAAGCGTATCCTGTCCCGAAAGTCCGCCGTCGATGCTGCAGCTTGTCGGCAACGTCGTCGAGATTCGGTTGCTTTCTCCCCCGAGCCGCACAATGTCGTTGCCCGCGCCCATGTCCACATGCGTGTTCGGAGACAGTTGTTCGACGAACAACTCGTTGTCTCCGTTGCCGCCGTTTAACGTGATCTGATCGCCGGGGGAACCGTTGCCGAGTTGGATGCTGACGGGCACAACATTGCGATACGTAAACAAAACACCATCGAACTGATAGTCGGTGCCGACACCGCTTGTGTCGTTGATCAAAAACGTGTTACTACCGGCAGTGGCTCCACTGTCCTGGATGTTCACGAACCGACGAATGTCAGCGGCAAGATTACCGCGCCCGATCGTATAGCTGTCGTTTCCGCTGTTACCCGACACCTCCCAACTCAAGGTGCCGGTGTTCTGCAGCAGGATCGAATCGTTGCCTCCCAGCCCGTTCACTTCGGCAATGCCGTCTCCAGGCGCAGCGATCGATTGCGGCACGCCGTTGAACAGCAGCGAAATGGAATTATTGCTTTCCACGGTGATGATAAACGTATCATCGGAGTTAGTGCCGTTGATGACTGCCGCAAGCAGCCTGCGCGGTTCGAGCGAGTCGATCAGCCCGGAAGGACGGGGGGACGGATGTAAGCGACGTTGACGTTTCTTGATATGCATGACAATCACCTCTCGGTTTGAAGCTAGTGGACGGACGGCGGTCATCGGTTCGCGCAGGTCGGTCTTTGAACGCATGGAACCAGCGTCGCGATTAGAATCGCGATGATCGCGATCACAACGAGGCCCGGTGGGCGGTTGGCTGCGTCGGCAAAGCGGCCGGTGCTCTGCGCGACCTCGCCGTCGCTGAAGCTCACCGAATCGCGCCAGGAAAAGCTCAGGTCACTGTGGCGCATGTCACCGCCGGCGTCAACCTCCCAATGAACCAATCCGACGAGCCTGTCCCCGTTTGCCGCGCGGAACGCGACGACTCCCGTGCCAAGCATCGCGCCGTCGTTGCCATCCGGCTCGAAGAAGACTTCACCGTCGGCGGAGAACAGCCCCAGATGACTTGCTGTGCCATCCATTGTGAATGTGGCAAAGTCGGCATCCTCGAAATCGATGGTGCCGCCCCAACGCTGGAGCTGGATCGCGGGTGCGGCCATCGCAGGGTTGGTGCTCGCGAGCAGTGCGATCGACAGCAGGACAGCCAGGAATCGGCGCATGAGATTCGTGCTAAACATGAGGTTCTCCTAAATAAAACCGGTTTCCACTGATGAATGCCCGAAACGCGGCCGCGAGCGATCATTTTTTATGGAATGCAAGATTTGGAGGCCGCTGGGGCAGTTACGAAGGGCTGGTGGCTGGGACCGTGGCAGGTTTCGTAGCCGGCTGACTTGACGGCGGGGGAATTTTGAACTCGCGCCGCACCGCGGCGGCTTCGTCGTTTCGTCCCAACGCATCAAGGCACTTGGAGTGCTGTTCCGCCAGTTGCTTGGTTTGCTGATGCGTCGGCCCCAGCGAGGCGCTGGCCGTCGCCTTGGCCAGTGCCTGCCTCGCCAGCGATTCAGCCTCCATCACCCGGCCCAGCGCCAGCAAGGCCATGGCGTGGTTCCCCTGCGAGCTGAGTGTGCTCGGGTGATTTGCGCCCAGGACACGGACGGATCGTTCACACAATTGCCGAAGTGCCGGTTCCGCCTCGGCGGCGCGCCCGAGTATAATAAGCATGATGGCGTGGTCATTCTGTGCCATCTGCGTGTTGGGATGATCATCACCAAATAGCCGACGATTCTGCTCCAGAGCCTTTCGGGCCATCGGCTCGGCTTCGGCCGTTCGACCAAATTCATGCAGCGCGCCGGCGTATTGCTGCAGGGCGTAGATCGTCTCAAGGTGATCCTCGCCCAAAACTCGCCGGCGCTGCTCGAGCACCTGCTGATAAAGTGGCTCGGCTTCGGCGACGCGGCCGAGTTTTCGCAGTGCAAACGCATAGTTGGCCAGCGCCATGATCGCGGCAGGATGATCAACGCCGAGCACCCGACGGTAGCCTTCCAGCGCCTGCTTGAGCAGTCGCTCGGCTTCGGCGGGACGATCCAGGCGGGTTTGCACATCGGCATAGTTGTTCAGCGCCAGAAGCGTGAGTGGATGATCTTCGCCGTTGATGGGCCGGCGTCGCTTGAGCGCTTCGTCGTACAGCGGCTCAGATTCCGCAACGCGCCCGAGCGATAAAATAATGTGCGCGTAATTGTTCAGCGACATGATCGTGCTTGGGTTGTCGTCGCCTAGCGTTCGGCGACGCCGCTCCAGCGCTTCCTTAAACAGCGGCTCGGCGTCGCTTAGCCGGCCGAGTCGCTCCAGAATTCCCGCGTAATTGTTCAGCGACGAGATCGCGTCGGGGTGATCGGCCCCGAGCACGCGCTGTCGAAGCTTGAGCGCCTCGCCGTAGACCGGTTCGGCTTCGGAAAACCGCCCGAGTGCCCGCAAAACGCGGCCATAATCGTTCATCGACTGCATCGTGTCCCCGTGGTCGTTGCCCAGCAACCGGCGGCGAATCGATAGCGCCGCCTCGATGTGCGGCAATGCCAGATCTGCCCGCCCTATCTCGCGGAGAACGGTCTGGATGGCATCACGGACGCTTGCCTCGGCAAGCGGGCGATCTTTGAACGATTCACCAACACGCAGGGCCGCGGGTGTTATCATCGCTTTGACGATTTGATCGCGCACCTTCGCATCTGGAATGTTTTCCGGTGTGGCGCCAGATAGCACATCGTCGGTTAAAAAATCAAGCGTTGCTTTGGCATTGTCGCGCTCCTCAACTGCCCTGGCCTCGGCGCGCCGGGCGCGAATCGTCTGAAGCGAAGTCGCGACGATCCCCGCGATCAAGAGTAGGGCAATGATCACGACCGTGGCCACGCCGGCCCGGTGGCGATGCAGAAACTTGCGCAGCACGTAACGGGCGGATTCGGGTCCGGCGATCAGCGGTCGCCCTTCGAGGTAGTTGTGAATGTCGTCGGCGAGTTCGGCGGCGCTGCGGTAGCGCTCTTCACGATCCTTGCGCATCGCCTTGAGCGGGATCCATTCCAGTTCGTCGTGCAACTGACGAACCAGAGCCGCCATGCGCACGCCGCGCTGCTCGGCGACGGCGGCGGCGTCCTGGCCGCCGAGCGTGCTCAAACGGGTGCTCGGCTTGTCGGGCTCGGTTTCGCAGATGATGCGCCGAACCTGTTCGTAGCTGCCGCTGCTAAGAATGTCGGATGGGATCGGTTGCACCCCCGCCAGCAACTCGTACAGCAGCACGCCGAGCGAGTAAACATCTGAGCGCGTATCGATATCGATTGCGCCGCGCTCGGCCTGCTCCGGGCTCATGTACTCCGGTGTGCCGATGATCTGGCCGTGCTCGGTGAACAGCGTGCGCTCGGCCCGATTCGTGATGAGGACTTTCGCGACACCAAAGTCAATCACCTTGGGCATCGCGCGGCCGTCCACTTCTGTCACCAGCACATTGGAACTCTTCAAATCGCGATGGATGATCCCCTTGCGGTGGGCATGCTCAACGGCTTCGCAGACGGGGATGAACAGTTCCAGCCGTTCTCGAACCGTCAGTTTTCGCGCATCACACCATTCCAGAATCCGCTCGCCCGCGACGTACTCCATCACGAAATACGGCCGCCCGGTATCGGTCGAGCCGGCGTCGTACACCTGCGCCACGTTGGGATGATCCATCATCGCCAGCGCCTGACGCTCCGACTCGAACCGCGCCACGAACTGCCGCGTGTCCATCCCCAGCTTGATCAGTTTCACCGCAACGATTCGCTTGACCGGCTGATGCTGCTGGGCCTTGTAGACGACGGCCATGCCGCCTTCGCCGATAGGCCCGAGAAGTTCATACGGGCCGATACGATCCGGGTCGGGCTGGATAATCTGCTGGGAAGCGTCGTCGAACGCGGCGGAGGCACGCTCGGCGCAGGAGAGCAATTCCTGCACCTCGCGGCGGAGGTCGGATTGACCCGCGCAGGTGGAATCCAAAAACGCTTCTCGACTGGAGGGCGCAACCTCCATCGCTTCGGCGAGGATGCTCATGACACGGTCGTGATCGAGTCGGCCCATGACCTACCTTCCCCTGACTCATTGCCGCAACTGCGGCGACAACCGATCATTTTTTCTGCTTCATCGTCCGGTAAAGCCAGATTCGCGCCGTCGCCCAGTCGCGCCGAACGGTTATTTCGCTGATTTCGAGCATCTCGGCGATCTCGGCTTCCGTTCGTCCGGTGAAAAACCGCAGCATCACCACCTGGTGCTGACGCGGCGAGGCCTGCTCCAACTGCTTCAGCGCTTCGTCAAGCTCCTGCCAGTCCATTGGAGGCGGCGAATCATCGACAGGGTCGAGGTCGTCGAGATTGACGCGTTCGTGCCCGCCGCCGCGTTTTAGGGTGCCTCGGCGGACGGCGTGGTCGACCAGAATCCGCCTCATTGCCAGCGCTGCGGCGTTGAAGAAGTGAACTCGACTTTGAAAACTCAACTCCCCGCCGGAGAGTTTGAGGTAGGCCTCGTGAACCAACGCCGTTCGCTGGAGTGTATGGTTCCGACGCTCACTGCCGAGCAACTTCCCCGCGCGCGACCGCAATTCTTCATAAACAAGCGGCAAAAGTGCCTCCGCAGCACCGCCTTCGCCGCGGTCGATCGCGTTAAGCAACTTCGTTACCCGATTGGTTACGTCGGCCATCATAGAAGCCGTTGTTACGGCCTCACTTTTGTCGGCGCGGGCGCGCCAGTTGTCAAGCGGCGGCGGCCGTCGGATCTTCAATCGAGTCGATCATTCGATGGCGGTCGTCGTGCGCGCTTGTCACCTGGCCAATTCTTCGACTGCCGAAAATCGATGACCCATTCGCGTTATTAACGCCGGCCCGCGGCAGGTCGATCGGCAGGTTTGCACCGAAGTTGGCCGCCAATGCGGTAAAATCGTTCAAATTAACCGTAGAACTGTAATCAAAATCACCCTTTACCCAGCTACTGCCGATGCCGAACGACGATGCCAACGCGGTGAAGTCATCAAGGTTGACCTGTTGATTCAGGTTCGTGTCGCCGTTGAGCGTGTACCGCACCAGCACGGCCGTCGAATCGACGGCGCGACCGGCGAACGTCGCGGGGAAGGCGGAGAAGACCGCGGCCGACTCCGCGTAGCCCAACGCGCGGCCCGGGGTGGCGGCGGCAACAGAACTGCTGATGCCGTTGCCGTTCCACGCGCCGCCGTTGTAGCCACTGCTCAGCAGCGCCTTGATGCTGTTCAGCGGAGAGGCGCCGACGTAATCGAGGATCAGGGCGTTGTCGTTCAACTCCAGCTTTCCGGTGGGGGCGACGGTCAATACGTCCGTCTCCATCACTTTTGCGCCCCCTTGCGAAAAATAGGAGGCCGTTCCACCGTTGAAGATGTTCAGTTCGCTGAGTGTCGTTGAGAACTCGAAGCGGACGCTGGCGGCGCCGGTGCCGTCGGTGTTCACGTTCACGCGTTCGAAGCCGAAGAAATCGCTTTGACCGTTCACGAGCACCGGGCTGCCCGGCGCGTTGTCCAGCACGTCAACGGTGTCGGAGCCAGTGAAGCCGGAGAGGGAGAGCGGTGCGGCCGCCGAAGTCGAGAGCACCGTAACGCCGTCGTTGCCGCTTCCGCCAAAGAACGAGACGGCCTCGACGGTCCCGTAGGCGACATTGGCCATCGACCCGCCGCTGGTCACGAGGTTGCTGCTGAACGAGTAAGTGCGCGCGATCGACTCTTGCTGGTCGTCGAGGTGCAGGGTGTCGGTGCCGGCGTCGCCGTTGATCGTCACGGGTCCGTCGATGCCGTCCAGTTTGTAGCCGAAGAAGTGGGCCAGCACGAAGCCGTCATTGCCGCCGCCGCCGCTGAACGAATAGTTCACACCCAAGGCGGTGCTTTGGATCCAGTAGGTGTGCGGACTGGGCGTGCCCAGGACGTTGACGTTCTCGTAGCCGCCGTAGTTCCAGATCGGACCGCTGGCATCGACGTCAAAGTGAGTGAGGTACGTCGAGGTGCCGGCGGTAGGCGTGACGTTCATCGTGTCGGTGTCATTGCCACCGAGGAAGATCATGGAGTTGTGGTTGACGTTGGGGTCGTAGTTGACCGAGTCGAGCGAGAGCGTGTCGTTGCCGGCGTTGGTGAAGACCGTCATCGGAATCGATCCGGTGCCGGTGGCCATGATGACGCCATCAGCCCCGCTGCCGCCGTTGAGGGTGAACGACTCCATCGTGATGTAGGTGGTAGAGCCGGCGCCGGTGCGAAGGACCTGCGTGTTGCTTACCGTGTAAGTCGTCGTCAGCGGGTTGGTCTGGTCGTTGTAACTCAGCGCGTCGGTGCCCTCCTCGCCGAAAAGCTCAAGCACCCCGTCGATCAGGTCGGCGTTGCCGCCGGCCAGGCCGACGTTAAACGTGTCGTTGCCGAGGTGGCCGGCGAGTTTCCAGGTTGTGCCGGCGTTGACGCTGGCGACATTGAAGGCGTTGGCGCCGTCCGCGCCGTAAAGCTCGCGGCGCTCGGTGTTCGAGATCGTCCACGCGCCGGCACCCGGACGAGTCAGGCCGCCGGCACTGACGGCGTAGGCGTGGGAGTTGGGGGAGTTGAAGTCGCGGAAGATGACCGTGTCGGCGCCGGCGCCGCCGTCAACGCTCATCGGCGCGGCAATGGTGTCGAGGTTGGACGCCACCTGTGAAAACTGGATGACGTCGTTGCCCAGCCCGCCGCGGATCGTAGCGTCGGCAAAGAACGGCAGCGATTCGATGTTGATGATGTCGTTGCCGTCGCCGGCGTCCAGAACGATTTCCGTTACGCCGATGGCGAGAAAATCAGTGACGAACGGCGGCAGGTTTCCCGCGCCCGCCAGCGCGCCGGTTCCGGGGGTGTCGTTGCCGATGTCCACGCTGACGCGGATGGTGTTTCCGTTGACGAACGCGACGGCGATGTTGTCGTTGCTGACCGTCGAGCCGGTGGCCCCGCGGATGGTCAACCGGCCGCTGGTTTCGTCGATGATCGCGTACATCGTGCCGAACTCCATCGGCTCACGGATCGTGTATCCGTACGCGTCGGCGAGAATGTGCGTGGTGGCAAAGCTTGGGAGATACCGTTGCGGGCCGTACAGCGCATTGCCCGGATCGACGCTCCCGCGGTACTGAAGCCCGTTGAATGTAGTGTCCGCCGTCGGCCCGGCGGTGTGGATGACGTTCCCCCAGCTATTCACGCCCCCGCTGCCGCTGTTGAAGCTGGTCATCAGGTGGTTGATCGTCGCCCCGTTGAAGACACGATACGTGCCGTTCCCGCCTCCCTGAGCAATGTCAGGGACTGCGGTGTTGGTGACGAAATCTTCCAGCCGGTAGTTTTCGAACCCGCCGCCGGCGTTGTTTGCATCGCTGATGATGCCCAGGACGTGCGCCAACTCGATCGTCACGAGCGAGAAGAAGTCCATCCCCCCGGTGGTGGTCACGCCCGTGTACGCATTGATGATCTCTCCCATGAACTCTGCGTTGTCGTAGGGGTCGGGGTCGACAAACCAGCCATTGCCGTCGTTCGGGTCGGCGGAGTTATTCCCGCCGCCGAGCGAGACGCTGCCGGTGCGTGGTTTTCCGTCGGCGGGTGCGTTGCCGGGACTGGCGGAGCCCCCGAAATTCGTGCCCGGCGCCTGCACGGTTATGGTGACTTGAAGCGAGACCGAGCCGTCCGAACGGTTCCAGTTGGTGATCACGCGCTGCCACGCGAAAAGGGCCGCGTCGACGATGTTCCGCATCGTCTCTGCGCTGGTGCCGAAGGTGGTCGCGAAGTTGTCGTTCGCCAGGCCGCGGTTCGTCCAGTCGATGATCGTCGCCTCGGGCCCGCTGCGCTGCGCAACTTCGGCTTTGCCAGCGGCTTCGATCGCGTCGCTCCACTTCGGCGCGGGCGCGAGTTGGTCCAGCATGTGCGAATCGCACATGAGCGCGCGCTGCTCGAGCGGTTCAATGGCGGAGCGGACGGCACGAGAAAGCGACGGTTTGGCGAGTCTGCGCATGGGGTATCTCCTTGGGTTTCTATTTGAGATAGGGAAGATGCTCCGGTTAAGTAACCTGGAATCTCAAAATTTCGTTTTCGACAGCGAAAAAGCCGGCGGCATCAATCGTCGAGCCGGAGTTTAACACTACAGCGCGGGGTTGATCGTAAGTCCTTGTGAGCCATTGGTCCAACCCCGTTTTCTGAGCTAAAAACGCGGACACTGCGCTGTAGTGTCCATACGGCGGTGGGTCGCCGGGTTGATCGCGCCTGCATTGGTGTTCCCGCGGCGCTCTGATTGATATTCGCCGCAATATAAGCGAAATCGGCGATGTTGGCCGTGTCATTGTAGTTGAAGCCTTTCAAAACCCATTCGACCTACGCCACGATTTGCTCTTCAATGGATTCGATCATTCGATGGCGGTCGTCGTGCCCGTCGATCCCTTCGCCAATTCTCCGACTTCCGAAAACCGGCGTTGTCGTCGCATGGCTAACGCCTGTCCGCGGCAGATCGATTGGGAGGCTCCGTCCAAAATTGGCGGCCAACGCCGTGAAATCATTCAGGTCGACCGACGAGCTATAATCAAAGTCGCCGCGAACCCAGGTGGCGGCGGCACCGAACGACGATGCCAACGCGGTGAAGTCGTCAAGGTTCACCGTCTGGTTGAGGTTGGCGTCGCCGTCGAGCGTGTAGCGCAGCAGCGTCTGGTTGCCGAAAGGATGGAACGCGAATCCGCCGATCGAGGTAATGCCAAGCTGCGACGGCTGGCCGATGCCCGGCGTCTGTCCATAGCCGATGCTGTCGCTTAACGCCGACGAATTGGAGCGGAGCGAGTGGATGGCTCCGTTGGGGTTGGTTCCGTTCCACAGGCCATTGTTCCGGCCGTTGCGGACCCACGCGGTCACCGTTGCCGAAGACGCCGCACCCGGGTTGATCAGCATGTTCCCACCGAGATCGACGGTGCCCTGGTTAACGAAGAGGTCTTGTACGTGGGCTGTAATCTCACCTTCGATAATCAACTTTCCGCCGGCGCGGATCGTCAGCTCGCCAACTATGTCGTTGGCGACGAGCCGCACCGTCGCGGGAAGATCGCCGGCACCGAAGTCAGAATTCACCACCACCGTGTCATAGCGAGGCGTAATCGCCGAGAGAAGTTCTGAACCTGTATCGACATTTACCACGCTCGAAGGATCGGCCACCGTCACCGCATCGTTGCCGGCGTTCATGTAGAGACTTAGCGGTGCACTGAATTCTTCGACATTCGCGGTATTGCTGGCATCGCTGGCTTGCAGAACGATGCTGTTGGGAAGAACGCCCGGCGCAGTGATCAGCGGTGAGAGCGCTCCTCCGACGAGGGTTTTCTGAAACGAGTTGGTCGGCCCGCCGAAGAAGCGGTAGTGATCGCCGTTGATGCTGTTATCGAGTCGATCGTCGATGGTCACTGAATCGGGCACGTCCGCGCCGTTGACGCTGATTTGTCCGAGCACATTGGCATCGAGATTGCCGTTGCCGATCAGGACGGTATCGGTCCCAATGGCGTTAAACACTTCGTGCAGCGCCGCCGGCACCTGGTTCAGCCGCAGCGTGCCGCCGCCCGGTCCTGCAAGATATCGCACAATTTCGGCCGAGTAAGTGTGCGTGCGGACGTCGGTAAAGGTGGAGTTAGCGAAGGTTGCCGATCCGGCCACGCCGTCTTGCGCGTTGTCGTAAACGACGCGATCAAAGCCCCCGTCGCCGTTGGCGGCGACGGAGCTGGCGAGATTTGTGCCGAGATTTCCACCGCCGAGGGTGAAGATGTCGTCGCCGTTGTTGCCATTGAGCACCACGCCACCGGAGGTACTGCCGACGAATATCGAGTTCGTCCGCGTGTTCGCCTGAAGCGTGAACACGCCGACGTTGGAGTAATTCAGTGTGACATTTTGACCCGGCTTGGTGAGTTGCGTTGCGGTCAGCGAGTAGCTGTCGGAGCCGACGGAGATGTTGTCGTTCACGATCAAACTGACCGGCCGGGCGGCTGCGCCAATGATGGTGATGGCGGGCATGCTCGGGAGCGTGGTGATCAGATCAATGATTCCCGGCAACGCCGGCCCCCCACCGCCGCCGGATGCGAAGATTTGCTGGGCTTCGAACTGGGTGAAATCAACGCGGGCGTTACCCTTGGTCACCTCAGCCGGCCGAACGGAGAGGGTTTCGGTTTCGCTGAAGCTGTAAGAGTCGTTGCGGTCGTCGATGACGATCGTGTCGGTTCCCGCGCCGCCGGCGAGGGTGGTCAGCGCCCAGTTGTTGGAGTCGAAATCTCCGCCGCCGACGTTGATGACGTCATTGCCGCCGGCCGCCTCGATCACCACCCCCATCGTCGACGGTTTGCTCACGAGATTCGTGGTGCTATTTTCGAAGCTTTGATAGAGATAGAACGTCTCGAAGCCGTCATAGACCGCCTCGCCCGTAAAAAAGTTGACGTATGAAAAGGTGTTCGAGGTCAGTGTGTAAAGGTCTGCACCGGGAACAGCCGCATACTCATCGCGGAACGCAAGCACATCCGCTCCCGCTCCACCGGAAAGTGTGGCGAGCCCGGCAAGATCGGAGTTCAAACCACTCAAGAAGTCCTCGCCATTGCCGATTGTGTCGTTTCCGCCGCTGCCGTTGATGGTCATTCGCTGAGCTTCATCGACGCGAAAATCGATGTTGGTGCTGTCGTTATTGGCAAACACTGCGATCTGCTCGACGTCATCGGAATAAATAAGAGAAAAGCCTTGCTGAATCACGACGCCGCCGATGAAGAAATTCGGCGATGGGTTCGCCGGGCTGGCCGAGTCGTCCAATTCAATGTAGTCGTTGCCGGGCCCGCCGTAGAAGTAAAAGCCGTTGGTGAAGATTGCGCCCAGATCGGTCGCCATATTCGGGCCGCCGGGAATGACTTGATCGTCGCCGCCGTTTCCTCGGAACGCGATTATCTGGTTGAACTGCTTCTGAACGTACAACACGTCATTGGTGGATCCGCATTGGATCTCTACCTTATCGACGTCGTCGATGATGTCGATCAAGAAAGTGCCCTTGCTCAGTCGCTGCACACCGGCCGACGCTTCAAAGAGATTCCAGCTGGAAGCGCTGTTGTTCGCGTCCTGATCGAAGAGCGAAACATCTCCCCTGATATCGACTTCCAGCCGAAGAGCAAACTGGTCAAGATCGAGTCGCGAGGCGGCCGTTCCGAAGGTGAAGTCGATCGCATCATCAGAGTAGATGCCGATGAACGAGGACACCGTGGCGTTGCCGGTAAAGACGATCGAACTGCGAACATCGCCGTTGCGGTTTCGGCAGTACAATTCCGCCGTCTCAATGCCAGTAAGCGTTTGATTGAGGATGCTGGTCGCGTTGGCATCGTAATCGCGCGGTACGTTCGCATCACCGCCGCGATCATCAAACGTGATGCGATCGGTCCCGCCGCCGCCGATCACGGTCATCGGCAGCACAAACCCGTTGAGCTGGCTGCTCGGCCCGCCGTATTGAATCAAGTCATTCCCGTTGCCGAGATTGATGGTCACGCCCTCAACCGGCGCGTCGATGAATGTGGTTTCCGCCAGCGCCGACTGCAGGATCACTTTTGCTTCGACGTTAGTATTGAAGTTCACGCGCGCATCGAACGTGGCGAATTCGTCGGCGTATATGTAACCCGTGCCCACGTGCCATGCATTAGGGTTCGGCGCGGCAGCGTCTTCGATCGTCAAATCGTCCTGCCCGGCGTTGGCGTTCTCCTCGAAAACGACCGTGCCGTCGATTCGGCCGGAGAAATCGCCGCCTGCCACGAACAGATCATCATCTCCCAATCCCCCGCGGAATCGTACGGTTTCTGCTCCGCCGGTGCTTACGACGCGGCAGAAATCGTTGCCGCCAAGCGCTTCGATGATAATTTCCGAATCGTTAACGCCGCTGGTGGTAAGCACACCGTTCACCGTAATGTTGTAAGACACCCCATTATGGCTCACGGCGATGACGTCGTTGCCGGAAGTGCCGTTAACCGTCAGCGTGCTCAGCAATCGCCGCGGCTCAAGCGCTTCGATCATTGAGGGGCGTTGCGGCGTTTCAAACAACCCTCGGATTCGTCTCTTTGACGCGCCGGGCTGCACCTGGAAGACGTCATGGCCGGGTGTTCCGAAGACGGTATAGGTGAGTAACTGTCGGGTTTCCAAGGCTTCACAGGGGTTTACATGGCTTCGTTTCTTCACGGTCTGCCTTCCTTTCATCAAGTGCGATGGACCATGTGGCCGCTGCTAACGGTAGGTAGCGATCAAATTGCCGCGACCTCTCATGGCCATCGTTACTGATGTATTCAAAGATGCATAGGCGTGAACCGCTGGGAACCTAACCTGAATTAACCATCGGCACCTAATTTAAATCCACAATTTCGATCATTCGCCCGCTGAATAATGACGCGAACGGAAAAACCGGGCCATCGCCGGGTTGTGGCGATGGCCTGCGAACCGCTAATGGAAGAACGGAGCCAACGCTCGATCCGAAGTTGGCCGCCAACGCTGTGAAATCGTTTAAGTTGACCGCTGCGTCGTAGTTGCTGTCGCCTCGAACCCAACTGTTGCCAGTGCCGAAGCTTGCCGCCAGCGCGGTAAAGTCGTCGAGGTTGACCTGTTGATTGAGGTTGGCATCGCCGTTGAGCGTGTGGCGGATGAGCGTGTCGCCGGCGGCGATGGCGAACCCGCCGATCGTCGTCACCGCAATCTGCGAACCCAGGCCATACCCCACGCCGTCGCTGAGCAGACTTGTGGCGGCGAGCGAACTATTGATCGCCCCGGCGGCGTTGGTGCCGTTCCAAGCCCCTCCGTTGCGCCCGGCGGTGAGCGCCGCGCGGAATTGCGGCAGCGTCGGCCCAGTTGCCGCGGCACGTTTGAGCAGGCTTCCGCCGGCAAGGTCGATCGTGCCGTTGAGCACTAGTGCGCCGGTAATATCGCCGGTAGCCCCGGTGGGCACGCGGAACGTTCCGCCGGCGTTGACGATCAATATGTGGATCGTGTCGGACGCCAGAAGCTGTGCGGCGGCGCCGATAGAGTCGCCGTTTGTATTCACGGAAACCACGTCGCCGAACAGCGGTCCCACGCTGGTTTGTTCCGCACCGGTGTCGACGCTTACGGTCTGCACGGTAAAAATGAATTGCGAGTCATGAACTTGAATCTCATCGTTCCCGCCATTGCCGAATATCTTCACCCGGCTGTCTCCCTGATTCACGGAAATCAGGTTATGGCCATCGTTTGCCTGGAGGATGGCGGAAACGATGTTTCCGCCGAACTCGACCTCACGGGCGCCGGCGGTGGTCTTGCGCCAACCTGCGGCTTCAACGATGTATCCGTCGTTGCCGGTATCCAGCCTGTCGTCCAGCGTCACCTGCCCGCCGGAGTAGATCTGTACATCGGCCAGCAGGTTCGCATCAAGGTTGCCGTTTCCGATGTTGACAAAGCCGTCGGTCCTTGCCGAGACGAGGGTCAGCGCGGTCACGCGTTGAAGGTCCAGCACCGTTCCCGCCCCGCCGCCGGCCGTGATGATGACCGTCTCCGCGCCGCTCATCGTGTGGGCAAAACCGTCGGTAAACGTTGCGCCATTCAGTGTCAGCAGCTCCACCGTCGTGTCGAGCGAGTTATCGAACACAATTTCGTCCGTCCCAAACCCGCCGTTGAGGAACATCGGCGCCAGGATGCTAGCGTCGATGTTGCCGGAATCGACGCGAATGCTGTCGTTGCCCGGTCCGGCGTTGATCGTCAGCGTCGTGTTGGCCGTCACACCGCGGATAAAGATGTTGTTTCCATCATGATTTGCATCGAGCCGGAACTGACTCACGCCGCTAAAATCGATGATCTGGCTGGCAACGAACGGGTTCTTCTCCAGCCGTCCGGCCGTGAAAAGGTAGTTGTCGTTGCCGCTGTCGTTCCCGTCGTAGACGTTGACGGAGCTGCTGGCACCGCTCAATGAAAAGTCGAACGTGCCGTATAGCTGACCTAAGTCGCCGGTGCCAAGACTGACGGCACAGTTCTGACCGGTCACCTTCGAATTCGTAATAGAGGACATCGTGTTGAAGAACACCTCGCTGGAGGGGGCGGCGTTGATCGTTACATCTTCAATGGTGAAATAGCTGAAACCGAAGGCGCCCCCCTTCGTGAGCGCGAACGTTTCGTGAACGTATTGCCCGCCACCCGCGTAGCGATCTTCGAACGCGATCGTGTCATCGCCCGCCCCGCCGGTGAGCCGGGCACTGCCGAGAACCCAGCCGTTCTGCGAAAAGTTGACGGCGATCTCAGGAGTGCCCCAACCGGACGGCTGGTAGTACCCGCCGGAGAAGTAATCGTTTCCGCCTTGGCCATTGACCGTCACATGCAGCCCCGGGAGCTTGCCTTCGAGGTAAAAACTATCGCCGGCGGCGGAGCCGTCGATGGTGAGGTTCTCCATCGTCGTGCCGTACTTGAACTCGGGCTTGGGAATCAGGAAATGGGACGTGGGGCCAAGTGTAATGATCGAGTCGAGCGAGTTGCTCTTAAAGTCGTAGATCGAGTATCGCCCGCCGTCGGTGTTGTCCAGCGAAAGCGTATCGGTTCCGTCGCCACCGATGACGTAGACGCCCACCTCGATGTCGTTGAACGAGGCGAGCCCGCTCAAGACGTTGTAATTCGTCGCGTAATCGTTGCCGGCGCCCATATCGACCGTTATATTTTTCGGAGTCGTGTTCTGGTTCTGCTTCAGACCCGGAAAGTACACGGTGTCATTCCCGCCCAGCGCGTTGACCAGCACGTTGAGGTCGCTGGTGGTCTGCGGCGAGGCGCCGTTGATTGAGACGAAGACGGTGCCGGTCGTAGCGGTGGTGATGCGGATCACGTCGTCCCCTTCCGTACCGTTAAAAACGGCCATCATGCGGCGGGATTCCAGCCGATCGATGCAGGACGAGCGGAACATTTTTGAGTGACGACGCGTCATGGCGGTCTCCTTGGGCGCGAACGAACATCCCCCATGAGCAGTAGCGGCTGATAACGTCGGCGCAAACCTCCGGCAGGAAGATTATTTCGCCGTTAACCTGGGTCGTTAGTTGTTTGCGCCCCGTCAATATTGGATGAAACGATGAAGGATGCCCTTTGTAATTTTAAGCACGCGCTCTCCTTCAATTAGCCCGTTTGAACACCCGGCCTAACGTCAAATGTTAGGAATTCACACATTTCTTCAGGTTGGAAACGATGCCATCGACGCTTCGAATGATCGGGGCTTGCGGCCGCTCAATTCGGTTGCGATGCGGCGGGCACGTTCACACGAAGCGTGGCGAGATAGGCTTTCCACCGGTCGGCTACGTCTGGGCGGTTGGATCGCTCAAGTATTGTGATGACGTCGCGAATGACTTCCCTGGTCGCCTCGCTGGCGCTTGTTCCTAATTTCGCCAATCGTGGCAAGGCCTCTGCAAGCACGGTTTCGGCGCGTTGAATCTCGCCCACATGGAGCAGACAGCGGCCGTATCGCAGCATCACCAACGCCGCAACATCGTCGGTCAACAACGCCAGGCGATCGGGCTGACACACAATCTCAAATAGCTGCCTGGCCTCGGCGAAGCGCTGTTGCATTTCGTAGACGTTGGCCAGCCCGGCGGTCGACCCGATGGTAAACGCGTGGTTTTCGCCCAGAACGATGCGGCGCTTCTCGACCGCTTTTTTTAATAGCTGTTCGGCTTCATCATACTTGCCCATCAGCACAAGCGTTCGGCCCAGGTTGTGGAGCGATTGCAGCGTGTCGCGGTCGTCTTCGCCCAACACGCGCGTCCGCCGCGCCAGCGCCTCGCGATTCAGGCCTTCGGCCTGCTCGAATTTTTTCTGATCCGCATAGATGAACGCCAGATCATTCATGCTCAGCAACGTCGACGGATGATCCTCTTTCAACACGCGCCGCCGGCTGTTTAATACTTCAAGCATCAGCGATTCGGCTTCGGCCAATCGACCGCGGCGCTGCGCCAGTTTGCTGAGATTGGAAAGCGTGGTGAGAACGTAGGTAGAATCGGCGCCGTGCCGGCGGCGAATCTCCAGGGCTTCGCGATAGAGCGGCTCGGCTTCGTCATCGCGACCGGCGTCGGCGAGCAGAACCGCCAGGCTGTTCAGCGAATTGGCAACTTCATCCGTTCCCGGACCATAGCGCCCTCGGTCGATCGCCAGCGACCGGCGATACAACGGCTCGGCCTCGGCGAAGCGGCGTTGTCGACGCAGCACGGTCCCCAATTCTGCGACCGATGAAGAGGTGACTTCGCTGTCTGCGGGAAGGAATCGATCACACTTTGCAACGGTATCCCGCAACAGCGACTCGGCCTCAACCAGGCGATTCAAACGAGTCAATTCCCTGCCGGTGACGCGCATAGCGTTTAGCGTCAGTGCGTCGTTGGGTCCGCGTTCGCGCGATTGAATGGTGCCCGCCGATTGAGCATGCCCCAACGCCCGGTCGTACAACCCCAGCGAATCGTAGGTGTCGGCCAGAATGCCGTGAACGGCGGCCTCGGTAAGCGGGCGATCCTTGAACCGCTGCGCGACCGTTTCGGCGGCCACATCGACGGCTTGCCGCACCGTCATCTCGCGGCCGCGCGTCACCTCCGGCGCCGCAGACGCCAGCAAGTCTTCGGTTAGAAAGTGATTCACCTCTTTGACATTGTCGGCGGCCACTTCGGCGTTTCGCCGCTGCGCGTCAGCCTCGACCTTTTCCGCCCGCGCGATTCGTTCGGCGCGGGTCGCGCGGATAGCCTGCGAAGTGGTCGCGACGATTCCGACGATCAGCAACGCCAGCATGCTCGCCGAAGCCAGCACGCCGCGCTTGTTGCGCCGCATGAACTTCCTCGCCCGATACGCCTTGGACTCCGGCGCGGCGGTCAGCGGACGATCGGCCAGGTAATTGCTGATGTCGTGCGATAGCTCCGAGGCGGTCGAGTACCGATGCGCTCGCTCTTTTCGCATCGCTTTAAGCGGGATCAATTCCAGTTCACTCTTCAACTGGCTCTCCAGCGTACGAAGCGGCAACTGCCGGCACCGCGCCACCTCTTCCCCGCCGCGCCCCAGCGATGACAATCGCGTGCTCGGCCTCGGGGGATCGACCTCGCGAATGATCCGCTGAATCTCGTCGTAGCCCGCGCTGCGCAGGCTCTTGCCGTCAAACGGCAGCACCCCGCTCAGCAATTCGTAAAGCACCACGCCGAGTGAATACACGTCCGACCGCGTATCCACATCGCGTCCCGACGCTTGCGCCTGTTCCGGCGACATGTACTCCGGCGTGCCCACGAAACGGCCCAGTTCCGTGAAGAGCGATTTTTCCGTCAGCCGCTGATCGATCGCTTTGGCCACGCCGAAATCGATCACCTTCACGCGCGGGCCTAAGTCGTCCTGCATCACGAGAATGTTGGATGGCTTCAAGTCGCGATGGATGATCGCCTTCTGGTGCGCGTGCTGCACCGCGTCGCACGCCTGCATGAACAGTTCCAGCCGCTGACGGACGGTGAGCTGGCGCCGGTCGGCGAAGGTGGTGATCGGTTCGCCGTCGACGTACTCCATCACAAAATACGGCCGGCCGGTGTCGGTCGCGCCGGCATCCAGCACGCGAGCCACGTTGGGATGATTCATCATCGCCAGCGCCTGCCGCTCCGATTCAAACCGCGCGATTACATCCCGGGTATCCATCCCCAGCTTGATGACCTTGAGCGCCACCGTCCGCTTGATCGGCTGCTGTTGATCGGCCTTGTAGACCGTGCCCATGCCCCCTTCGCCGATCACACTCAGGATCGCGTACGGACCGATTTCGGTCGGATGATCGAGCGCGCGCACGGCGGCCACCACGTTGGCGAACGCCCCGCTCGGATAGGGGTCGCGCCGGGGGGAAGGATCGTTCGGATCAAAGGTTTGCATTAGTCAATAACCATCGCATCCATCGTGCAGAAGGTAACCGTAACGCCCGCCGCCCGGGCAGGCAAAGACATTTCAGACGCTTTCACGTTTGTTGATCAACGCTTCTTCGCTATCTATCCATAGCCGCCGACTCATCCGTTACAATCGTCGGCCAATGAAGAAGGAGCAACCCATGACCGGCGTCGCGTTTGATACGACCACCAACCCCACGATCTTCCTGCGCCTGCGCCAGTCTGACTCGGCCCCGCGCGAAATGGCGTGGGACCAGTTCTCGATCCGTTACGCCTCGGTCATTCAGGCCTTCGCCCGGCGGTTCGGCGCGCGCCCGCAGGATGTGGATGATGTGGTGCAGGATGTAATGCTTGGTTTCTTCCTCAAATCGCCCACATTCCTCTACGACCCGGCCAAGGGCAAATTCCGAGGATATTTGAAGGTTTGCGCCTATCGCGCCTTAAGCAAGCGCCTGGGCCGCGAGGCAAAACTGCAAGGCAAACCGCTCGACGACGTAGACCCGCAGGAGATGAGCGTCGAGCAGTTATGGAACGACGTGTGGGAGCAAGACCAGCTCCGCCGATCGCTCGAACTCGTTCGGCAGACCATGGGCGAAACTAAGACATTCCGCGCATTCGAGCTATACGTGGTGTTCGACCAGCCCGCCGACACCGTCGCCGAAAAACTTGATATGCATATCAACAGCGTCTATCGCGCCAAAGAACAAGTCACCCGGCTGCTGCAGGAAAAGGTAGCTTCGTTGAAGGACGAGGATTGATTTTTCGTCCCGTCCGCGACAACGGGAATGCATTGTCCCACTGCGGAAGTATAGAATCGCGGCCCTGAAAGGGCCAAGCGATGAAGAAGCGATTTACCGAAGAGCAGATTGTCGGGATTTTGCGTGAGGGTCAGGCCGGCGGAAAGTCGGTGGAGCAGTTGTGCCGGGATCATGGCATCAGTCCGGCGACGTATTATCTCTGGAAGCGGAAGTACGGCCGTGACGTAAAGCGGGACAGCGGCTGTGTTAGTTGTCAAGCGTTTTTTGCCAGGCACGGCGGGCTCCAGGGTTGATTGTTTTTGAGCATGACGTTGAGGATGGTTAGCAGTTTGCGGATGCACGCGATGGCGATGACTTTGAAGGGTTTGCCGGCGGCTTTCAGCCGGTCGGCGAAGACCTTGATGGTGGGATTGAACCGCATCGCGCTGAGCGTGGCCA
>CAZXLA010000028.1:0-29539 GCA_964641895.1 uncultured Tepidisphaeraceae bacterium
CTTCAATTGATTGAAAACATTTTATCCTTGGGCAGCGAACCCGGAGACATCGTGCTTGATTCATTTGCGGGTTCCGGGACCACCGCACACGCCAATTTACTTCTCAGGGGGAAGGAACGCCGTGCACTACTTGTTCAGCAGCCCTACGACACTAAAGACGATGAATCCGCCAAGAGAAACATCGCGCGAACGGTGACTCGTGCACGAGTCGTTTCGGCAATTGAGGGTTACGGCAAAGGCAAGGACAAAGTCCCTCCGCTCGGCGGCTCCTTCTCCTACGTCCGCGTCGGCGATCCGCTGTTCGGTGAGTATCGGGACATGGGCGAGACGCTCCCGGCGTTCGAGGAGATTGCCAAGTACATCTTCTACACCGAGACCAGCCGCGAGATCGATTTGAAGCAGGTGGACGAGAAGACCGGCTTCATCGGCCAGACGAAGGAAGCGGGCGGGACCAGCTATTACCTGTTCTACACGCCCAACCGCAAGGAAGACCGCGAGCTGAGCACCGAGACGCTCAAGGCGTTGCTGAAGACCGACAAGAACAAGACGTGGGTGATCTACTGCGAGAAGGTCTGGCTGCACGGGGACCAGATCCGTGCGTTCGAGCAGGCGAACGGGAAGAAGGTGCGGGCGATGCTCGTGCCGTTTAATTTGAAATAGAGATGCGATACGGGATAACATTCTCTGAAACGGCCTTACGCGACATGCGGAAACTCGCGCCCGCAGTCGAACGGCGTGTGACTGGCAAGATCGCGCGGCTGGCTGATGATTTGAGCGGAGACGTGAAACGCCTCCGCAACTTCGCGCCGCGCTATCGTCTTCGGGTTGGAGACTGGCGCGTCTTGTTCGACATCGAGGGTGACTCCGTCGTGATCCATCATGTGAGTCACCGCTCAGAGGCTTATCAATAAAAGGAAGTGTGGCATGCTGAAGCTCAAGCCGACCATCCTGAAAGAAAAAGGCGAGGACAAGTTCGCCGTGTTCAGCATGGAGGATTACGCGGCGATTCGCGAAGCGCTTGAGGACGCGGAGGACGCGCGCATACTGGAGGAGGCGATTCGTCGCGACGCCGGTGGCCGGCGCATTCCGTTCGCCGAGGTAAAGCGGGAGTTGGCGACACGCCCTCAAGGTAAATCGCGGAAGCACTCGTGAATCATCAGGGGCTTTGACGACGAAATGCTGCTGTACGACGGCAAGGAGCGCTTCGTGATACCGGACAAAGACTTCCATGCGTCGCGCGAGCAGTTGGAAGACGAGGCGGACTACCGCCCGCTGCTGAAGGCGCGAAAGGCCAACGCGGGCAAGCCGCTGATTCCTCAAGAACAGATCATGCGCGAGTTCGGCTTGACGCCCCGTAAAGCCAAGCGCAAGAGCAACTGAGAAGCGCCGATGGAACTCAAACGCTTCCAACGCCGTGTGGTGGATGAAGTCGAGGCGTATTTGCGTCTCGTCGCATCCCAACGCGCGTCGGGCAACCCGCGTCATGCTTCGATGGACGCGTGGCGGGAGCTGAATCTGGGCCGGTACGAAGAGCGATTGAACGGACTGGGTGAAGACCTGCCGACTTTCTGCGTGAAGGTGCCGACCGGGGGCGGCAAGACGCTGCTGGCGACGCAAATCCTTGGCTCGACGTATCGAACGATCCTCAAAGACCGAAACGGCGCGGGCTTGGTCCTGTGGGTGGTGCCGTCGAGCCAGATTTACCGCGACACGCTGAAGCGTTTGCGCGACCGGGGCGACATGTACCGCCTCATGCTCGAACACGCGCTGTCGCGACGGATCGAGGTGTGGGAGAAGCACGAGATCAACCGCCTATCCCCCGCCAAGCTGCGGGATTGTCTGAACGTGCTCGTGATCCAACTGGCGAGCACGAACCGGGAAACGAAGGAAGACTTAAAATTCTTCAAGGACAGCGGCGGGAACATCGTCGATCACTTCCCGCCCGAGACGGATTATGAGGGTCACCGGAAGCTGAAGGAGCAGTTCAGCAATCTGGACATGCTGGTGGAGGACGCCGGACGGGGGCAATACCTCGTGGCCACGTCGGTGGCGAACCTCGTGCGGCTGTGCAAACCGGCGGTGATTCTGGACGAAGGGCACAAAGCGACCAGCGCGTTGGCGCGGACGACGATCGAAGGGTTCAACGCGTCGCTGGTTGTTGAATTGTCGGCGACGCCCAAAGCGGTGACGTCGGACGGCGCGGAGATTCGTCCGAACATCATCTGCAAGGTCAGCGGGAAAGACCTGCTGGACGAGGAGATGATCAAGCTGCCCTTGAACATCGCGACGAGTGGGCAGAAAGACTGGAAAGACGTGCTGACGCAGGCGCGCGATCGGCGCGAGGCGCTGGCAACGATGGCCGGGAAACACGCGGAAATCGCGGGGCCAGCCAAGACGATCCGCCCGATGGTGCTGGTGCAGGTGGAGCGGACGGGAAAGGACCAGCGCGAGGCTGGCTACATCCATTCCGAGGACGTGAAGGAATATCTGACGCAAAAGCTGGGCGTGCCTGGGGCAGCGGTGAAGATCAAGACGTCAGAGACCGACGAACTGGCCGACGTGGACAACCTGATGGACCCGCTTTGCCCGGTGGAATGGATCATCACCAAGTCGGCGCTGCAGGAAGGATGGGATTGCCCGTTTGCGTACATCCTTGTGTCGCTGAACAACACGCAAAGCACGACGGGGATGACGCAGCTTGTGGGGCGAATCCTGCGGCAACCGTATCAGGAGCGCGTGCCGACGAAGTTCGACGACCTAAATGAAAGTTATGTTTATTGCCTGCACGTCAAAGCATCGCAGTTGACGGCGGCGGTGAAGACGGCGCTGGAGAAGGAAGGCTTAGAAGACGCGGCGGCGCTGGTGATCGATTCGAGCGACGGGCAGCCCACCGCGGCAAATCGCGTGGCGACGATGCGCGAGCAGTTTGCCAAAATCTATCGCAAGCCGTTTGCGGGAAAACTCTATCTGCCGCACTTCTGCGTGCAGACCGGCGACGATTACGAGCCGCTGGACTACTTTCGGCATCTGCTGGCGACGGTGAAGGTCGAGGCATTCGAATATGACACGATTAATTGGCCGCTGGCGGAGGCGCTGCGGGGGGCGAAGGATCGGTTTTATCGCATCAGCATCGGCGAGGAGTTGTCGCGCGAGACCGAGGCCGATGCGCATCACACCGAATCCGATGCGGCAACCCGGGCGTGGATCGTGGCGAGCCTGCCGTTCGACCACCTGAGCCACAAGCAGCTTCGCGTGATCGTTGCCGAGGTGTGCGAACGGTTGCGGCAGACGGAGTTGACGTTGCGCGATCGACTGTCGCTGGTGAAGTTTGTGGTTCGCGACCACATCGAGCAGTGGATACAGGAGCAGGTGGATAAGCAAACCGAAGCGGCGTTTCGCAAACTGCACGAGAAGCGCCGGCTGGTGTTCTACCTGCAGTGTGCCGAGTGCCGGTTTGAGATACCAAAGCAGATCAGTGTGCGATCGGGGCCGCAGTTGATGCATGACAACGGGGATGTATCGACACGGTCGTTATTTGATTTCGTGCCGGCTGAAGACCAGAACAGTTATGAACGAGCGGTTGCGCTGTGCCTGGACAGAGACGAGAGCGTATTGTGGTGGTACCGGAACCTAGTCGGGGCGGAAAGCTTTTCAATTCAGGGATATCGGCGGCACAGGTTGCATCCGGACTTTGTGGCGCATGGCAATGTCGACCGGAAGAAGCACACGGTGTGGGTCATCGAAAGCAAAGGCAGCCAATTGAAGGGCAACGACGACACTGTTTACAAGCGGGATATCGCCAAAGTGTTTACGGATGTGGGGAGAAAAGTTTCATGGCAGCGGCTGGGCGAGGAGTTTAAGGACCATCAGTTCTGTTTTCATGTCCTGGACCAGACCCAGGACGCCGGGCGCGATTGGAAGGATGAATTACAGTCGATCCTCGCAAAAGAGGCGATCGGATAGTGTGCCTTGGAGCGGATTATCGAACGCTACTTAAAGCCGCGAGATAAAATCGGCGGCAATATCAATGACCGGAACGACTGGCTTAGGGGACAAATCAATTCTCGGCACACAGTGGACCCGATGATGCGCAGGTTTCGCGTGAACATCGAGACGATGGGCATCGTGAAGACGCTGCCGGGGTTGAACGAGCGATAATCCGTGGCGGGGGCGATGGCTTGGGAGATGAAAAGTTGTCGCAAGACAGATAAACCCGCCCCCCTTTCCTTCCGATGACTGTGAACAGTGTCCGACTCATAGCCCGGCTGGTTCTTCGAAGGCGATGCCTTTGAGCGGTTGGGGCGGATCGGGGACAACCATCGCATCGCGCGCGACGAAAACGAAGCGGCGACGATCGGAGGAAACATCATGGCATCGACACGTAGTAGTTACATGCCCGCCAAGCAGGCGGCGCAGGTGTTGTGGAGTCAGAACTTTCACACTGTCACATCCGGGAAAACCAACCAGTATGGTTTGACCGCTGACCAGGTGGCGGCGTTTGCCGCCGTTAATACCACGCTGCAGGCGGCGTGGGCGGCGGTGATGGAGCCCAGCACCCGGACCAAACCGACCGTGGCGGCGAAGGACGATGCGCTGCGGGCGATGAAGGCCGTGGCGCGCAATCTGGTTTCGGTGGTTCAGGGTACGCCCAGCGTGACCAACCAACTGAAGCTGGATGCGGGATTGACCGTGCGCAGTGATAAGCCGACGCCGACGCCCATTCCCGCCGCCGCGCCGAAGGTGAATGTGATCGGCGTATTCGGGCGGACGTTGATGATCGAGCTTCGCAATGTGGCCGGTGATAAACGGGCCAAACCCGAGGGCGTGAAAGATGCCATGCTCTTCTACGCCGTCGGCCCGATCCCGCCGGTGGATGTTTCGGAGTGGACCTTCATCGCCAACCCGACGCGCACCAACCTTGAGATCGTACTGCCGGGCGACATTGCCCCGGGCGCAACGGTGTGGTTGACCGCGTATTGGCAGAACAGCAAGAGCGACGGCGGCCCGGCAAGCGCCCCCCTGAGCGTGACCTTCGGCGGCGCGGGCGTTATCAAACAGGCGGCATGATTGCACGGGAGCCACAGATGGATGCCGAAGACGGTGGCCGGTTGAGCGTGAGTTGATCGTTGCCGGAAGCGCGCGAGATTCTGCGCGGTCTCGGCCATGAATCAACAACGGATCAGCGGCAACCCCTTTCGGTGTTCATCTGTGGCTGCCTGGGCGTTCGACAAGGGGAGGGAAGTGGATTTTTGGTAGCCGATCGCGGATAGGCAGTCGATTGCCAACACGATCCGCCTGGCGCTATCTACTAGCCGCAACTTGCTATCCGCTATCCGCTACTTCACCCCTATCGGCTTCCAATCCACTCTGCTCGCGCCCAGAAGCGTTCCCGTGGAGAATGCGATATCCACCTGGGCCACCTGGTAATCGGCGATGGCGCGGATTTCGTCGGCCTGTGCGTTGGCCAGATTGGTTTGGGCATTGAGCACATCGGTGCTGGTGCGAATGCCCTGCTCGAACTGTCGGGTCTCCAATTGCACCACCCGCGCGGTGGCGACGACGGCCTGCCGGGCGGCGAGGATTCTTTGCCAACTCGTCTCCAGATCAGTCACGCTGGCCAGCACTTCCTGGCGGATCGTCTGCTCGCGAAGCTCACGCGTCGCCAGTTCCTGCTGCCGCTGGGCCAGCGCCCGGCGCAGGCGGCTTTTGGCGGCGACGTTGCCGATGGGGATTTCTACTTGCAGGCCCACGCTGTGATCGGCGAAGCGGTTGTCGGTGAGCAAATCAAACGCATCACCTGAGGTCACGCCAAGCCCGTTCACGTTGTAGCGGTATTGCAACGACAGCAACGGCAGCAGGTCGTTTCGGGCGAGCTTGACGCTTTCCGATTGCTGGAGGATGCGCAGCTCGGCTTCGAGGATTTCCATGCGATCGCGAATGGCGCGGTCGGCCAGTGCATCGGCATCAAGGCGCACCGCGAGAAACCGGGGCTCACTGGCTGGCTGGAGAAGGATGGTCGTGTTCATCTCCAGGCCCGGCTGGTTGATGATGCGCTTAAGCTCGCGAAGCTGGTTGCGCAATTCACGCTCCGCCTGCACCACGTTGCTCACGCGGTCGGCGACGCCGGATTCGGCGCGAATCACCTCCACCTCGGCGGCCGCGCCGGCATTCACCTGCCTGCGGGCGCGTTCGAGTTGCTTCACCGCCAGATCAAATTCCTGTTTGCGAACCTGAAGGCCCTTGATGGCGGCGTAGAGTCGCCAATAGGCGCGGTCGGCGTCGCTGAGAACCGTCATCACGCGCAGCTTGGTTCGCGCTTCAGACTGTTGATATCGATAGAACGCGACGCGAATGTTGGCCAGATTGGCATCAATCCCCCCGCCGCGGAGGATGGGTTGGCTGAAGGTGAAGGTAAAATCGGTCGACCATTGCAGATCGGAAACGGGCAGGCCGGTATTGATATCAATTCGGCCGGTCGAGTTCTCCACGCGGTTGATCGGCGTGCTGAGCAGAATATTTCCGCCGGTGATCAAGGGCAGCCGCAGGCCGGGAACCACGCTGAAAAACTCCGAACCCGAAACGGAAATCTGTCGATTGCCCTGCTGATCGGTGGTGAGAAACGGCGTATCGGTCGTGCCGAATTGTGCATTGGTGGTGAAGACCGATTCGAACCGCGCCTGCTCCTGCGAGATCGATTGCCTGGCGATCGTCGGATCAAGGAGGTCGACTTTCAGATCCAGGTTATTCTGCAAAGCCCACCGCCGAACCTGATCAAGCGTGACGGGGATCTGCGTTACCTGCGTCGTCGGCCGCGTGGTCGAAAGCACGAACGGCTGCGTGGTAGCCGGCCCGAGCGAGGGAAGCGATTCAGGGGCGACTTCTTCAATCTGCCGCGTCCGCTGGCGGGCGACGGTGTATTCCCCCGTCGCGCCGACGCCCATGTCGCGGCAGCCGGAAAGAAGAACCACAGATGAACACAGATAAACACAGATAAGACCAATGCTTGCTCGGTTCATTCCTCGTTCCCAGTCTTTCTCAATCTGTGTTAATCCGTGTTCATCTGTGGTTGAAATGAACTATTCGTGGCGCAGCGCTTCGATCGGATCGAGCCGTGACGCTTTGATGGCGGGGAACATGCCGAACACCAGCCCCACCAGCGCCGCAAAGCCAAACGAAAGAATGATCGCCCACGGCGGAATGACCGCTTTATCCAGCTTCGCGCCGGGGATCGCCGCGATGCCCATCGTCATCAGCTGCCCGATCAACAGCCCCACCAATCCGCCGAAGAAACACAGCATTACCGCTTCAACCAGAAACTGCAGCAGAATGGCCGATGGTTTCGCCCCGACCGCTTTGCGCAGCCCGATTTCGCGCGTGCGCTCGCTCACACTCACGAGCATGATGTTCATAATCCCCACCCCGCCGACGATGAGCGAGATGCCCACAATCCCCGCCGCTACGATCGTAATTGCGCCGGCCAGCGCCTTAAACTGCTGCACAAACTGATCGATGACCTCGACGCGAAAAGTGTCTTCCTGGCCGTAGTCGATCTTGCGTTGTTTGCGCAGGTAATACGTAATCTCCGCCTGCGCATCAGGGGCTAATTCGGTACTCTTGGCGGCGGCCATGACGTACATGAAGGGGAAGAACGGCCCTTTGCTGGCGGCGCGCCAGGCGGTGGTGAAGGGAACGAACACCTCAGCGTCGCTGGCATCGTCGCGGATCATGTTGCCCTGTTTGCTCGGCTCGATCATCCCGACGATTAGAAACCGCCGGCCGTCGAGCACGAGAAACGTGCCCGTGCAGTCGGTGGGCAACCCGAGTCGATTCCGCAGTTTTTCGTTGATGAGGCATACGGGACGCGATCGTTCATTGTCAATAAGGCTGAACGGCCGGCCCATGATGACGTAGCGCCGCTCAATATCGTGCCACGCCGGCTCGATGCCGATGACGCTTACATTCTCGTCGCGGGCTTCGTCATATTGCACGGTGGTGACGATCTGCGTGACGCGCGAGAAATGTTTTGTCGACGGCGACTGCGCCAGCATCTGATCGAACAACTCCGGGCGAAAACGAATCTGGTAAAACGGCGCGTTGCGCATCGCCCCGCTGGGCGGACGCCGCGGAAACACGTAAACCTTGTTCGTCCCGAACGACTCAAACTCTCCCAGCACATTATCCTTCAACCCCGTCAGCGCCGCGATGACGCATGTGACGCTCGCCACGCCAATGACGATGCCGATTGTCGTCAGAATCGAACGAAGCTTGTTCGCCCAAATCTGAGTGAGGGCCAAAAACAGGCTCTGGTAAAACAGTACGGCCAGTTGCAGCGGCACGCGAAACAGGCTCATGCCGGGCCTCCCGTCACTTCAAGCCCAGTGACTTCAAAGCCAGGCCCCGCCGATTGCACCACTGCGGCGGCGCGGTGCGCGGTGGGAATTTCGCCGGAGCGGGCGATGTCTTCTGGGGCACTTAAGTCGCTCTGCACTTTGCCGTCGCGCATGCGGATGACACGCTTGGCGTTCCGGGCGACATCAGCCTCGTGCGTTACGATCAAAATTGTCTGCCCGGCGGTGTGAAGTTCTTCAAACAGCCGCAGGATTTCTTCGCTGGTTCGGCTATCGAGATTGCCGGTGGGCTCGTCGGCCAGCAGAATTTTCGGATGATTAACCAGCGCCCGCGCGATCGCCACGCGCTGCCGCTGCCCGCCGGAAAGCTGGTTCGGGCGATGATGCATCCGCGGGCCGAGACCCACGCGTTCGAGCGCGTCCACTGCGCGCTTGCGGCGGCCCCACCAACCGTCGGGTGAATAGAGCAGAGGCAGTTCCACATTCTTCAGCGCCGTGGCGCGCGTCAGGAGTTCGAACGATTGAAAGACAAACCCGATCCGCTCATTTCGCACCGCCGAAAGCTGCGTGGCGGTCATGGACGAAACCAGTTTGCCATCAAGTTCATACGTGCCCGATGTCGGCCGATCGAGACAGCCCAGAATGTTCATCAGCGTGCTCTTGCCCGACCCGCTGGTGCCCATGATCGCCACGTATTCATTCTGCTCCACATCAAGATCCACCCCATCGAGCGCGCGAATTTCCTCCACGCCCACTTTGTAATGCTTGGTGATGTTGCGGATGCGGATGAGCATGGGTGGTTTGAAGTGGTGGAGTTGAGGAGTGGTTGAGTCGTTGAGTCTTGCGGCACGATGCTTCGGACTCACTGGACGACTGGGCCACTTATCATTCAATCACTTCTTCTCACTCGGTTTCGTCGTCGCGGTTTCGTCGCGCACTTTTTGTTCGTGTTTCAGCGTCTCGAAGACTTTATACGGACCGGCAATGACCGCGTCGCCTTCTTTCAGGCCGGCTTCGATGATGGTGTGCGTAACGTCGCTGGCGCCAATCTTCACGGGCGCGACCATCGCCTTGCCGTCGACGAATTTGTAAACCACCGTGGCCAGCGATTTGGTTTGATCAACTTCGGCCGCGTTGCGGATGTCCACCGGAAGTTCGTCCTTGTTACGGCCCAGCACCGCCTGGCTGGGCACTTTGAGCACGTCTTTGTGCAATTCGGTTTCAATATCCACGTCGGCGGTCAGGCCCGAAACGATGTTGTGGCCGGCGGACTTGAGCGTGATTTCCGTCTTGTAGTATTTCAGGTTATCGCGCAGCTCTTCAGTCAGCGCCAGCGCGACGGCGGTCACGGTGCCGTCGAACACCTGATCTTTGTAGGCCTGCGAGCGCACGTCGGCCGACTGGCCTAACTTGATCGCCGCCACGGTGCCTTCATCCACGCGGGTGTTGACGATCATGGTATCGAGGTCGGCCACTTCCATGATGACGGTGCCCTGGTTGTTCATGGTGCCGACGACGACCAGCTCGCCCACTTCGCTGTTGACCTTGGTCACCACGCCATCGATCGGCGCGACGATGGTGGTGTACGACAGCGAATCGCGCGCCCGGGCAATTTCCGCTTCTGCCGCTTCTACCTGAAAGCGCAGCACTTCGAGGCTGTTGCGTTCGCCATCGAGCATGCGCTGGGCCGATGCGTACTGGGCGGCCAGTTGATCCACTTTGGTCTGCGCGATTTCGACGACCACCTGGCTCACGTCTTTGCTTTCAAACAGCTTTTCCTGGCGGGCGAGATCGCGTTCGGCATCGGCTAACTCAGACTTGCGCGCGCCGACCTGTGCCTCCTGCGAAGCCACCTGCGACCCGGTGACCGCAATCTGTGCCTGCTGAGCCGCCTTGCGCGCCTCGGCGGCGCGAAGTAGCGCTTCGAGGTCGGTCGAATCCAGCTTGAGCAGAACCGACGGCGGCACGGGCGGGTTGGCGTTTGGATCGCCCTTGGTGACACGCTGACCCTCGCGGAAGGGAATCGCGACGATGCGCGCCGACACTCGCCCACTGATTTTCACGTTCGACTTCGGCTGAATGGTGCCCGGCGCGCTAACCAATTCAGACAAATCGCCCCGAACGACTTTATCAATGCGGACGATCTCCCCCTCGCCGCCGTCGCCGGTGCGGAACTTCATGGCCAGCGAACCGCCAATGCCGCCGAGAACCACCACTGCGATAACAATTCCGATGATGAGCTTCACGTCCGCTTCCTGACTGTCCGCTTTGGCGGCCGAGGTCGAATGGCGAAAAACCGCCGAGGCAAAAGAGCGGAGAGGATACTCCGCAACCCATGTAAGACCAAAGCCTGCCAGAAGTTTCGACTCAGAAGGCCGATTATTTCGTCGCAGGAGGCGATGGCCGGCATAGATTGACAACCCGACAGGCGACCGGACGCAATTGCTCGTCGCCTCTGTACAATCCCCCGCCATGAGCAACGGCGCGTTTCGGGCGGCAAAATCATCGTCAGCATCAAAGGTCGAAACGCCGTCGTTGCGTTTGGCGGCCATCGATGTGGGTTCGAACAGCATTCACATGATCGTCGCCCAGGCCGATGCCGACGGCGCGATTACCACGCTTTGGCGTATGAAGGAGCCGGTGGGACTGGGCCGCATCAGCTTCCCCAGCCGCAACCTGTCGGCCGAAGCGATGGATCGCGCGGTTTCGGTGCTGGCGCGGTTCAAGCAGGCGGCGCAGCAGCGGCAATGTGAGAAAATCATCGCCATTGCCACATCCGCCGTCCGAGAGGCGCAGAACGGCGGAGATTTGATCGAGCGCATCCGCCGAGAACTGGGGCTATATGTGAAGGTGGTGAGCGCGCGGGATGAAGCCCGGCTAATTTACCTGGCCGTTCGCCATGCGCTGCGTCTAAAAAATCAGCCGCATCTGATCATCGATATCGGCGGCGGAAGCGTGGAGTTTATCGTCGGCGACGAACAGCGCGCCCACATCCTCGAAAGCCGCAAGCTCGGCGCCGCCCGGCTTACCGCACAGTTCGTTAAGAGCGACCCGATCAGCAAAGAAGACCGCAAAGCGCTACAGAAACATTTCGAGAAGGAACTGGCCCCGCTCTTTGCCGACATTTTAAAGCACAAGCCCGCCCGCATCATTGGAACCAGCGGGACGCTGGAAAACATTGCAGAAATGTGCGGCGACGGCATCGAAGATGCCGACGGCGATGGTCTTGTCGGCGCCATCGACCGCAATAAGTTTTCCAAACTGCTGGAAAAGGTCACCGCCGCCGACCGCACCGAACGCGGGCGTATGCGCGGGCTGGACGATCAGCGGAAAGATCAGATCGTCGCCGGCGCGCTGCTGGTGAAGGAGGTGTTCGATCGGATGAACGCCAAACGCATCCAGATTTGCCCCGCGGCGCTTCGGGAGGGGATTTTGCTCGACTACCTGGCCCGCCACATGCCCGACCTCGCCATCCGCCGAGAAGTCCCCGACCCCCGTCGGCGCAGCGTGATCGATTTGGCCCGGCGGTGCGATTGGCACAAGACACACAGCGAACAGGTGACCAGGCTCTGTCTGCGGTTCTTCGACGAGCTGAAATCGCTGCATGGCTTGGGAAGCATCGAACGCGAGCTGATCGAATATGCATCGCTGCTGCACGACATCGGCTGGCACATCGCCGGCAAGGGGCATCACAAGCACGGCATGTATCTGATCAGCAACGGCGACTTAAAGAATTTTGACGCAGAAGAAGTGCAGATCATCGCGAACGTGGCGCGGTATCACCGCAAAAGCCCGCCGGCGCGCGATCATAAAGAATATTTCAAACTGCCGGTACGCGCCCGCAAAGTGGTTGACGTCGGTTCGGCGCTGCTGCGGCTGGCCGACGGGTTGGATCGAAGCCATGCCAGCGCCGTGCAAACACTGTTTTGCCGGCTGGATGAAAAGAAAATCCGCTGCAGCCTCCACACCCGAGCCGATGCCGAACTGGAAATCTGGGGCGCGCGCCGCAAAGCCGCGTGGTTCGAGAAGGTGTTCGGGCGGAAGATTGAGTTTGAGGTGAAGTAGCAAGAGTTCCCCCTCCTGCACATCCGGGAGGGGGCAAGGGGGAGGGCGAGCGCCGCATAGCCGTCGAATGCCTCCGCCGACGGAACCCTCCCCCGTGCCCCCTACCTGAGTACATGGAGGGGGAGCTTGGCCCATTCACTTTCCGATGCGGGCAAGTTGCCTCAAGTAGTGCCGATCAAGCCAGAACAGAAACCCGCCCTGAATCAGCACGCCCGCGCCGTGGCCAAACAGCGAGCCGACCGCCGCCGGGTCGGCGTGGCGCCAGACGGCACCGAACGCGCTGGCGAGCAGCACGACGCCGCTGGCAACCCATAGCCAGTTCAGTTTTCCATTGAATTTCAGCGTGCGGATGAGTTTGTCGCAGTCGGCTCGTTCTCGTGCGATCGCGCTATCGTCGATCGGCGTGCGATCGGCTCGGCGCGCCTGCATCACGCCGAAGATCGAAAAGACGAGGTCGATCGCGCCCCAGATCACAAATTGTGACGCAACCGCCTCGGCAAATTTCCGACTGGCCGAATCCTGCTGCCCGGCGGCCCAGTAAATCGCCACGCCGACGACGATCGACGCGATCGACCAGCCGCACAGCAGGTTCGACATTCGTCGGCGCAGGGTTCGAATGGATGAAATTTCAGTCGCATCAGTCATGTCGGGTATTCTAGCCGGCGAATGACCACCACCGCACTTCCTGACACTTCCGTGCATGCTGTCGCGACGAAACCCGCGCGTCTGATGTCGCTCGACGCCTTCCGCGGCGCGACCATCATCGGCATGATTCTGGTGAACAACCCCGGCAGTTGGGCCAGCATCTACGCCCCGCTGGCGCACGCGCCGTGGCACGGGTGCACGCCGACCGATTGGATTTTTCCGTTTTTTCTGTTCATCGTCGGTGTCGCCATTCCGTTTTCGCAGGCGAAGCGTCACGCGGCGACGAAATCGCTCGTTCCGGGAATTTTGCGCCGCGCGGGGATCTTGTTTGGATTGGGAATCTGTCTGGGCCTCATTCCGTACAGCGGCACGAGCGGTATTTTCAATCTCGCCGGCATGCGGTTTCCGGGCGTCCTGCAGCGCATCGCCGTCTGTTACGCCGTCGTGGCGCTGTTGTCGCTCAAGCTCAACTGGCGCGCGATGGCCATTGCCGGCTTGGTGATGATGTCGGTTTATTTTTTTGCAATGCGTTTCATTTCGGCCCCGGGGTACGCAGCCGGCGACTTCAGCAAAGAAGGCAATCTCGCGCATTACATCGATCAAACCGTGCTCGGCAAACACGGATACACCGCATACAACGACCCCGAAGGCGTCCTCAGCACGCTTCCGGCCATCGCCACGGTTATCTGCGGCTGGCTCGTCGGCGTTTGGCTGCGACGTCCAGACAAATCCCAGGCAGAAAAAATCGCCGCGGTGTTCTCGCTTGGAGTGCTCGGCGTGGTCGTCGGTTCAATACTCGATTTCGCCTTGATGCCGATCAACAAGCAAATCTGGACGCCCAGCTACGTCATCTACACCGCCGGCCTGGCATGCCTGGCCCTCGGGATTTGCTATTGGATCATCGACATCTGCGGCTACAAGAAATGGGCCGCGCCGCTCATCGCCTGCGGGATGAACGCCATCACCATTTTTGTGCTTGCCGGCGTGGTCGGGCGGTTGATGCTCATCAAAGCGATTCCCGCCGTCGATGTTAAAACCGGGGAGCCGATTAACAAGGCGATCAAGCCGTGGTTGTACGACACGATCTTCAAACCCGCGTTTGATTCGCCGCTGAACACGTCACTGGCGTGGGCGCTGGTGTTCGTGGCGGTGTTTGTTGTCATTGCGATGGGGATGCACCGAGCGAAGGTGTACTTAAAGGTGTGAGCTTCGCAAACTTTGTCATCCCGAAGCGTACTGTTCGGGAAGACAATGCAGCCTTAGTTCGCCGGCTGGGTCGCCGGCGGGGTCAGGTTCCAGGCCGTTCGCCAGGTTTGGCCGACGCGTCGGAAGCCCATGCCGATCATGCGGGCTTCCATGTCCGGAAAGTGCCCTGCGCCGTAAAAAATTCCGATATTCTTCTTCCCCGCGGCGATTTCGGCGTCCATCACTTCCAGGCATTTTTTGTTGCGTTCGGTGATGATGACCGAGCCGTTGGGGCCTTCAAATATTTCCATCTGCCCTTCGATGTTGCCCAGTTGCCGCGCGAAAAGCATCTTGAGCTGCCGCGGGCGATCGTCGCCGGCTTTTAGCGCCGCCAGCAAATGGAACGGGGTGATCTCCTGCGCCGCGGTGCGCTGGCCCGCCTTCTGTTTTTTGTACTCGGCTTTGTAGGCGCGAATGAACAGTTTCATGAACCCCTCATTGCGCTCCTCCTGCATCGCCATAAACGTATCGGCATCGAGGTCGGCGTGGACGAAATTCGGGCGACCGTCGTATTTGATGGATTCGAGCTGAAACGCCAGATCAAGGTTCTCCTGCATGAATTTCTGCATCGGGCCTACCCAGCCGATCATGCCTTTGCTCTTGCGCTTTTTCTTCACATCGTCGGCGGTGGGGGCGGCGTCTTTGGGTTTCACCATCTCGTAAAGCAGGGCATCGTAATGATCGAAGCTCTCGTTTAAGCCGGCGAAATATTCTGCGTCGGCGATGTGCACCGCGCCGATGAGCGTGACCGAAACGCCGTCAGCCTTTCGCAGGTACGCCACCGCCGCCGTCTCCAGAATGCCGCCGCCTTGTTTATCTTCCATGAATCGGACGAATTGCGTGGTGGTCGGCTGGGTTGATGGAGCGGCGGCCTGCGCCACTTCGCCCCGCGAAGGCGCAAGCGTCGTCAGAAGCGTTATAGCGATGGCGGCGAACAGTTTCTTCATTTCAATTCCTTCGAGCGAAGTCGTCGGTTATTCCGCATCAGCCCACACCCGGGGGCTTTCCCACGCGGGATCGTATTCAACGTGCACCACGTTGGGATTGCAACAGACCGGGCAATCTTCCACGTATTGCTGGTCGCCGCCTTGTGATAAATCCACGGGCACGACGATCGTTTCACCGCAGGTGGGACAAGTGTAAGCCCCTTCATCGGCGGAGCGACGGCGTTTACGCTTTTTCTTCACGCTTTATCGTAGGCAGGTATACAAAATAAGCCCCGGCACTTTGCCGAGGCCCGTGCCTCGCGTGAGGTCGGGGATCACGCGAGACATCGATTGCTTGACGGACTATTGCGTGAACAATGTCACGCTTCTGCAGGCGTTCACTTGTTCGGTTCGGCGGATGTTGCGTCGTAGGCCGGCAGTTCCCAGTATTTTCGAACCGAATCAAAAAACGGATCCTTCTTGCCCAGCCGCTTCTCGGCCAGATCGAGGTAGCCGGCGGCCATGCGGTCGTTGCCGTCGTTGAACGCGATGTAGGCGAGCAGAATCAACGGACGGGCGGCCGCTTTCTCATTGTTGGCAATTTCCTTTAGGTCTTTGACGAGAAACGTCAGCCGTTCGTCGCCGAGGAACTGTCGCAGGTCATACTTGGCCATGAGCAGGGCCGGGGCGCCGGTGAACGCCTGCCGCATGTGGGTTTCGGCGCGGGCGTAATAGGAAGCGCCCAATTCGGCATTGGCTCGCCCGAGCAGAACCAGGGGATTATTCGGGGCAATCTGCTCGGCCAGATCGTACTTATCAAGCGCCGAAACGAACTTCTGATCGCGCATCAACGTCTCGGCCTCGGTGAGCACATCGGCCAAGCCCTTGGCCTGTACACCGGCGGCGAACGAAGTGATAATTTTGCGTTCCATCTTCTCGGCGCGCCGGCCGGGAAGTGGAATGGTGGAACCTGGAATACCCGTGGCCGGAGTGCGGTCGGCGGGGTTGACGCCCGGCGCCGCGGGATTACCGGATGGCGGCGCGCCCGGAGCGCCCTGCCCCGGACGAGTGTTCTCGCCGCCTTGGGGGTTCGCCGGGTCGGCCGGCGGCTTCATCTGATTTTCCTGCTGGTTCCTCAACCGAACCTGCTCATTATATTCGCGGTTGGCCTGGGCGGCGGGATCGCTGTCGGTGTTGAACCGATCGAGCCGCGCCTGCAACTCGCGATACTGAGCCGATTGCCGCACCGCCGGCGCGAGTTGCACGCGCCCGCTGGATTGTTGTCCGGTGGCGAAGTCGCTCTTGAGGGCGTCGTTGTTCAGCGTGTTGTCGGTGCTGTTGTTTAATGCCGCATTCGGCGTCCCCACACCCAGCGGGTTCGCCGGCGCTTCGGCCTCTGCCTGGCCGAGTTCGCTCTGCAGGCGACGGACCGTTGCGTCGTCGTACGTCACGCCACGTCGATCATCGCCGGCGCTGGTGTAGCGAGAGAGAAATCGCACGTCGGACGCCACACCGGTGTTCAGCCCCTTCACGCCGTAAAGCGGCGAAGCGCTAATCAGCGTGTTGTTGTTCGAAGTATCGACGGCGCCCGGCAGCAGCAACTCGCCCGGCTTGGGCAGCGCGGTCGTTGGATTGCTGTACACATTGCCCAGTCGAAGATCCGAACCGATGCGTGATGGAAGCGCCGTCGGCGCGACGTACCCGCCGGATGCGCCCAAAGGGATGAAGCCGCTGGGCGGGGCGACACCTTCGGAATCGCCGAAGTACGGTCGAACCGCCTGGGCGTTGGAACTTGCTTCGCCGAAGTAGTTGCCCTGCACGACGTTGGGCGCCGAGCCGGCCGACTGGGCAATAAAGCGATCAAACCCGCCGCCCGAAAGCGACCCACGGAAGGCGCGCGGGTCGGTGGATGCCACGTTTCCACGGAACTGTCTCCCACCGGTGACATTGCCCGAGACGATGTTGTTGTTAAGAACGTACGACGGCAGCCGCACCCCGCCGCCGCCGTTATCGCCGCCGCTTCCGATGCGGTTATTGCGATCCAGTGCCCCGCCGGTGTTCAACCGCGCCTGCCCGAAGGCGACAGTCGAAAGGCCCATGGATATGCCGGCGGTCGCGGCAAAAAGCACAGTTAGGTTACGGATACTCTTGGATTGTTTCTCGGTCATGGTCGGACTCCGTTGGCTTGGCTGATGTTACATTTATCGGCAACACGCCTCTATTCATTATATCCCGACGCCGCCGATCAATTGAAGTTGCAATTCCCGGAATTATTTACCGGACTTTCAGGCTAAGCACCTGGTACGGCGTGTAGGGGAGGGCAATCTTGCCGTTTGTAACGACCGCCGCGTGGCCGTTGTCTTCCAGGAGATTGCAAAAACGGGCGGATTTGAACGGAAAACCAAGGCTGAGGCGGGCCGTCCCGCGCCCGCCGTGGGCTTCGTAGAGGCGGACGATGATTTCGTCGGAATCTTCGGCTTTTTTGACAGTATCAATCACCAGCCCGGGCTGATCGACCGATGCCATCGACCGCCGCGGCGCTGCGCCCGGCGCCCAGAGCAGCGGAATATTGAATCCCGCCGCCTCGGCCACCGTGCCGGCATCGCGCCACCCGCCGGCATGCGGAAAGATGGCATAAGAAAACGCGTGTTCGCCGCGATCGGCTTTCGGATCGGGGCTGGTGGGCGCTCGGAGCAGGCTGAGGCGCATGATATTGCCCAGCGTCGATGCGCCGTATTTGCTCTCGCTCAGAATGGATACGCCAAACCCGTGCTCGCTTAAGTCGAACCAGCGGTGCAGCGGCACTTCAAACTTTGCCAGATCGGCCGGCGCGTTGAAGTGCGTGGGCCGCTCGACGCTGCCGAACTGCATCTCGTAAGTCGCATTCATCGCGCGCGCGTTCACCGGGAATGCCACTTTCAGGAATTTATGATCTTCCCGCCAATCAACTTTGCAATGAATTTCGATTCGCCGCGCGTGCGCGTCGAGACGAATCGTCTGCGTGAGGGCGCTGGCTTTACCGATCGTGTGCTCGAAAGCGATTTCGACGCGCAGCGGCGATTGGCTGGCGACCCTGGCCGTCGTCGCCGGGCCGCAGTCGCGGGCGGTTTCTAAATGCGATGGATCCACGTCCCACGCATCCCACGCGGTCGGGCGGTCGTCGAATAGCTGGAACACGTTGCCGTCGCCGGCGAGCGATTCACGCCCGGTCGATTTCTGGATGAGGCTCGTGATATGCCCACTCTTGCTCACGTGCGCGCGTAGTTGGCCGTTCTCGACCGTCCACCCGCCGGCAGATGTGGTGATCTGCACGCGGTCGTGGGATTCAACGATTTCACCGAACCCGCAGGAAGGCAAGTCGGCCAGAACAAGTTGCTTGTCGGGGGTCAAAACGACCTCTTTCCGCGGGAAACCGGTGGTGTTGATCGGCGTGATTTTGCCGCTCTCGTAGGCTTTGTCTTTGTACGCATCGACCAGTTCAAACAGATCACGGATCGCCTGCCCGCGCAGTTCCCGCGCCGCCGAGTCGACCTGTGCATAATGATTTGCGGCATCGTCGTACACCAGCGTGATGGAGCTGCCGGGAAGGATGTCGTGGAACTGATTCAGCAGAACGATTTTCCACAACTCATCAATCGCATCGTGCGGATAGGCGCATTTGATCTCGGCCCGCATCGACGGCGATGCGGCGCGGGCCAATCGCCATTTCAGGGCCTGCAGAAATTCAACGTCATGCAGCAGAATTTCGCTCTTGCGGTTACCGCGTTTGGTGGCCGCCTGGGTGGTGTAGGTGCCGCGATGAAGCTCGAAATATAACTCGCCGACGGTGGTGGGCAGGTGCGAGCAATCGTCTTCGAGTTTTTTGAAAAACGCGTCGCTGGACCGCATGGTGACGCGCGGAAGGCCCTGTGTGTCTTTCATGCGACGGAGGTTTTCGAGCATCTGCCGCGTCGGTCCCCCGCCGCCGTCGCCGTAGCCGAATAGGTAGTAGCTGTGCCGGCTGCGGTCATGGTCTTTATAGTTGGCCACGTTATGGCGAATTTCCTTGACGCTGGCGTTGGCGTTGTAAGTATCGGCCGGCGGGAAGTGGGCGATCACCTCGCTGCCGTCGATCCCCTGCCAGGTGAAAGTGTGGTGCATGGGCTTGGTGAATTTGTTCCACGAAAGCTTTTGCGTGAGAAATCGCTTGATCCCCGCGCCGCGCATGATCTGGGGCAACTGACCGTTGTAGCCAAAGACGTCGGGGTTCCAAAACTCTTTGCACCGCCGGCCGAACTCCTTCTGAAAGTAGCGCTGGCCGAGCAAAAACTGCCGCACGAGCGATTCGCCAGATGGAATGTTGCAGTCGGGTTCGATCCACGTCCCGCCGACGGGAATCCATTGCCCGCGTTTGGCGCGTTCTTTGATCCGCTTATATAGATCGCCGTTGCGCTGACGTACGATGTCGTATTGATACGCCTGCGAGCAGGCGAACTTGTACTCCGGATAGTCGTCCATGTACGTCGTCTGGCTGCTGAACGTGCGATCACACTTACGCCACGTTTCGGCCAGCGGCCAGAGCCAGGCAGTATCGATATGCGCGTGACCGATTGCCGAAAGCTCGTGGACTTGTGAACCGTTTTTGCGGCTATAGAGCGGCTTGAGGAGGTCGTGAGCGGCCTTCCAGGTGTTGCGGTCGTTCTCGTCGTACACGTTTGCAAAGCGATTGAGTTCAAACAGCAGTTCCCCGCCACGGGTGGGATCCAGGCCTTTGTCGTGTTCGGCTTCTAAGTCCACCAGCACTGAATAATCGTAGTAAATCTGCGCTGCCCATTGATCGAACGCGCGCAGCTCGCAGGCTTCGAACACGAACGGGCTGACCGCATCTTTGCTGTATGGTCCTCGCTTGCCCGGATCGCCGAAGGCGCTGTTGCACGCCACTTCGACTTGAAAGCTAATTTTTTCGCCCCCTTTTGCCTTCGGCATTAGCACGGCGTCGGCGCGTACGGCGCGGTCGTAGGAATGGGGTTCGAAGTTCAGCCCTTGAATGGTTTTGCCGTTCATCCAGAGTGTTGCTTCACTGTGGCTCGCCCAATGCAGGTCCACGCGATGGCCGGCGAAATCCCTCGGCACGCGGGCGGACGCCCGATACCAATACGTCGCCCAGAGCGGGCCGAGTTGGTCGCCGATCTTCGCGGGACGAAACCCTTTGAGTTTCTGCGCGTCGCCGTAACTGATTCGCTCGACCGGCCCGGCGACTTCGAGGGCTTGCACGGGCTGACGATGCGCGTAAATCTTCTCCCGCATCCGGTCGGCAAGCTGTTGGATGCGGCTTCGGGTGTACTCGGGGTGGCGTTGCACGGTGGGGTTTCCTCACAAGCAGATGGGACAGTCCAACTTAAGTTGCCGCGGATTGTGTGCTTCGGACGCAACGATTCAAGCGCCGAGCGGCCGCTGGTCGAGTTGGCGTGCCGCGGTTTATCCACTGCGCGACGTCGCACAACTTGTGGATAACGTGCCCGCAACAACGCTACTTTTTCTTTGTGAACTTTTTTTAGATTAGGTTAAGTCCAAGTCAAGCCGAAATTTAGGCGCTTTTGAGGACACTCATCCACAACTTTTAGTAAAGTTTGAGTTGAAAAACACAAGATGTAGTATAGACTTGCACCTTCGGAATGTTACCAGACTCGACGTGTGTTCGGCGTGATATAAACCGAACAACGAGCGGACATAGTAACGGTAACAGGGAACGGTAGCAGGGAACGATAATAGGGACACGTCGTCAGGATGATGGCGCATTACGATTGATTTGCCGGCTGTCGCGACGGCCTCGGCGGAATGGATTTCCGCCGGTTCGTCACGTCAGCGGTGTTCGCACGGGTCGTCGGATTGCCCGACGCCCTCTCGGGAAGGTGTCATGGGAATACTTTGCGACACGCAGATTCGTGAACTCATCGACATCGAGCCGTTTGCCGACACGCTCAAGCGCCCCGGCCGAATAAGCTACGGCGTCTCGAGTTACGGCTACGACCTCCGCGTCGGCACGGTGTTCAAGATTTTTACCAATGTCTCGATGACCGGCTCGGTGGCGATCGTAGACCCGAAAAAGTTTAACGACGACGCCTTTGTTACGGTGGATACCGACCACACCGGCGTCGATCACGTCGTGATCCCGCCGAACAGCTTCGCGCTGGCCGAAACGATTGAATACGTCGCGATGCCGCGCGACTTGCTGGCGATCTGCGTCGGTAAAAGCACGTACGCCCGCTGCGGCATTATTGTGAACGTGACGCCGATCGAGCCCGAGTGGCGCGGCAAAATCACGCTGGAAATAAGCAATACAACTCCCCTGCCCGCCAAGATTTACGCCAACGAGGGAATCGCACAACTGATTTTCCTCAAAGGCGACCGCGTCTGCGCCACCAGCTATGCAGACAAATCGGGCAAATATCAGGATCAAGTCGGATTGACGTTACCGCGCGTGGATTAATGATACGCAAGCCGCGGGTATGAACCCGCGCGGCATTGCGTCGTTTGCACGGGTTTAGTTTCGCGGTTGTTGCCGTCATTTGCAGAGGATCGTCGTGTGCCCCTGGCGTCGAATCATTCTTGTTCTGCTCTGCACGAGCTTGACCGCCGGCGGGTGTCAGTCGTTAAGGAACCTGTTCAAGAAGCCTCCGCCGAAGGTCGTGCCGATCCCGCCGGCGACGCAGATCGTTATTGCCGAGCCGATTCGTGTGATTACAGAACAACGGCCGGTGAAGTCGGGCACGTTGCCGCTGGTCTACCTGTTGGAACACCCCGGCGACCTGCGGGTGATCGATGCGACATCCGGCGTGGTCATCATCGGAACCCGCGCCGGTGGGCGAACCATTCTCAGTGTGTCGCAAGAGAAGGGAGTAACCATCGGCGGGCGCACCATTCGCGCCGGGCCGCTCGATCCGATGCATCAATACGACATTTACCTATCGACATCCGATGAGAACGTGCGAAAGAGTGTTTACGAACGACGTTAATTTTGAGGATTCATGCCATGCGAAACATCACAACAGCGTTTTCGATTTTGCTTCTGTCGGTCGTCCTCGCCGCGACAGGCAGCGGTTGTCTGAGCGGCGACGGGGGATCCGACGGCGACCGCCCTTCGCCTTCCCGTCCGGGCGATGATGCTGCATCCAACGACCGCGTTCCAAAGAGCGCTGACCTGGTGCAGGAAGGCCGCGAACAGATGCGGTGGCGCGCCGACCGCGCCGGCCGAGTATACCTCTACGACGCAGACGACCGTCGCGTGCTCGGCAACTATCCGATATCCAGCGGCCAAGAATTCATCGTCTCGCCCAAAGATGCCCGGGCGTGGATCGATGAAACGCGCGTGCTCGATTACAGCTTCGATCGCGAACACACCCATCGCATCTACTTCTTAAGCGACCGCCGAACCGACCGCGAACCCCCACGCGAACCCGATCAGCCCGCTGGCCCCATCTTCGGCGGCGGCGCGGGGGCGACGGTTCCCAAGTCGGCCACCATTCCCATCGAAGGCCGCGGCGAAGATTTGTCATTCGAAGCCGACGGCGTTGGCACGGTTTACATCTACGACGTCGACGCGAAAAACACCATCGCCACCTATAACCTGAAAAAGGGTCAGCGGTTCACCGTTTCGCCGGGTTCGGGCGAAGCGTCGGTGGATGGCAGAGTGGTCATTCGCAAATCGATGAACGTGAGGAAGACGTACCGGCTCTATTTCAACTTGAATGCCTGATTATTCCCCCTCCTGGTACTCCGGGAGGGGGCTAGGGGGAGGGCCGGCGTGCGAAGTGCGCATTTCGCCGCTCGACCCTCCCCCAACCCCCTCCCTGATTACATGGAGCGGGAGAACGAAGGATCCATCAATATGAAAATCTCTCGCCGTTTCACTAAGGCCGGGCAGGACGTTTACTCTACGGTTGCATGGGATAAGCGCGTCAGCCGAATCTCCAACCCCGATGGATCGGTGGTTTTTGAGATGAAGGACGCGCAGATTCCCAAGCAGTGGAGCCAGCTCGCCACCGACATCATGGTGAGCAAATATTTCCGCAAGGCCGGCGTTCCGCAAACCGACAGCGACGGCAATCCCGTTCGCGATGACAACGGCAACAGCGTATCAGGCGCGGAAAATTCGGCTCGGCAGGTGATTCATCGCTTGGCGGGATGCTGGCGGTTCTGGGGCGAATCGCACGGGTACTTTGATACAAAGGAAGACGCTCAGGCGTTTTACGACGAACTCGCCTACATGCTGCTGCACCAGATGTGCGCGCCCAATTCGCCGCAGTGGTTCAATACCGGGCTGAACTGGGCTTACGGCATCACCGGCCCGGCTCAGGGACATTTTTATTGCGATCCGAAGAGCGGCGATTTGATGAAGAGCAAGGATGCCTATTCGCACCCGCAACCTCATGCGTGCTTTATCCAATCCGTCAGCGACGATTTAGTGAACGCCAGCGGGATCATGGATTTGTGGACCCGCGAAGCACGACTGTTCAAATATGGCAGCGGCACCGGATCCAACTTCAGCCGGCTGCGCGGTGAAAACGAGCCGCTTTCGGGCGGGGGGAAGTCGTCGGGGTTGATGAGCTTCCTCAAAATCGGCGATCGCGCTGCCGGTGCAATCAAGTCGGGCGGAACGACGCGCCGGGCGGCGAAGATGGTCTGCCTCGATCTCGATCACCCGGATATCGAGCAGTTCGTCAACTGGAAAGTGCGCGAAGAGCTTAAAGTGGCCGCGCTGGCCGAAGGCATCAAAGTTTTACCGAAGGATCAGCAGGAACTGGCCAAAAAGCTCGGGCTGAAGCTCGATTACGATTTCAACGGCGAAGCCTACTCCACCGTCAGCGGGCAGAACTCGAACAACTCCGTTCGCATTCCCAACAGCTTCTTTAAGGCGCTGGAAGAAGACGGCGACTGGACGTTGACCAATCGCGTCAACGGCCAACCGCACAAAACCATGAAGGCCCGCGAATTGTGGGACCAGATCGCCTTCGCCGCGTGGCGTTGCGCCGACCCGGGCGTGCAGTACGACGATACGATTAATCAATGGCACACCTGCCCGCAATCCGGCCGCATTAATGCCAGCAACCCGTGCGTCACCGGCGACACCCGCGTGCTCAGCCCCGGCGGAATCTGGCGGCGCATTGATCAGATGATCCACATTCCCACGCGCGTCATCACCAATCGCGGAAATCAGGAAATTCACGTCACCGAAGGCGCGTTTCCGACGGGAACCCAAGACATCTACGAACTTCGCACCGAGTGCGGCTACAGCCTCAAGCTCACCGCCGACCACAAAGTGTGGACCCGCCACCGCGGCTGGGTCGAAGCCTCGCAACTCACCCCGAGCGACGAGCTTCGCCTGCCCGCGCAACCCGCGTGCGTCGAAAAAGTGGGCGAACCGCAGGACGCGCGCTTCTTCCAACTTGCGGGTTTGCTCATGTCCAACGCCAATGGGCAACTCGATTCGTTGCAACTCGATCACTGTCTGGACGCAATGGCACTGAGCGAGATGCAGGATTACGTCCATGAAAACTGGCTCGACACCCACGCCGATTCTGAGCCAAGCGAAGATTCGGATTCGATATCGCAGGAGGTTGGCGTCGCTACCGTGACGTTGACCAACCGTCGGCTCATCTCGCGCATCCGCGCTTTCGCAAGAGTGGAAGACGGACAGGTTCGACTCAGCGACGACACCTTCACCACCGGCTTAGCAGCGCAGAAGCACATCCTGCGCGGCCTGTTCAGCGCCGACGGGCAGATCGTCAACAACACCATCGAACTACAACACGAAAGCCTGGGCCTGCTACAGGACGTGCAGATGATCCTGCTGGGCTTCGGCGTTAAATCCAAATTGCTATCGGCCAGTAGCCATGAGCTATCGGCTTTTGATAAATTCGACGGCGGAGCCGTCGTATGCGGAGGCTTGCCCGGCCGGCGAGTAACCCCCACGCTACTCGGCATGCGCGAGACCGCCAGCAATGGCGATCAACAGCCGCGCCGCGACGCAGACGATAGACGCCACGGCCTGCGTATCGATCCGGGCAGCCTCCGATTTTTCTGCAAGTATATTGGCGTTCTTCCAAGTCCCAAGTTGGAAGAACTAGCGAATGTTGTCGGTCGGGGGTTGGAGGTTGGAGGTTGGAAGTCGGAGGTTGGCGGCCGCTTCGCAAACGTCGACCACCATCCCACAACCACCAACCCACAACCCACCGCCAACTGGGACCGCGTATCGAGCCTGACCCACGTAGGCCGCGAACAGGTCTTCGATCTCACCGAGCCGGTCACCAGCAGTTTCGTCGCCAACGGGCTGACCGTGCACAACTGCTCGGAATACATGTTCCTCGATGATACCGCCTGCAACCTTGCCAGCCTGAACGTGCTCACGTTCTTCGATGGCGAAAGCCGGCGGTTTGATATCGAAGGATACAAGCACGGCATTCGCCTCTGGACGATCGTGCTCGAAATCAGCGTGCTGATGGCCAGCTTCCCATCCGAAGAAATCGCCAAACTCAGCTACAAGTTCCGCACGCTCGGCCTGGGCTATGCCAACCTGGGCGCCATGCTCATGCAGGCGGGCATTCCTTACGACAGCGAGAAGGGTCGCGCCATCTGCGGCGCGCTCACCGCCATCCTCACCGGCGAAAGCTATGCCGCCAGCGCGCAAATGGCCAAAGAGCTGGGTGCGTTTCCCGGCTATCAGCAGAACCGCAGCGACATGCTGCGCGTAATGCGCAACCACCGGCGCGCGGCGTACGACGTCGGCTCGAATCGCCCCGTCGCCGCGACAATGCCGGGGAGAATCGGCGATTACGAGAAGCTCGATATCGCGCCCGTCGGCATCGATGCCGCGCAATTCACCGCCGGCGATACGCTGGCGGTCCCCGCACTGCTGGCGTCGAGCCAGGAATGCTGGGATCGCGCCGTAACCCTTGGCGAGAAATACGGTTACCGCAACGCCCAATCAACCGTGATTGCCCCCACCGGCACCATCGGCTTGTTGATGGATTGCGACACCACCGGGGTGGAGCCGGATTTCGCGCTCGTCAAATTCAAAAAGCTCGCCGGCGGCGGGTATTTCAAGATCGCCAACCAGTCGCTTCCACCGGCGCTGAAAAATCTCGGCTACTCCCCTGAGCAGGTCAGCGACATCCTCAAGCACGTGATGGGAATCCTCACGCTGCAAGATGCGCCGCACATTAACTGGGCCACGCTCAAGCTGCACGGCTTCACCGATGCCGATCTGGAGAAAATCGAAACCTCGCTGCCGGGCATGTTTGAACTGTCGTTTGCGTTCAGCCCGTGGACGCTCTGCCCCGAACTGTTCAAGCGGCTCAACGTCACCGAACAAAAGTGGCAGGCGCCGGGCTTCAACCTGTTGCGTCACCTCGGCTTCAGCAAGCATCAGATCGACGAAGCCAGCGACGTCATCTGCGGCCGCGGCACCGTCGAGGGCGCGCCGCACCTGAAAGATGATCACCTTCCCGTTTTCGATTGCGCCAACAAATGCGGCAAGCACGGCCGGCGCTTCATCGCGTTCGAAGGCCATATTCGCATGATGGCCGCCGCCCAGCCATTTATCTCCGGCGCCATCAGCAAAACCATCAACCTTCCCAACGAAGCAACCCTTGCCGATATCGAACAAGCCTATGAACTCAGTTGGAAGCTGGGCCTCAAAGCCAACGCGCTTTACCGCGACGGCAGCAAGCTCAGCCAACCCTTAAACGTAAAATCGGATGAACAGCTTGACCAAGTCGAGGAGGACGATCATGAGAACGTCGCCGCAGCAAAAGACGAGTTGGCAACAGATGTCACTAAGGCGCTGTCAACAGTTTCAAGCCTCCACACCGACGCTGAGCGAAGCGAGGAGTCGGATCGAAGCCCCGATCGAAACATCGAAAAGCTCGAGCCAATCCACACCCATATTATCGAAAAAATCGTCGAGCGAATCGTCGAACGACCCCTGCGTCGTCGCCTCCCGGATACCCGTCACGCTGTTACCCACAAATTCGATATCTCCGGACACGAAGGCTACTTAACCGTCGGCCTTTACGACGACGGCCAACCCGGCGAACTGTTCATCACCATGGCGAAAGAGGGCAGCACCATCGGCGGGCTGATGGATACCATCGCCACGCTCGTATCGGTATCGCTTCAGTACGGCGTGCCGGTGGAAAGCCTGGTGCGCAAGTTCGAACACGTACGTTTCGAGCCCAGCGGCATGACGCGCAACAGCGATATCCCCTTCGCCAAGAGTTTGGTGGATTACATCTTCCGCTGGATGGCGATGCAGTTCGTCCCCGGCTACCGCGCCGCCAACGCGCCGCAACGCGAACCGGCGTCGAGTCTGGCCGATGCGGTCGAAGAAGAACTCGACCAGTCGCGCGGGGAGGTGAGCCGCCCTTTTGACGCAAGCGTCGCGCAATCCGGCATTTCCCCCTCCCACGCCGGGGCAGAGCGCAGCGCCGCCCCGGATCCCAGCGCAAAGGCGCAAGCGACGTCCAGGCGCGTAGCGCCATCAACAACATCCCGCCTCGCCACGCTCGACCCCCTGAGCCAGCAAGGCACCAGCATGCAAAGCGACGCGCCGGCGTGCGACGTGTGCGGCAGCATCACCGTGCGCTCCGGCACCTGCTACAAGTGCCAGAATTGCGGGAATTCGATGGGGTGCAGTTAACTGCGGCAACCACTGAGGTCTTATCCATGTCCATTCGACGCAAGAAAAAAGAGGAACGGCGCCGCGAGGCGCGCCGATACAGCCCCGCGGTGGCGGATCGGGTCGCGCGCGTGAGCGCCAAGGTGTGCCGCACGTGGCCGGTGGTCAGGTGCCTTGTGCCCGACAGCGATGTCTGGCGCGCTTCCGGCTGTGGATCATCGCTGATCGTCCGCCAGAAACCCGATGGAACGTTTGCCTTCGCCGTTTTCGAGTTACAGATGATGGCCGGCGGATTTGCCATCATGTTCGGCGACCAGAACTGCGCCAGTATGAGCGTTATCGACGCATTCCTGGGGAGCGTGACGGAGAACTCGCCTCCGTGCGTTCCAGGCGATCCAGACCTGCTGGCCCGATATGTCTACGGCGTTCGCGCGTGGGCGCTCGAGCGCGGGTATCTAATGGATGAACGCGTGTCCGAACCGCTACTCGCGCTCCTGCCGGCGATGGCCGGCACCCCCGATTGGTGGCTTCAATACCTCACGCAGGAGGACTTCACCCCGCCGCGGCTGCTTGAGGTTTTGCGCAGCTACGATGCGGATGAGCTGGACGACGTTCCAGCGGACAAAGAAATAGTCTGCTTCACGACCGCCAACTTTGACCTGCGCGATCCCGAAGCCGCCGTGACCGTGCTTAACCGCAACGAGCCTGAATTCGGAGCTGATGGAACCGATGACGACGGCACCCAGCACTTCTGCTTCACACGTGCATACCCAAAGAACCACTGGAGCCCACTGTCCAAATTCGGAGGCCGCCAGCTATTGGGCTCCATGCGCATCCACGGCTCGACCTTGACGGCTGAATGCAAAGTCTTGTCGATGACCGGGCGGCTTGTGTGGAGGCTCAAGCAGATCCTCGGCGACAATCTCAAATTCCGCGACGCCGATTGGATGTCGTTGCAACAATTGCAAGCCCAAGCCGAGCAGAACGAACGCAAGCGGTAAGGCGCGCCCAACCCGTTATAAGGCTCGGGGAAGGGCCGGACGCGAGCCAGGAAGTAAAATTCGGCGGGGCCGGGCGAAACTTTTCACAGCCCGCAAGCGAATAACGATGGCTACGTTGCTTCCCAATATCGAGGTAAGCAAGAGCGACTTAAAGGGGTATCGCATCTTCATCTTCTCTCACGATCACCCGCATCCGCCGCATGTGCACATCGGCAAGGGAAAGCGATACAGCAGTTGGGAACTTGTCACGCTGTTGTGTCAGGACTAAGACGAATTTTCTGCAGCAGAGCTTCGACAACAGGGTATGATTCTGCGTGAGTTTGTTGAAACAATTTGGAGAAGTTGGAATGAGCACTGGCGCAACCGCAACACGTAAATCCCAAGTGGCGATCAAGGCAACGTCTCTGCGTTTCGAGCACAGCCGGCTGATTGTTGCGTTTGATGACGATCGCGAAGTGTCAGTTCCCTTGTCGAAGTATCCCACGCTGCAACGCGCAACATCGGCGCAGCGAAATGCTTGGGAATTGATCGGCCCGGGGAAGGCAATTCACTGGCCCTTACTGGATTTGGATTTGTCCGTGGCGGGAATCATGAGCGGCTTGCCGGAAGTGTTGCCGAAACCGCCAACATGGAAGGTTCGTAGAGTGCGCTTCA
>CAZXLA010000029.1:0-28668 GCA_964641895.1 uncultured Tepidisphaeraceae bacterium
GTCTCTTCCGTAGATCAAGTGAAGACTGGCATGTTCATCAAGCGATGACTCGTCGCCTTTCGATTGGAGCCGCCGCAAGAACCGTGGCCGCGGAAGTGGAAGAAGCAATGAGTTTGATCGCGGTATATCACTTGGACATTGATCACGACGATCCGAGGATCGAAAGATTTGTCCCTATCTCTTCCACCTCACTCTTGGGAGCCCGTGGCCACGGGCATGATGATCGGCTCACGGACTTTTATCCCGCTGCACCAATTGTCGCGGATTGGGTGCCCCCGACCCTGAATAAAGTGTGGATACCGCTCGAGGTGAGCGGGCGGATTCGGATTTGGAACGACTACCCAAAACTGATGGAATTTCCGGCTTTCAGCCGACGGGCAGTCGATGCACTGCGCGACCTGTTGAATGCGAATGGCGAGCTGTTACCACTTCGGTACAAGGACGGTGAATATTGGGCTTACAACCTCAGAACTGTTGTCGACATTATCAATCCTAACGAAAGTGTGGTAATCGACTGCCATAGGAGTAGCACCTCGGTGGCAAGAAGTTACTACTACTATTCCATCAGGCCCGAACGGCTTGATGGGTTGACCATTTTCCGTATGCGTCATGACTTGTCCGACGTGTACGTTACTCAACCGTTCGTCGATCGGGTGCGAACTGCGGGGCTGCGCAACTTCGTGTTCGAAAAGATCTGGCCTTGGCCTAAGGGCACAATCTGGTATCAAGAAGCAAGAAAGCAGAACGCCACTGAGCGGGAACAGGCCCGTACCCCGGATCTCGCTTGCCATAGTCTCGTCATCCGTTTGGAAACCGGAACCAACCTAAATCCGAACAAGCAACAGCGAGAGCATGTCGAGATGATCATGAATAGCCTCGACGCGCTCCTTTCCGATCCGGGAGCGCCAATCGATGCGGCTTACTTCGGCCGTCTGGAAGGCAGCGAACCGTTCAAAGGCGAATATCGCCTGTACTTCAGTTGCCCAGATGCCGACAAACTCGTTGATCACCTGCGTAGTTGGCTGCACCATCTCGATTGGCCGGGAAGCGTGCAGGTCGTCAAGCGCTACGGCGAAATGCGCGACGAAGAAGCGCGCGAGGAAACCGCCGAAGGACCGTGGTAACAGCATTCGTGTCTATTTGTTGACAATGCCGGCCATCCCGGGGGTGCGGGCGGTCCAAGCAAGGCGTCGTCTTAACATTATGTTCGGTGCGAGTATGATTTGCGATCTCCGTAAACGCCTATCCAACCGTCACTTACATCGCATTTCGAAAATTGTGCCACGTGGCACAATCGCGGGTAGCGCGCTTGCGGCGCGTCAGGCCGAACGTTTGTGCCACGCGGCACAATTGTCGCTTCGTGTCCTGCTAATGAGCCACCTTAAACGTCGGCGAATCCTCCGCGCGAGTTTTTCTCTTGTCGTAAAGCCGCGTCGTCGAAACATTCGCATGCCCCAACCACTCCTGAACCTTGGCAATATCCGACCCATTGTCGAGCGCATTGGTCGCCGCAGTCGCCCGCAGCGAATGCACACAAAACTCCGCCACCGGAATATTCGCCGCAACCGCGTAGCGTTTGATCACGTCATACACGCTCCGATACGCGATGGCCTTCTCGATGATTGCACCTGCAGCAACCTTCGTCGGCCGAAACAACGCCCCCTCCAAATCCAACGCATGTCCCGCCGCGGCCGTGTAGGCATCAATCCGATCCAGCGCCGCGGGATGCACGGGAACATACCGAATCTTCGATCCCTTTCCATGCACGCGAAAGTGCTTCACCCCGCTGTCCAGACGCCGCGTCGAATTGTTCGTTGTCGCTCCACGGTGCGCTTCGTGCGGTAGAGCATTTGGTGGTAAAATCCCTGCATGACCACCGCCGACCTCCAACGTAAAGACCGCGAGCACCACCTTCATCCGTTTACGCATCACGATGACATGCACAAAACCGGCACGCACGTGATCACCGGCGGGGAGGGTTGTTTTGTCATCGATCAGGACGGCCGGCGGCTGCTCGACGGGCTTGCGGGGTTGTGGTGCGTTAACGTCGGTTACGGCCGCCGCGAGATTGTTGATGCGGTGTACAACCAGATGAAGAAGCTGCCGTACTATTGCAGCTTCTTTAACACGACGACCGAGCCTGCGATTGAACTGGCCGACCGGCTGGCGAAGCTGGCCAAAGGCACGCGGCTCACGCACACGATTTTTTCCAACAGCGGATCGGAAGCCAACGAAAGCGCGATGAAACTGATCCGCGGGTATTGGAAAATCAAAGGCAAGTCGCCGAAGAAAACCAAGATTCTTTCGCGCACGTTTGCGTATCACGGCGTGGGGATCGCATCGACGAGCCTCACCGGTTTGCCGAGTTGTTACCTGCCGTTTGACCTCCCGCTGCCCGGCTGGATTCACGTGCCCGGCCCGTATGCGTGGGGCGCCAACAACGGCATGAACGATGCGCAGTACGGCCAATGGTGCATCGACGAAACGAAACGGATTATCGACAAAGAAGGCGCCGACACGATCGCCGCGATGTTCGTCGAACCGATCCAGGGCGCGGGCGGCGTGATTATTCCGCCGGCGGGGTATCTCGTTGCGCTTCGCAAGCTCTGCCGCGACAACGACATTCTGTTCGTCGCCGATGAAGTGATCAGCGGCTTCGGCCGGCTCGGCGACTGGTTCGCCAGCACCATGTGGCAACTCGACCCCGATTTGATGACCCTCGCCAAAGGCATCACCAGCGGATACCTGCCGCTGGGCGCGACGATGGTCAGCGCAGAAATTAGCCAGACCCTCAACACCGGCGGTTACCTCGCCCACGGCTTTACCTACAGCGGCCACCCGACCACGTGCGCGTGCGCGCTGGCCAACCTCGATATCATCGTGAACGACAAATTAATCGAACACACGAGAGACGTCGCCGGCCCGTACATGCAGCAGAAGCTCGCCGAGTTGAAAGGCCACCCGGCGGTGGGCGAAGTGCGCGGGTGCCAGCTCATCGGTGCCGTCGAACTCCTCCCCAGGGGCGGGCGAGCGGAACTGGCCAAGCACCCCAACACGCTCGGCGTAAAGGCCGCGAACATCGCCCGCAAACACGGCGTGATCGTCCGCGGAATCCGCGATTTGATCGCGGTGTCGCCGCCGTTGATTGTGACGAAGCCGGAACTGGATCAGTTGTTTGATGCGGTGAGGAAAACGCTGGATGAGTTGTGGAGTTAAGCGCAATTGGTCCCAAAAGAGGACCCATCGCCAAAATGATGCGATCCCGCTCGCTCTAATTCATTTACTTCGCAGTGATCTCTACGTTTGACGCGCCCAGCGGCAGCGATTCCTTCGGGCCGATCCGCAACAGCCGTTTCAGCCCTTCCTGCATATCAAGCATGAGGCTCATCAGCGCCGGGGTGAGGAGCAGCGTGAAGACGGTTGACACCAGCAGCCCGCCGATGACCACCGCGCCCAGGCCGCGATACAGTTCGCTGCCCGCGCCGGCAAAGATGACCAGCGGCGCCATGCCTGCGACCGACGTAATAACGCTCATGAAAATCGGCCGCACGCGCGTCTGCGCGCTCAGCGCCACGGCCCGGCGGCGATCCATGCCTTCGCGGATGTAGTTCAGCGCCTGGTGCACGATGAGAATCGGGTTATTCACAATCGTGCCGATGAGGATAACGAAGCCGAGCATCGTCAGCACATCAAGCGTCTGGCCGTTGATGCGATGGAGGATCGCCAGCGCCACAAACCCGCCGGCCAGCGCGAACGGCACGCTCATGATGATGACAAACGGATGCAGCCAGCTTTCAAACAGCGCCGCCAGAAGCAGATAAGTGATGACGGCGGCGAGGAGGAAGCCGGGGATGAACGCCTTCTGGAAATCCTGCAGCTTATCGGCCGAGCCGGCCACGCGCACGTTCATCTCCGGCATGATCACTTTGCCTTGTCGCAGCGGCGCGATCACCTGCGATTGAATCAAGTTGGTTACTTCGGTGATCGTCTCGCCTTTGTTGAGCGCTAAAATAAGTTTGACCGCGGGCTGCTCTTCAATGCGGGTGATGGATTGCGGGGCGGTGGTCTGGATGAAATCAGCCACGGTAGAAATGGGGATGGTGCGTCCGTCGGGGGTTACCACGGGCAGGTTGCGCAGCTCGTCGGTGAAGCCCTGCCGCGCCGTGGTGCTGACGACGGTGAGATCAATCGAGCGCCCTTCGCCGCGGTAATCGCCAATGACTTCGCCATCCACCGCCACGCGCGCCAGCCGGCGCACGGTACTGCTGGGCACCGCGGCGTTGGCGGCGCGCTCGCGGTTCACCCGAATCTGCGTTTCGCTTCGGCCGAGGTTGAAATTCTGCGGCTCCGAACGCACGTAGCGACCGAATTTACCCATCATCATCCCCTGCGTTGCGGCGGCGGCGGCGCGGATTTGATCGATGTTCGGGCCGGAAATCTGCAATTCAACTACCGTGCCCGGCGCGGCGGTGCGGAAGATCGATGCCTGCCTCGGAAACGCCATCACGCCGGGAATGCCACGCGCGGCGTCGCTGAAAAGGAATTCCAGCGGCTTGACGTTTTTCATATCGGCGCTGGTCGCCCCCATGAACGCGCCGCCGCCGAAGGAAACAAAAAAGAAATTATCAATCGCACTCGGCGGGGGGCTGGCGGCAAGCTCGGCCTTCATCTTGATAAACATGCCGGCGGCTTCCTCGAACTTATCGGGCGGAACAGACGCTTTAATGCCATCGATCGCCTGCTGCATGCCGGGCAGCGCGAACTTGTCGCGGGCCATTACCCATTGATCCTGAACCTGCTTCAATTCGGGCGAGCCGGGCTTGGCTTCCCACCAAGGCGCCAGGCCCGATTCAATCTTGCGGCCAATCTGCCGAAGTTCATCAATGCCATACCCCGGCGGCGTGGCGACGAAGCCGAACACCAGATTCTGGTTGCCGCCCGGCAGGTAATCGCGTTGAGGAATGAGAAAATATGCCGCCGCCGCAGAAACGCTCACCATCACCAAGACCAGCGCCAGCCGCCGCAGCACGCCGAGGTTGAGCCACATCAGCAGGCGATAGAACCAGTCAGAAGCCGCCCCGCCGACGCGTGCCAGCGGGCTGGTGAGTCTTCCCAGAATAGTGTTGGTCGGCGCCGCAACCGTGCCGTCTTTCGTCTCAACAAATCCGCCGGGCATCTTGCGCAGGAACAGCGTCGCGAGCATGGGAATGACCGTCGGCGAGACGAGCATATAAAACACCAGCGAAATGCTGATGGCGATCGAAATATCGGCAAACAGTTGCCCCGCTTCTTCCTGAATGAACACCACAGGCAGGAACACCGCGATATTCGCCAGCGTGGCCGCGACGATCGCGCCCATTACTTCCTGCGCGCCATCTTTAGCAGCGGTGAAGCGATCCTTGCCCATTTCGCGGTGGCGGAAAATGTTTTCCAGCACCACGATGGTGTTATCGACACCCATGCCGATCGCAAACGACAGCCCCGCCATAGAAATCACATTGAGGTTGCGGCCCGTCAGCGCCATGCCCAGAAACGTGCCCGCGATGCTGATAGGAATGCTCACCGCAACGACGATCGTAGCGCCGATGCTGCGCAGCGTGAGAAACAACACGATCGCCGCCAGCGCCGCGCCCAGCAGCAGATCATCTCGGGCCTGCACAATCGATTGCTCGACGTAGATCGTCTGGTCGTAAACCTGTTCGATCTCCAAACCCCAGCCTTTGGGTTCGATCACGTCGCGGTTTACTTTGGCCAGTGCTTCACGCAGGCCGCTCATGACCTGAATCACGTTGGTATCGGTCTCACGCTGCACATTGAGGGCCATGACATCGGTGCCCAGCGATCGCACGAAACCCGTCTGCCGCTTGAAGCTGCGAACGACCTCGGCCACGTCGCGCACGTAAATCGGCGAGCCAGATTTCTCCCAGGTGATCACGGTCTGCAGCACCTGCTCGGGCGAGGTGTATTGGCCGACGGCGCGCACGCTTATATCGCGCTTCCCTTCCGGCACCACGCCGGCGGTGACATCGTTGTTTTCCCGGCGGAGGGCTTCGATGAACTGATCGATGGAGACGTTTCGCGCGGCCAGTTTCTGTAGATCGACGCGGACCTGCAATTCGCGTTCTCGTCCGCCGAGCACCTGCACTTCGGAGATGCCTTCGACGCGTTCGAGCGCCGGTTTTACTTCGTCTTCCAGAAAATCCTGCAACTCAGTGACGTCGCCGGTGAAGCCGGGCGCGGCGTTGGCCGCCATCGTCGGCTGCTTGGCGCCGTCTTTGGGCCGCAGCAGCAGCCAAGCGATGTAGTCGCGCGAGAAGCGATCGACGGCCGCCACCACCGGCTCATCAACATCCGCCGGATAATCCTGCACTTGGCGCAGCTTGTCGCGCACTTCATTCATGGCGGCGTCTTTGTCGACGCCGACGAAGAATTCCATGCGGATCGAACCCGAACCTTCCGAGCAATCGCTGGTCATCTGCCGCAGGCCGGCGACGGTTTTAAGCTTTTCTTCCTGTTCTTCGATGACTTCGTTTTCAATCTCCTGCGGGCTGGCCCCGAACCAGATGGTGCTGACGGTGACCACAGGTTGATCGACATTCGGCGTGAGCTGCACCGGCACCCGCAGCAGGCCAAGCACGCCGAAAATAACCACCAGAATCACCACAACGGTGACTGTGACCGGCTGACGGATGGATCGTTCGACAAGCGTCATGAGTTTAAGAACAAGGCGAGTTCATTGCCCCTGCGGCCGTCCGGCCGGCGGCGCGCCGCGGATCATTAGCTGCTCCCCGCCGCGCAGACCTTCGTTGCCTTTGGTGATGACCTGCTCGCCGTCGGTAAGCTCGCCGCGCACGCTGGCCACGTCGCCCGCCGCCGCCACCACCTCCACCGGAACGACGACGGCCTTTCCTTCGCGCACCGCGACCACCGAAGCCTTATCGCCGGCGTTTACCACGGCATCGCGCGGCACGAGTTTCACACCTTCATCGGTCGAGGCAAAAAACGTCGCGCGCGCAAAAAAGCCGGGGCGAATGAGCAAATCGGGATTCGATACCAGAATTTTCACGCCGAACGTGCGGCTGGCGGAATCCGCCTCGGGAAGGATCTGATCGATCTTGCCTTCGGTTGTTTTGCCGGGCAACGCATCAAACGTGATCTGCACCGTGTCGCCGGTGCGAATCCGTGCCACCAGTGCTTCAGGCACATTGGCGCGCACGAACACCGGATCCATCTGCACCAACTCGGCCACCGGGTCGCCCTGCTTGATCCATTCGCCCACCTCGACATGCCGCGCCGCGACGACGGCATCGAAAGGACTGCGCACTTCCGATTTTTGAATCATCAGCTTCAATCGCTCGTAATCGGCCGCCTTCTCGGCGAGCATTGCTTCACGGTTGGCAACGACGGCCTCGGTGACGCGCATATCGCGCTGCGCGTTGTCCATCATCATTTGCGGCACGGCTTTTTGTTCGATGACCGGGCGCATGCGGTCGAGTTCGATCTTCGCCCGATCGCGCTCGGCCTTGGCTTGTTCGATCTGCGAGTGCATGGCCTTAAACACCGCCTCCACCGCCGTAAGCTGCACTTTCAGCAGATCGATGTTGGTGCGGACCAATATGGCCCCTTTGGCGACTTTTTGGCCATCGTCGAACAATCGTTCGCTGACCAGCCCCGCCTCCTCCGCCGCCAGTGTGGTGCGCACCGTGGCTTCAACTGATGCCACCAGCGGGCGGCTCAATTCGATCCTCCCGGTGCGAACCGGCGCAACATCCACCATCGTCGGCCCCATTTGGGCGAACGCCGAAGCCGCCATCAATACGCCGGTGAGGAAAGCAATACGCACGCCCTTGATGCTATTGGCGCGACGGATCGGAATCAACCGACTCGTTTGTGGATGCTCTAATCGGGAAAGTTCACTTTCAATTTAGTGTCGAGCCGACGTGGATTCAACACTCGGCTTGACGCGAACCGCCGCGCGGTCTAAGACGCTGCCGTGCATCCAACGGTGGTGATCAACGTCGTCGGCCTGACGCGAAACCTGCTCCGGCACATGCCGCGGCTGCGCGCATTTGCAAAAGCCGGAAAAACCGCGTCGATCGGCCATGTCACACCCGCCGTCACGTGCAGCGTGCAGGCGACGTACCTCACCGGAACCACGCCCCGCGAGCACGGCATCGTCGGCAACGGCTGGTACGACCGCGACGACTGCGAAATCAAATTCTGGAAACAATCCGACAAACTCGTGCAACGCCCCCGCATCTGGGACATCGCCAAACAGCGCGATCCAAACTTCACCTGTGCCAACCTGTTCTGGTGGTACGCCATGTACTCGTCGGCCGACATCACCGTGACGCCGCGCCCCATGTATCCGGCAGACGGACGGAAATTGCCAGATGTGTGGACCAACCCTCCTGAACTACGCGACCGCCTGCAACGGCAACTCGGCCCATTCCCACTATTCAAATTCTGGGGACCGCTGGCAGGCATCGAATCGACGCGATGGATTGCACGGGCCGCGCTGTTCGTTGCCCACGATTACAATCCATCGTTGCAACTTGTATATCTTCCTCACTTGGATTACGACCTCCAGCGCCGCGGCCCCGAAAGCCCCCACGCCCACGCAGCGGCGGAAGCCGCTGATCAAGTAGTCGGTACACTATTGGAAGATTGTGCCGCCCGCGGCGCGAGAGTTATCGTGCTGAGCGAGTACGGCGTCGAACCGGTCAACAAGCCCGTGCACCTCAACCGCGTGCTACGTGAAAACAATCTGTTATCGATCCGCACGGAATTGAATCGAGAACAGCTTGATGCCGGCGCGAGTAAGGCGTTTGCAGTCGCCGATCATCAGGTGGCGCATATTTATGTGAACGATGCAAGTGAGCTTGATCGTGTTGAAAAGTTGGTGCGATCGACGCCGGGCGTGGCCGATGTCTATCGTGGCGCCGCCAAGGCGGAAGCGTCGATCGATCACCGGCGCGCGGGGGATATTGTCGCCGTGGCGGAACGTGGGGCGTGGTTTACCTATTACTTTTGGCTGGATGATGCACTCGCGCCCGATTTTGCGCGCACGGTCGACATCCATCGCAAACCGGGATACGACCCGGCGGAACTGTTCCTCGACCCGGGCAAGCCGCTCATGAAGGCTTGCGTGGCGTGGAAACTGGCCAGAAAGAAGCTGGGATTCCGTTCGCTGCTGGATGTAATTCCGCTCGATGCCGCGCTCGTCAAAGGCTCGCACGGACGACCGCCGGCCACGGTAGAGGACGGGCCGGTGTGCATGACCAACCAGCCATCGCTGCTCGCCTTCGAATCGCTCCCCGCCACCAATGTTTGCGGCTTGATTCTGCGGCATCTCTTCGAGTGACAAACACGGTACAATGCCGGGCCGATGCTCAAGTTCATGCACCGATTTCGATTGCCGCTGGCGGCCAAATGCCTGCTGTTGTTCGGCGCGGGCGTTTCAATTGTGCTGGCGGCGGCACTGTGGGTGCCGTGGCAGCGCATGGAGCAACTCACGCAGCAGCTCGATCAGAGCACGGCTTCGGGCACGGTTCGCCTGGCGATCGGCGAGCACACCAGTGCGTGGTCGCACCGAGGCGCCGCCGCCACACAGCCGGTCAATCAATGGGATAAGGGGATCGCAAGACTAATGGTCGACGGCGACGAATACCTGCCGCCACGCTTGATTCCCCTCTCGGCCCTGAAAACACCCGACAAACTCACGCGATTCGACCTGCAGGCGTTTCAAGCCTTCGCATCTGATCCGCGGCGGGCTTCGTTCTGGCGTTATTTCAACGGAAGTTACGGCTACCGCTACGCCGAGCCGTTCTACGCCGCCGGCGAATGCCTGAATTGTCATAGTGCCCAGCCGCTTGCGCCGGAACTGGCGAGCCTGCTTCCGTCGCGCAACAACCCCGCCGAACCCAGCGGCGGCGCCCCGACGACGCAACCCGCGCCGCTGCTGGGCATGGTATCGGTGGAGATTCCCTCCCAGATTGAAGCGCAGCAGCTTTTGCTCAACCGCGTGTTCATGCTGTCGGCGGGGTTGATAGCGGGTTTGCTGGCGATCGTGCTGTTCTACCTCATCACCACCCGGCTGATTCTGCAGCCGGTGCGCGTGCTACAGGAAACGTGTGAAAAGGTGGCGTTGGGCGATCTCAACATTCGGTCGGACGTGAACACCGGCGATGAATTTCAGCAGCTTTCCGAGACATTTAACGGCATGCTCAAGAACATGCAGGAATCCACCGACCAGCTTCGCGCCGTAAACAAAAGCCTTGATATGAAGCTTGGCGAGCTGGCGCAAACCAACGTGGCGCTGTTTGAATCGAACCGACTCAAAAGCGAATTTCTGGCCAATGTAAGCCACGAACTGCGCACGCCGCTGAACTCGATTCTGGGATTTGCCGACCTTCTACAGGGCTCGCTTTCCCGCGACGCCGACGGCCGAACGATTCGTTACCTTCAGAATATTCTCGTCAGCGGCAAGGGCCTGCTTCAGTTGATCAATGATCTGCTCGATCTGGCAAAAATTGAAGCCGGGAAAATGGAAATCCGCTCCGAGCCGCTGATTATGTCCGACCTTTTTGAGGGCCTGGTCAATCTGCTCAAACCGCTTACGGAAAAGAAGAATTTGATTATCCACGCCACGGTGACGAATGATGTGCCCATCATCCAAACCGATTCGGCCAAGGTGCGTCAGATTCTCTACAACTTTCTTTCCAACGCGATCAAATTCAGCCCCGTCGGGCAATTTATTGACCTCACCGCCGACCGGGACGGGCTGGTTTCCATCCGCCTGGAAGTGACTGATCACGGACCGGGCATTTCGCTCGATCAGCAGCAGTTGATCTTTGAAAAGTTTCGCCAGATCGATGGCAGCCACACCCGCGAGCACGGCGGCACCGGGCTGGGCCTGGCGATCGCGCGAGAACTGGCCGAATTGCTCGGCGGCAGCGTCGCCGTCCGCAGCACCGCCGGGCAAGGCGCCACGTTCTCCCTTACGCTGCCACTTAAGATTGACGCTGGCGCGAAAGACGTGCGCGAGAAACTCGTGCTGACCTAATTGACGCTCAATACCAAAGGTTCAACACCAGTGCCGGCTCGCGAATTTTGCCTTCAAACACGCCCACGGTCGGGGTGACAAACTTGACCTCGATTTCGGGGTTTGCATCAAGCCATTCGTTGACGGCATCATCGAGGTATTGCAGGCCGCTGTCGGAGTATTTGCCGTGGAAGCTCTTCATGCGAATCGCGCCAAAGCCGTTGGTGACGACTTTGCGCTTCCAATCGTGGTGCTTCTTGTGCAAGCCGGCGTCGCCGAGCTGCTTGATCTTCTTCGCAAAATCTTCGCTGTGCGAGGGCATGGCGGCGATATCGTCGTCCACCAATGCAATCGGCTCCTCTTCAACCGGCTGCGGGCCGTGATGCTGCGGCACGGTCGCCCGCACCGATTGCGCGCCCGCCGGGGGGCGAATCGTCGGTGCCTGCTGCGGCACGGCCGGTCGAACCCCGGGCTGCTGCGGAATCGGGGTAGAAGTTGAATGACCAGTTTGCTGACCGATCGGAAGATGACCAGGCTGCCTTGGATCCTGCTGCATGATGTGCTCCTCGTAACGCCGAACTACCCGAAACAAGATATGTGCTTCGTAGTATACCCATCAACAACACCTCGTGTAAACACAAACGCGCACCCCGCCAGGATTGCCCAGGCAAGCGCGCATGGACGGATTAACGAGCCGCCAGCATAAGCGACCGGTGTATTGGGATTGGGAATCGGGTCGCTTACGGCCGGCGTTCGACAGAAGTGTTTACCATTGCGGCTTGCTCAGTTGAACAGGTTCGAAGCCGTCTCCAGCCAGGTATCAATGTTATTACGGACGACTTCCAGCGAAGCCGGCGTGAGATTGAGGTCCGCCATCGTCTTTTCTTCAATCTGGCTGTTGGCGGCGGTGAGGGTGAAACCTTTGCCGGCCTGGCAGCAGAGGATGTCGGCGACGTGAACCACCATCACCAGAATGCGGCTGTTGTCGGCCAGCGCGCCGGGATTGTGGTGATACCCCGCTACCAACTGACACGACCGCGGAAATTTCCATAGTTCGGCAATGCCCATGCCCAGCATCTGGTGATCGACGCCGGTAAGCTCGCGTTCATTTTCGCAAAAGGTGCCCTGGCCGCGTTTGGTCTTTTCACAAACGCTCTTGAGTTGTTCCGGCGCGGTCTGCAGTTCAACCAGAATGCCGATGTCGTGAATCAGGCCGGCCAGAAACGCTTCATCGGCGATCGGCAGCTTGCTCTGCCTGGCCAATTCGCGCGCTGTCACGCCGACGGCGATGCAGTGCGTCCAAAGGTCTTTGGCGGTGAACCCTTCGCACAGTTTCACCCCGCGGAAGAGCTGGCCCAAGCTGGCGGCGACGGCGATGTTCTTCACCGCGTTCAGGCCCAGCAGCACGATGGCGCGCTCAATCGAAGCCATCTGCCCCGGCAGGCCGTAGAACGCGCTGTTGACGACTTTGAGAATGCGCGTCGCCAGCGCCGGATCGTGCGATACGATCTGGTGCAACTGCGCCGCCGAACTCTTGGGGTCTTCGACAGTTTTAATGATCTTGACGGTGATCTCGGGCAGCGTGGCGAAGGTCGAAACCTTCTTGATCGCCTGCTGAACAAGCACCTTCGGATCGGTGGCGACGGTTGTGGGCATGCGTTCTCGCTCCGTTATGTAACTACTCATTTTATCGAACCGCCGACGGTAGCACTTAATAGGCAATGAGCTTCCTAATCAGGTGCGCATCAATTTTCAAAGCTGCCAGCGTGGCAGCAATGGCCGCCGCCGCAGTGGATCCTTCAGAAGCGTAGACATTCTTGGACCCAAATCGTTTCGGCCGGCCACCACACCACAGATTCTTAATCGCGCGTTCAATCTCCGCCGCAGCGAACGGCACATGAATAACGTTTTGTCCGCACTCGCGACCGGCCTGCCGAGGTCCGATATCAATCACCGGCGTGCCAAACGACGCCGCTTCGATGATGCCACTGGACGAGTTGCCGATGAGCATCGCCGCATCGCGCAACAGGCCGAGAAAGATCGGCCGCGAGAGATTATTGAACGCTTCCACGCGGTCGTTTCGAATTTCCTGCCAGCACGCGGCGATGCCCTTTGCCCCCGGGTCGTTGTTGGGCATGACGACGATCACGCGGTCGATTGCGCTGTTTAGAACGCTGCGAAGAACCAGCTTGGCGCGACGGCGTTCCTTCTCGGCGACGGGTTCGGTCGGGTGAAGGCAGACCAAGGCAAAGCGATAGGGCTTGAGCGCAGGCCGCCAGCGCTTCAGCATCGCGTGATCGGCCGCAGTTTCAATCATCCCATCAATTCCCGGCGCTCCCACGCGGTGAATGCGCCAGCCGTCTTCGCCCATCGCCCGAATGCGGCGTGCGCTTTGGGCGGTCGCGGGGAAATGGACATGCGCAAGCTTGGTGATGGCGTGACGAAGCGAATCGTCGGCCTGCCCCAGCGCCCGGTCACCGCCGTGAACGTGGGCAACGGCGCGATCGCCCAAGTGCCCCGCCGCCGCCGCCGCGAAAGCTTCAACCCGGTCGCCGACGATGAGGATCACGTCGCTGCGCAATGACTCGAAGGCTTCCGCCAGCGCCGCCGTCGCCTTGCCGGTGGCGATCGCGCGTTGCGTCGGCGAATCAGATTTTCCCCACGCCACCACGCGGTCGATCTTCCATCCGCCGTCGGCGATTTCCTTGACAGTCGCGCCGCGTCGGCGATCGAGGTGCATTCCCGTTGCGATGATCTGGAGTTGCAGCCGCGGATGATCCTTGATCGCGCGTAAGGTCGATTGCATCAGCCCGAACTCGGCGCGGGTTCCGGTGACGAAGCACACACGGCGTTTCATACCGGCTGACTTTGTGCGGCGTCGGCGAGCATGTCCCATTGCAGAAGCGTACCGGCGCGCAGCGCTTTGCTCACGCGCTTACCCACCAGCTTTGCAAATTGCGCCGCCGGAATGCCTGTGCCGGGGCGCTGGAAGACAATGTCGGCCGCGCCGATCGCCTCACCGGAGTGAATATCGCGAACGAGTACCAGACTCTGCCGGCTCACCGTGCGCACGTCGCGCTCGATCGGCAACACACGCTTGCCGCGGTGGCCGCATAATTGCTCGGCCTGACGAATGTGCTTCACGTAATCGGCAAACTGCTGCGGGTCGGCGCTGGCCGAATGATCCGGCCCGGCGGCGGCGCGATCGTACGTCAAATGTTTTTCAATCACCGCCGCCCCGCACGCCACCGCCAGCGCGCCGGCCATCGAATTCGTGCTGTGATCGGAGTACCCAACGACGACCGCGAACCGCTCGCAAAGCTCCGTGATCCAACGCAGGTGCGCATTATCGTCGGGCGTGGGATAGCTGCTGACGCAATGCAGCAGGCAAAACGACGCGTGAATTTCCCGCATCCAGCCGACGCACTGCGCAATCTCATCCATCGTCGCGGCACCCGTGGAAATCAGCATCGGCACCTGCAGCGCCGCCGCACGCTGCAACAAAGGAGAGTTGACCAAATCCGGCGACGCAATCTTGACCGCCGCCAGGTGGTGCGAACCCACTGTATCCACGTCGGCGGCGCTGAACGGCGTGGCCAGCGGGATCATGCCGCAGGCGCGAATTTCTTCGACAACCGTCGCCACTTCCAGCGGATGAAGCTCAAACCCGCGCAGCATTTCCGCGGCCGAATCGGCCGAAACGCGACCGCTTTGATACTCCGCGAACTGCGAGTGCGAACTCATCAACCGATCGGCGGAAAATAACTGAAGCTTGACCGCATCGGCGCCGGCATGCTTTGCTTCATGCACCAACTGCATGGCGCGGCCGAGATCGCCGTCGTGGTTCACACCGATCTCGGCGATGACCATCACCGGCTGACCGTGTCCAATATGCCTTGCGCCGATGAGCATTTGATTCACGCCGACATCCTCCGCCCCGCCAGGGTTGACTGCTGTTCGGCCAAGCCTCGTTCGCGCAGCACCGCTTCGGCCCAATACAGATCACGCTGGTGGTCGATCTCCACGGTCTGATCCATGTCGCTGACCACCCCGCGCCGATCAACGCCGAAGAACGTGTGCGGATCGGTTCGGTCGTGCCTTACCCGGAGCATCGACCGCCGAGCGATGGCAATGGCGGCGCCGTCATGAAGATAGATCGGCTCGAGGTCCTGTCTTCGATGAATACTGTTGGGGTGCAGCGGCCGCATCGTCTCGCCGTCAAGCCGGTGCATCCACGCCGGATGCCACTTGCCGACCGGCGTGAGGCTGCGCACCGAGTCACAGCCGGTCGCTTCAAGAAGCTCGACGGATCTATCGATGACGGTTGGATCGCGAACGGCGACATTGCCGTAAAGCACCACAATGGCGTCAGCGTGAAAACCGGATCGCGCTTCGACCGATTCCATCGCGTGCAGACAGGTGTCCTGAACGCTTGCTTCGCTGCTGGCGAGCGCAGCAGGCCGTTCAACGATTTCAAAGCCTTCGTTGCGAGCCAGTGTGAGAATGTGCGCACAATCGCTGGTGACGACCACCCGCGAGAGCCGCCGCGCTTCGCGCGCGTACTGAAACGTGTAGTCAATCACCGGCCGACCGACCAGGGACAAAAGGTGCTTGTTGGGCAGGCCGACGCTTCCGGCGCGGGCGAGGATAATTCCAAGGGTGTTCATCGCTGGCATTTCCTAAAATGAATCACGGCCGATGCCATTCACGGCAGTCTTTGCACAACGCGCAGGCGTGCCACTGCCGGTCGGCATGCAGCACGCGAAGCCGGCCCAAGCTGCCGCGCCAGATCTCGGCAATCGACCGCTCGGCGATGTTGCCCATCACGTTGCGGCCAAGCACATCTTCTTCGCAACTGACGACGGCACCGTCGGCGAGAATCGTCATCCGGTCGGCCAGCCGCCGACACGGCACCCGCGCCGGCGGCGACATGTCGCCGACCGACACATCCTCAATCGCGCCGCCAAAGCTGCTCGGCGCGGCAATGACGGCGGTGCCGACGGCCCGCAGCCATTGGTCGTACCACGTTTCCATTTCAGCGAGGTTGACCTTCGTTTTGACAAAGGTGGGCGCGAGAATCGGCGTTGCCGAGCCGAGTCGAGCACGCGCCGTAAGGAACAGCTTCACGTTATCAATGACGGCTGGAAGTGCATCCACACCCATGACGGCGGCGTAGGTTGCCGGGGTCATCGCCGGCAGATGCACGCTCAGCACGTCAATGCCGCTGGCCGCAAGGCGATCGATCGACGCGGGATCGTCGGGGAGAAGATCAGTCTCAACATGAACCGCCGCGCCGACCGACTTTGCCGCGACGATGATCTGATCAAAATGCGGATGCAGCATCGGATCGCCCACGCCGGCAAAGGTGATGCGGGCGTCGTCGCGCGTAGCCATCTGCTCGAAGATCGATTGCGCCGTATCGAGCGTCATCGCCGCGCGTGCCACGCGCGGATTGCGGCAGGCTGAGAAGATCGGCGCTGTGGCACGTGTCGTCGTCAGTTCAACAACGACGTCGCGCGGCAACGCACCAACTTCGCCCGCGCCGGCCAGCGCGATCAATCGCTCCGCCGATGTTTCGATGAGTTGTCCGTTGAGGCCCGACCACGCACGCGCGCATCGATCAATCTGAGATTGCGAATCCAGCTTGAAGCGGCCCAGCGTACGAGCCACCGCCAACGGCACTTGCGCGCAACTGGCGGCGCCCAGCGGGTCGCGCATCGGGGCATCGGGCTGATAGCTCAGCAGCCGCCCCGGCGTAAGGTTGCCGCCGGCCAACCGCGCCAGCAGCGCGGTGCGGATCAACATTGCACCGAACCCCGGCGCCGCGGGGAGGAAGGCGAATTCGATATCGACTTGCGCTGCTGCGTGCGACAGGAGATGGGTGAGAAGCTGCGGATCAATCATCCCCGCCGCCGGATCGATCAAAACAACTGCATCGGCTTGGTGGCTCGCGGCGAGCGCTTCGAGCATTCGACCATCAAAACCCAGATCAAACTCGGTGCTGTTAAGCAGCCCGCCGCGCCAACCGTCCGACCAGCGCCGCGCTGCCGTTATGGAGTCGACCGTGGCGATGGAACGACGAGGCCCAACCGAGTGCGCGGTTGCTTGATCGTCGATGGCGCGGGTGATCGCCTCAAGCTGGTCATCGAAGCAAACGACGCAAATGCCCGCTAAGCCGCGAGCGGCGTGGGTCCGTTCGAGGGTCCACTCTAAAACCAGTTGATCGCGAAATACACGGGTCGCGCTATTGTGTGCTGCCGATTCGTGCAACATGGAGATTGTCGCGATGGCGTTCATGCCGCCCTCCGCAGCGATCGATCGCCAAACGCGCGCACGCGGTCGATGGCGTCGGTGAGCGTCGCCTGAAACTCGCGTGCCGCCGTGGCGATGGCGCTGACGTTGTCGATGTCGCGTTCGACCTGACGCCGCTGCTTCGCCGTCGCGCTAAGCTCGTCCGATGCGATCCGCCGGTCGGCCAGAAATCTTTTCAGTTCGCTTTGCTGGGTTAGCTGAGTAACGAGGTGATACGTTCGCCCGAGCGATTCAAGCTGAACACGCAAGGCGTCGATTTTGGCAATCGCCCGATTTACACGCGGTTGATCTTCAAGATTGGCGACGATCTCCCGCAGCAGGTCGAGCGTTTGGTTGCTGATCGATTCGATCGACCGCGTCTCTTCCAGCCGATTGAACAGACACGTCTTCGCCGCCGCGAGTTGATCGGTCGCCACGCCGCCGTGACGCGGCCCGGCGCGATGAAGTGGCGATTGGCAAAACTGATCGAGCGCCGATCGCAGCGTCATCACCGCGGCGCCGCGTTTGAGCACGCCGCCTTCGGTGGCATCAATGATGCGCGATTTGGATTGTGCAAAATCGCGTTCGAAATGCTGTAGATAAGTGAAGAGCCGTTCTTCGGTATACGTAGGCCGGCCGGCATGATCGGGCACGCGGCGGAGGATCGGGCGGTCGCGCACGATCTGTTCCCACTGCTTCATTTCCAGCGTGCAGAACCGCCCGAGTTCCGGCCGCCATACGTCCTCGTAACTGGTGCCGGGCATGTAGCACAGGCCGTCGCTGAAGCCTAAGTCCTGGCCGACGAACACGATCGGGTCGCACGCCAGATGCTCGGCCACATAGAACGCCAGATGCGCCACAGTCGCGCCGGCGGGCAGCTTGGCTTTGCTGAGTTTCATCTCATGAAGCAGCGCGTCGGCAAAATCATTTCCATTGAGCGACACCGGCCCGGGCATGAGATCAAACACCGCATCGGTCGCCTTGGGTTCGGCGATGAGTTCAGTCTGCAAACCCGGCGGCAGCTTCTCGAAAAAGCGCGTGCAGATGTCGTGATAGTCGAGCGAAGTGACAAAATCGGGTTCGATTCCCATCTCCAGCAGCGGCTGAAGCGTGGTCTGCACCGCGATGATGACCGCCTTGCCCGCGGCCTCTTTGAGCAGGTGTTTGTTCTTCCGCAGCGACGGCCCGGCCGACACGATGATCGCCGGTTTGCCCGCAAACGCGCCACTCAACCGCGCCAGGCTCGGCGTGCTGACATACCACGGAATGTTCCGGGTGATATTCTCCGCGGTGCGCTTGCCATTGAGAACGACCGTGTTGACGCACGTTTTGGCGTAGGCCAGAAAGTCGGCGACGAGCTGCCCAAACTCCGCGTGCTCCGCCGGCGCAAGTTGAATCGACGGGGCATGGTTCAGCGTGATCGTTCCATTGCTGATCAGCGCCGCATGCGGCATGAGCCGCGCGAACAGCGAAGACTTCTCCGCCGACGAAACGATCGCCATCCCGCCGCCGCAAATGAGATTGGAAAAATCGCGCGCTTCCATTGCGGCGCGAAGCACCTCCATGCGCGGCTCGAAGACGAAGACAATGGATTCGGTGCCGGCCTGATCGATCAGCGCTTCGATGTGATAGCCAAGCCCAAAGCCCTGAGCGAACAGCAGCAGCTTGTCGGTCGTATCCAGCGTGTCGACGAGTTTGCGCGCCTCATCGACGGGGTTGTATCGGCTGTGAAGCTGAACCACCCGCCCGCCGAGCTCGCAATGCATCGTCGGATCGCCCGACTTTGAAGGCTGCACATGGCACGCACCCGCCCCGCAGCCACTTGCCGCCGCTTCATCCAATTCTTCAAGCGCGAAAGCCAAACCCGCGTCGGCCGACCACAGTGCCGCGAGGTTACGAATCAGCGGCGCGTCGTGGGGCAAGACGAAGCGCGTGGAAGAATCTGCGGCGTCGGCGATCATCGGTTAATCTGTTTATCGGACTATGCAACTTGAAAGGTTAAATTATGGATCGATGGCTCTTTGAAACGCCGTGGTGGCTGCTTTCGGCGGTGGCGGTGGCGGCGGTGGGGTTGCTGGTTGCGGGTAACAATCGACAGAAATCGAACCTCAAGGCCGCCGGCGTAAGCGTGCTGGCGCTGGCGGGGGCGCTGTGGGCGACGAGCTACTTCGTCGACACCCCGCGCGAAACGTGCGTGCGGCAAACCCGCGAATGGGTGACGGCGGTCGTCGCCAAAGATTCGGCAAAGCTCGGCGCGTTGCTCCATCCTAAAGTCGCGCTGGCTGCATGGAACCGCGACGACATCCTCGCCGGCGCCGTCAAATACGCCGACATTTACGGCCTGCAGAGTGCCTTCGTCACCAACATTGAAGGCAAGCCCGACCCGAGCAACATCAGCGTGACGGTCTCCGTCATCAGTCGGCACGATGCCAAGATGGCCGTGCTCAATACAATCCCAAGTACATGGGAACTCGGCTGGGTGAAAGCCGACGACGGCCGCAGTTGGGTTATTAAAGACATCTTCCCGATCCGAATCGGTCAGGCGGAGCGGAGCCAGTTTCGCGACGATTTGTTCGGCCACTCTCCACGATAATGATCACCAGGCCGCGCCGTCGCCCCACTGCTTCAACTTCATGTGATCGGTGAGATCAAACTGCAGCGGCGTGACGGTGATGTAGCCATTGCGCAGGTAAGCCACATCGGTCTCCGATTCACTATCACCCAGCGTGAACACGCTGCTGTTCCAGTAGTAACGTTGCCCGCGCGGACTGGAACGTTCCTCATACGAATCAATGTACGGTCGCGTGCATTGCCGGCAGACTTTGGTGCCGGTCGGCTTCTGATCGGAGACGAGCGCGGGCACGTTGATGCTGGCAACCTGGCCTGGTTGCAAACCGGCCTTGAGTATTTTCTCAATGGTTTCGCGCGCCAGCCGGGCGGCGCGGGCGTAATCGGTGGGAACATCGTTGCGCAGAAACAGCGACGTGGCGATGCTTGGCAATCCCAGAAACGCCGCCTCAATCGCCGCGGCAACCGTGCCGGAGTAGATGACGTTGATGCCCACATTCGCGCCGCTGTTAAGCCCGCTCACCACAAGATCCGGCGGGCGCGGCAATAACTTTGCCACGGCGAGTTTCACACAATCCGCCGGACGACCATCGACTGCAATCCCGGTAAACGCGCCGTCTTGCACAGTCACTTTGCTGGTGAGCATCGGCGTGGAAATAGTGATCCCATGCCCGCTAGCGCTTTGAACGGTCTCCGGAGCGACCACATGCACTTCGCCGAGTTTGATCAGTTCACGATACATCGCCACGATCCCGGGCGCGTGAATGCCATCGTCGTTGGTAAGCAGAATTAACATAGTCCGTCGAGTATATTCATTTGTAACGATGATTCGATTGACACGCGCACAGGTACGAGAAGTCGACCGCCGGGCGATCAATGATTATGGCATCCCCGGCATCGTGCTGATGGAAAACGCCGCTCGCGGCGTAGCGGAAGATGCGGCGCGCTTTCTGGAAGGAATTGACAACCCCACCGTCGTCATCGCCTGCGGCGGGGGCAACAACGGCGGCGACGGGCTGGCGGTGGCGCGGCATCTGCACAACGCCGGTGTGAAGGTCACCATCATCCCTTCATGGACGACCGACCCGACCGGCGATGCCGCCATCAATTTCGACATCGCGACGGCGATGAAGCTGCCAATGGCGCACGCACACGACATTCGGTTGAACGAATTCTCGCTGGTGATCGACGCCCTTTTTGGCACCGGCCTAAAGCGACCGATCGCCGGCGATGATGCATTGCTGGTCCATCTCATCAACGCCACGCGCGCGCCGGTGTCGGCGATCGATTTGCCCTCCGGACTCGACTGCGACACCGGCGAACCGCTCGGCGACGCCTGCGTGCGTGCCCGGCGAACAGTGACATTTGTCGTGGAAAAGGCGGGTTTCGCAAATCCGCGGTCGCGCGAATTCACGGGTGAGATTGTGGTGGCCGACATCGGCGCTCCACCGGAAATCGTCAACGCAGTGCTGGCCGATTCGCTGCGGACATCGCTATCATAAACTTAAATGGCCAAGCTATCGGTCAACGTCAACAAGATCGCCACGCTGCGCAACACGCGGGCATTGGATATTCCGTGTGTGGTCCGGTGCGCCACACTTTGCCTTGATGCCGGGGCTGCGGGGATTACCATTCATCCTCGCCCCGACGAGCGGCACATCCGCCCCGCCGATGTTGACGATCTGGCCGCTTTGCTCAAACGCTATCCGCACGCCGAATTTAATATTGAAGGCAACCCGCTCGAAGGGCAATGGATGAACCACATCCGCCGGGCCAAGCCGACGCAGTGTACGCTCGTTCCTGATTCGCCCGAGCAATCGACGAGCGATCACGGGTGGGATCTTCGTCCGCACTCCGATCGTCTTCGCGCCGTTATCGAAGAGATGAAATCACTCGGCTGCCGAGTCAGCCTGTTCATGGATTACGATTCTGACGAGTGGGCGATTGCAAAAGCGTTAGGAGCCGATCGAGTCGAGCTTTACACCGAACCCTACGCCACTGGTTTTGCGAAGGAGCAGCACCAGATCGTTAAGTTGTATTCCAACGCCGCACGGCGCGCGCGTGAAGTCGGTTTGGAAATCAATGCCGGCCACGATCTGAACCTGCACAACTTGGCGCACTTCATCAACAACGTGCCGGACGTGGCCGAGGTGTCGATCGGTCATGCGCTGATCGCTGATGCCTTGCAATTCGGCTTAACCGAAACCGTTCAGCGCTACATCGCCGCCGCGAAGGGTGGGCGGGGATGACCCGGCTTTGCGTTTCCATTTACGTTGAAGCCATTGCAACGGCGAAGCGCGACATCGCCGAGGCGATCGAGGCGGGCGCGGAGATGATCGAACTTCGGCTCGACGTGATGACCGATCTTGTTCTGGCCAATCAACTCGTGGAGGCGTGCTCGGTGCCGTGTATCGTCACCTGCCGCGCCGCGTACGAAGGTGGCGATTGCGAATTGGCCGACGGCGAACGGGCCGCGTTCCTTAGCACGCTGGCCACGGCGCACGATGCGTATTACGACCTCGAACTCGTCGCCGACAAGCGCGTTCCGCACAGCAATGCCGGACGGTTGATTCTCAGTTCGCATGACTTCAAAGGCCGGCCCGATCGGCTTTATAATCTCATGGAAGAAATGAATGCCCGCCCTGCTGCCGTCAGCAAGATGGCGTGGATGGCGCGGAGCATTCGCGATTGCCAGGAAGCGTTCGAGCTGATGCAATCACGCCAACGGCCGACGATCGCGCAGTGCATGGGCGAGGCCGGCCAAATCAGCCGCATTCTTGCTAAAAAGTTCGGCGGGTTCCTCACCTTCGCCGCAGTGCGCGAACACGCGACGACGGCACCGGGGCAGCCGACGATCGAGCAACTCAAACAGGTGTATCGATGGGACGCGCTCGACGCCGACACCCGCGTGTACGGCGTGGTGGGTTCGCCGATCGCCCACAGCATGTCGCCGGCGGTACACAACGCAGCGTTCGCGCAAGCGGGCATCAATGCGGTGTACGTTCCGCTGCTGGTGAACAAAGGTTATGAATCATTCAAAGCGTTCATGGAAACCTACATCGTCGGCGACGGCCCGCTGCAGATGGATGGGCTTTCGGTCACGATCCCGCACAAAGAAAACGCGCTGCGCTACCTGCGCGAACACGGCGACGGGGTGGACATCGAACACCTGGCGCGCACCATCGGCGCGGTGAATACGATCGTGGTCGATCGCAGCCACGGCAAACCGCAACTCGCCGGCCGCAACACCGACTATGCGGCCATTCTTGATACGATCACGTCGGCGCTGTCGATCGATCGAAGCGCACTGAAGGACAAACGAATCGCCGTTATTGGCGCGGGCGGCACAGGCCGCACCGGGGTGGCGGCTTTAGCCGCCGCCGGCGCAACGGTCGTCGTCTTCAACCGCACCATCGATCGCGCCCAAGCGCTCGCCAGGGAGTTCGACGGCAAGAGTGGAACCGTCGTCGCTGCGCCGATGGATAAATTATCCGAATGCGCCTGCGACATCTTCATCAACACCACGAGCCTGGGCATGAGCCCCAACGTCAACGATTCGCCGTTCGGCGAGCACCCGCCGCCATTATCTAGTGCGAATCTAGTATTCGACACCGTCTACAATCCGCCGAGGACAAAGTTGCTCCAGCAAGCCGAATCGCGCGGCGCCCAGACGGCGAGCGGCGTAGACATGTTCATCCACCAGGCCGCGGCGCAGTTTGAACTGTGGATGAGCCTCCCCGCGCCCGTCGACGCCATGCGCCAGGCACTCACCGACCGCCTCACCCCGCCGACCCTTTAATCGCCGCCTCGCGCCATTGTGCCGCGTGGCACAATGCAGCGCGTCGCACTTGCACATCGCCAATTGTGCCACGTGGCACAATCACTCCAATTCGTCGTAACTCGTTTATTCACAGCAACTTAAAGCATTTTTGAAAAACACCCGACCCTAACACAATGTTAAGCAGCCCCCGAATTCGCCTTACCCATTCCGCCGATATAGATCACGCCCTGTAACCCCGGCAAAGGATCGCCGCGGGCATCGGTTGCCATGCCGGGCTGCGAAATTCGCTCTACATCGTGAAGCGGCCTTCGCCGGTTCGCCTCGCCTGGCCGAGGGAGACCAGCGTGTCGAGAATCTCTTTGATCCGTTCGGCGTTGGGGCGCGAGAAGGATTTGACGAGTTGTTCCAGCGTCGCCGGCCCGCCCAGCGCCGCCAGCGCTTCGCGCACCGCTTTGGCTTGTTCGGCCATCGATTTGGGCCACGGGCGCTTGGGGATTTTAGATTTGCGATTTGCGATTTGCGATTCTGCGGAGCGTTTTTTGCCCTTGCCCCCGCCGCCCTTCTCGCGCTCGACCCCGGGCAACTCCAACTGCGTCGCGCCCCGAATCTGAAACTCCGGGCGCAGCCACCGGATCAGCCCGCGTTTTTCTTCTTCCGCCCGCTGTTGGTTCAGCGCGACCAGCTTCTCCAGAATCTGCTCATCGCTCAAGTCCACCGGCCAGCCGTAGGCGTCGAACACCGCCGCGTCCAGGTCGTCGTGAATCTGTTTCAGGACGCTCACCAACCCCTGATCGTGAATCGTCTTGTCCTTTGCTGAAAGCGTCTCGCCGGTGCGGAGCTTTTCCAGCACGTTGTACATGTGGGTGATGGTCAACCCCGGATGCGCTGCCTGCTGCCGCTTGCGATGCGCGTCAAGCTGCTCGCCGAGATCGCGGATGCGTCCTTTCTGTTCGTCTGTCGCGGTCGGGAAGGGGAATGTAGTGGCGCACCGCGTATTGTATACAGGGGTATTCGCAACTCCGTGGCGGCCACCGAGCCGGCCTGCGTGTGTTGCATGACATTTAGACGACAGAACGCTAAGAATGTACGCATCGTCCGATGTAATCGAACGTAGTTTTTGATCTGGAAGTACAGCAGAATCGACAAAGACGAAATAGCGTTTTGGAGAGTTTTCTACGGTAACGATGAATCGTTTCATGTCGCCGATGGCAGCGCGAAGCTCCTCCCTGTTGGCTTCAAACAGCCACCATTCGCGTCGCAGCCGCGGATTTCGTTCTTCTTTTCGCTCCTCGCGCGTGTAATCGTGAAGATATTGGTAGGCGGCCGGGTATTGGTCCCGGATCTGCGATTCGTCGAAACCAAAGAAATCGAGAGCACGCACGCCTCGCGCACCCTGCGCAACGTCGCGGCCATTGAGGTACGGCCGTGCTCGAAGCGCCATCGCTTCGGCAGATGAAAACAGGCTCCTTGCCTTTTCTTCGCTGACAATGAGCGTTTGTGCGTAGGGTTTCATGCCTGCATGACACATATTGTCCCATGCTTTGAGCTCTCGAACCGAACTGACATCAATCAGAGGAGACAAGTCTGGAGGAATCGAATCAAGTGGGATGCGGACCAAATCTTGCCCAGACAATTCCGGTGATTCGGAGGAGGCGCGAGCGGATGAGTCGTGATCTGGGGCGATCAGCATCAGCGGGCGCGCGCTGTCTAGCATCGCAGAGCCCACAACGGTCATTGCGACCCGCACACTTGCTTCCGTGGACTCACCAGTCCACGGGTGATCAGGAATTGCATAAAGCAGACGCGCGCCTGCGTTGAGGGCCGGTGTGACCGCGGCCTGATTCTGCTGCAGGCGAAAGCGGCTTGTTGTGATCAATCCTGATCGCCGGACTTCCCGGCGCGCGACCTTGTTAGCGCCGGTCATCCAAAAATACATGACGAGATCGACGGCCTGCGTGACTTCGGCATACGTTGAAGTGATCGCGTCAACGTAACCATCGCCGAGTTCAGCGCGCATGTTTCGATTAGCGACAAACGGTGGATTCCCGATGACGAAATCCGCCTTTGGCCATTCCGCCTTACGCGGATTGACGTAGCGGTACACGGGCACGCGAGCGGTGTCATCTGGCACGTCTTCACCGGTGACGGGGTGTTTCTTGGTCGTCTTCCCGTCCCACTGGCTGACGGGCTTGCCGCGTTCGTCGAGAACCAGTTCCTTCTTGTCATAAGCCAGTAGGGCATCCCGGCAATCGATGTTGTGGAACGCCTTGAGCACCGGTTCGCGCGGCTGCGTGTTGCCGTGGGTCCGGAAGTGCCACTGGAGATAACCGATCCACAGCACCAGATCGGCGATGGCGGCGGCGCGGGGGTTGATTTCGATGCCGAGGAACTGGTGCGGGTCGACCGTCTGGCCCTTCCATTCGAACGCCGACTGGATGTGCCCAAGTTGCCGCAGCCAATCCAGCACCTCGCCTTCCAGGTCTTTCATGCGGGCCATCGAGACGTAGAGAAAGTTCCCTGTGCCGCAGGCCGAATCCAGCACGATCGTGTTGCAGAGCTTGTCGAGGAACTTGAGCGCTTCGGCGACGGCATCTTTGGTTTTCCCGGCGTTAGCCAGTGCCAGCGACGCGGTGCGGGCGGCATCCCAGTCATCCCGCAGCGGCTCGATGATCGTGGGCAGCACCAGTCGTTCAACATAAGCGCGGGGGGTGTAGTGGGCGCCGAGCTTGTGGCGTTCATCCGGATGAAGGGCGCGCTCCAGCAGCGTGCCGAAGATGGAGGGTTCGACGTCTTTCCAATCCGACTCGGCAGCGTCGATGAGGATTTGAAGTTGTGAAGCGGTGAGCGGAAGCGCGTCCTGTTCTTCAAACAACCCGCCGTTGAATTTCAGCAGCTTCTGGCGAAGCACAGCGCTGAACCCGCCGGAGTCCATTTCCTTCCACACCTGGCGGATGGTGTGGGGAAAGTGCTCGGGCTTGTCCTTCAGTTCCGTGAGCAATTTGGTGAAGGCGTGATCGGGGATGAGCTTCACGTCTTCGGCGAAGAGCGTGAAGAGGCAGCGCATGAGGAAATGCGCCACCGCTTCAGGATCGTGCTTCTGGGCTTCAAGGCTCTTGGCGAGCCGGGCGAGCTTGTCGGCGATCTCACGCGTGACCTTGGCGCTGATGCGGGATGGGTCGAGCGAGAGCGGTTCGAGCCAGACATTCTTGAGCCGTTCGAGCACCGCCGGGTCGGTGAGTTGTTCGAGCTTGATGCGGTGCGACTGCGCGCTGGGAAACGCGGTGTAGACCTTGCCAAGTCGGGAAAAATCCGCGTAAAGCTCGATGGAGTAGCCGACATCGACCACGAGCAGGAACGGTGGGTTATCATCCGGCAGGGCGCGAACGTAGCTTTCGGCCTGCCCGCGGGCGGCGATCATGGCATCGTCCCATCCCTTGGTATCGCGCACGCCGTGCCCGCGGCGGCGCGTCGGGGCGTTGCCGAGGATTTCTTCCGTTTCATCGCGCTTCCTGGTGCTGCCCTGCTTGGTTTCGCAGACGAAACAGCCGTGGCGGTAAAGATCGATGAAGCCGGTGGTGGAAGAGCCGTCGGCGCTTTTGAACGCGACGCACTTATCAAAGACGTAGCGGTTTTTGGTTTCGTCATCCCCGGAAGGATCGGGGCGCGGCACGCCGAGAAGATCGCTCATTTCTGCGAGAAAGAGCTGATAATTGGCCCGTTCGCTGGCCCCGGATGCGGCCCAGCGGGCGATGAAAGTTTTCGGATCGATTATGGGCATCCCTTGGCACCGGAGTCTAACCGAACGCGCCAAAGTTCGGAACGATGCCGTGCGGGCCTGGGCATCGTGTGGCGAAGGGTTCGGCGCGATGTATAGGCTCGTGTTTACGAAAGAACCTGAACGGACGTTCGCAGCGGCCCCGCGGCATCAGAAGAAATTCCCCGCACAGATCCCAAACCGCCGCGACGGCCTCGCGATCGCCGCTTTGTTGAAATCCGAACGTCGCGAAAGTATTTCGGCCTGCCCGATCCCTCCACGCAGCCCACCCCCGCCGCCACGACCCGGCCGGCATCGCAGCCCGCCCTCATCGGCCCTTTCGACGACGACATCGGCCGGTTCGCCAAAAAGATCGTCGCGGACTGGGACAACGACGCGGCGTGGGCGGCGACGCGGCCTTCGACGCAGCCGGCGACGCCGCCGTGATCGATGCTCATCCGGGAGTCTTGCCAACCACCGATAACGGTAGTACTCTACGCGCAAATGACGAGGATAAGCCGCTCGTGCGTTATCACGAACGATTCGAATGGGACGTGACCAAAGCGAAGCGTAATCTCGCTGAGCACGGCGTCGCGCTCGAAGAGGCTGAACTTGTGCTCGGACAGGATGACGCCGAGAATTACCTGCTCGAATTCTACGACGACGAGCACAGCACAGATGAAGACCGCTATTGCACGATCGGGTCGCTGCCCGAGGATCGAAACATCGTGCTGCGAATAACCTGGACCGAGCGCGCCGATGATTTGGGCACGGTCAGCAGAATCATCAGCGTGCGAACTGCCAGTCGTCGTCAAAGGAGCGAATATGCCAAAGAAATCCGTCGAAGACTCCGCCAGTAGACGCCGGCTGCGGCTTGGGCGGAGTTCACGAGTGGACATCAAGCGGCTTGGGCGCGCGATGTCGCGACCCGAAATCGACGACGACGGGCTGCCGCCGCCGTCACGTCGCGTCGTGCGCGATTCGGACGGACGACTGCCGGGCAAACCGCCCGGCGCGATCCGCGATGCGATTCTGCGTGCGCTGGGAGTCCGCGGCATCACGCGGTATCAACTTTGGAAAATGGCTCGAGGCTACTGCGCCACGTTGCCGGAGTCGGCGGTGTATGAGTTCCTGCGCGGGCAGCGGGCGATCAGCGTGACGTATTGCGAATCGCTGCTGGCGGCGCTGAATTTGGCGGTGATGCCCCTGCGCAAGTCGGCGTAACGGTGC
>CAZXLA010000030.1:0-28222 GCA_964641895.1 uncultured Tepidisphaeraceae bacterium
GTCGTCGTCTTCGTTGCCATTGACGTTGTCAAAGCCTTCCGCGCCGTCGAGCGTGTCATTTCCGGGGCCGCCGAGGATATTGTCGTCGCCGCCTTCGCCGTTGATTAAGTCGTCGCCGGTGGCGCCCATGAGGGTATCGCGGCCGAGTCGGCCGAGGATGGTATCGTTGCCGGGCGCGCCGTCGATGAAGTCAGGCCCGTCGCCGCCGGTGATGGAGTCGTTGCCGTCGTTGCCATCGGCGAAATCGCCGCCGGAGCCGGTATCGATGGTGTCGTCGCCGCTACCGCCGCTAATGCTGTCGCTGCCGCCGAAGCCCTGGACGAGGTTGTCGCCATCGCCGGCAAAGATGGAATCATTCCCCCCGCCGCCAAGAATAGTGGCGTTGCTCAGGCCGCCCATGTAGGCGTTGTTGCCCGGGCCGAGCAGTGCCGTGAGCGGCGCAGTGACGGTGGGCGTGATGGTGACGAGGTCGGCGCCGGCGCCAACGTCGATGTTGATTTGGGTGACGGCGGCGGCGGAGAAGAACAACTGGTCGGGACCGAGTTGGGCAACCAACGTGACGCTTTGGGTATCGATAAGAAGCTGGTCGGCCGCCGGTGTGCCGGTAACAGTTAAGACTCCGGTGGCGGCATCAAGCGTGGCGAAAGTGCCCGCGTCGCCGAGGAGCCGGCCGACGAAGAATGTATCCTGTATTTCAAAATCGCCGCCGCCGACCAGCGCCGAGCCGTCGGGAAAGACGACGATGCTCGGCACACCGGGCAGCCCGACAACCGCGGGAACTGCCACCGACGCCTCGCCGCCGGCGCTGCCGAACGAGGTATCGGGCGCGCCGTTGGTTCCCAGCAGCCGGCGGACGATCAACTGGTTACCGGCGGTGCCGGCGACGCTGATGTTGTCGTTTGGGCCAATATCCATCGACTCAAACTGCGTCGCGCCCAGTTGTACCCGGCCGGCGGTGCCGAAGGCGCTGTCGGGATTGCCGTCGGCGCTGAAGCGGGCGACGACGCCGCCGGCACCATCGAAACCGAGCACGACGATTCGGCCCTGCGAATCGCGTCGGGCGTCGGCGGTGGGCGATACGCCGCCGATCGTCACAGAGCCGCCGCCGCCAAAGCCGCCATTAACGGCACCGTCGGCGGAGTTGCGGCTGAAGATAAAGCTGTTGGTAAAATCCGACCCGACCGCCGTCACGTTCCCGCCGCCGATGAGCAAATCGCTGATCTGCGCACCCGTGGAGCTGGGCATGAAAAGCGTGCCGCTGGTTCCGAACGCATTGTCGGCCGGCCCGCCAGGCGTGAACTTGCGGATGATGAACGACGCGGGCCCGCCGCCACCGATGTAAATCGATCCGGTGGCGTCGACCGTGATGCTGTTGAAACCGATGGAACTGGTCTGGGAAACAATGATCTCGCCGGTTGCGTTGAGCGTGTTATCGCGCGTGCCGTTGGGATTCAAACGGAAGATGTACTGGTCGTTCGTCAAAGTTTGCGAATCGATTCGCTGGGCAAGCACGATGATCTGCCCGCTACCGTTGACGACGAAATCGATCGGCAGGTCTTCCTGCACGGCCAGACCGACGACCGCTTCGCCGTTGACGCCAAAGCCTGGATCGGGGGTTCCGTTGGGAAGGAGCTTGATGATATCAAGATCGGCAATCGCACCCGGATTGGTGCGGGTGAGCGAGAAGTTACCCGACGGCGAAGTGATCAGCTTTTCAACCGGCGCGCCGGGTCCGGTTAAAAACCCGCCGCTGCCAAAAAAGGGATCGAGGTCGCCGGCGGCAAGGAGCAGGCGGGGTTCAAGCGGGTGGATGCAATGAACGACGGATCGATGTGGTGACACGTGGATTTGATCGGACGAAAATCATCGTCGGCTGCACCATTCGCAAAGTCGCGGAAAGGTTTCGAGTTGCAGGGACGTGCGACCGATAATCAACGTCGTGCGGGGCTGGCGGTGGTGGTCGTCAAGTTGAGCGGCCTGGCGGCACTGGCTGGGTTTAATTCGATGGCAAAGTCTTCATTACCAACAAGTTCGGCCACAGACGGTGCAACACAAAGAGCGCCAGCGCCCCTGCCCCTTCATCCGTCGGAGCTTGCAGCACGCGCAACGTCTCGCGTGCCAAATGCTCGTCGCCGCGCAGGGCGTCGGCGAACGCTTGCCAATCTTCGAGCCGGCCGTCATCAAACAGGCTCTCGATGGTCATCGCATTCCAACCGGACATTTGCAGGTGTCGATGGGTCATTTGATGGGTCATGGAGCCGGGTCTCGCAAAACAACGATGGCCGCCAGCCTCTACTCCAGCGTAAACCACTGCACCTCCACACGCATGTTCTCGATCTGCGTCTTCCCGGCAGGTTCTTCCCACCCGCGGCCGACGGCGTCGATTCTGGTTGCATCAATTTTTTCGCGCTCGACCAGCAGTGTCTTGACGCGCGCGGCGCGGCGCTTGCTCAAATCCATCGCGCGCAGCGCCTGCTGGCGAACCAGTTCTTCGCCGCCCTGCTTGCGAAAATCAGCCACGCGACCCGGGTCGACGTGGCCACGCATCAGCAGCGTGCTGCCGGGGCTGACTTGCAGGAGCTTTTTGATATCGGCCAGCATCTTCATGTTTTCGGGCTTGCTGCCGTCGAGTTCATCAGAATTGGGTTCAAAGAAAAAGCGGATGTCTTTGCTCAGCAGCGGATTCACTTCAAGCTGCCCGCTTCCCGCGACAGTGCGAATCGGGGCGATGGAAATCTGCTGATCTTTGAACACCCCGGCGGCGTCCATGGCTTTGAGCGCCGTGAGCTCCATGAACCGGTCGCTGTCGGCAGGGTTGGGGATAATCGCCGGCCCGTAAGCCAGCACCGCCGAGTTGAAAATTCCGCCGAAGCTTCCCGCAGCATCGAGCGCGCCGGCGAAGAACGCGAGGTTCTCCGGGCCGTTGCTGAAGTGGACTTTCGTCAGCTCCACCTTCGCCTCGGCTTTGTCCCATTTGAATGCCTTGCTGATTACATCGAGGTGATCATCGGGCTTGGCGCGCACCAGCGCATTGCCGTAGAGCAAGCCATCGACCAGCCCGGCGACGATCTTCGGATTCGCCTGCCCAAATCCGCGGTTGACGATCAGCACGTCCGCCACGATCAGCAGGTTGCGGTTCGTGGTAAGGACGACGGCCTTGCCTTCGGATTCATCGGCCACTTCTGTCGTTTTGGGTGCCCAGGTCACACAGCCGGCGAGTTGCTTTCCGCCCGCTTTCAGGTCGGCAAGGAACGCATCACCCGCTTCAAACCCGCCGTCGGCAAAGACGAGGTTGAGCTTGTTGGGGTCACGCGGCGAATCAAGCCCGGGCAGCATCGCAACCGCCAATCCGGCTTCCTGCGCCAGATAGCGAATCAGAAATTCGCCTTCGGTAAATTGCGGCACGATGACGGTTTCGCCTTTGAGTTGGTTGATGCGTTTGATGTCCGATCGCACCACCACGCCGGCGGCCCCGCGGCTGAAGCCGATTTGCGCGGGGACGACCACATCAAACTGCCGTCCGTAAACGGCCAGCACATCTGCGGTCGTCGCGCTGGCGGCCATCTTTCCCTGATTCAGCGCCGGCCAGCTTTCTTCTTCGCTGAGTTTGATCTTGAGCTTGAAGCCGTGCTTTTGTTTGAAGTACGAATTGTCGTTCGGTTCCAGCCCGCCGTTGGCGACGATGATTCCCGCGTAGCCGGCGTATTCGCTTAGTTCGATGTCCACCACATCGCCAGCCATCTTGTACGGCGCGGCCGCGGGAAGGCGATCGGGCGTGCGCTTCATTTCCGCGATGGCGATCTCGGCGGGCTTGCCGTTATCGGTGGGGTTGACGGCCGGCTTGTCGGGCGCGCGCGTCTGAACCTGCACTTCTCGCTTGGCCGGCGGAGTGATGGCGTCAACCGTCGGCGTAGAAGTAATGCCGGGCGTCGCGGCCTTATGCGACCGCGCCCAGTACACATACCCGCCCACGCCGATCAACCCGGCGATCAGTACGAACGAGATGAACTTACCCAAGCCGGTCAGACCGGCATTCTGATCGTTTTGCATCGTTGTATTATCGAACAAAACTACGCGAGATGGAATATCAAGCGGCTCGCTCAGGCCTTCTTACGACGCTTGAGTTCGCCGGCAAAGTCTCTGAACTTCTGTTCTTGTCCTTCGGCGGCGGACCAACGGCGAATGGCGGCCAGATCGACCTTCTGTGTCGTTGCGACCAGGAGTGCCTGCGCCAGCGATTGCCTGTCGTTCCAATGGAAGAAGGCCGCGAGCCGGTCTTTGACGCAGTCCGTGGGGGTGAGCAGACGAAGCATTCCGAAGGCAGTCCGGCGTTCCGTCACGCGCTCAACTCGTTCGTCGCCGACCATGAGCGGTCCGGTGGGAAACTCAACCATCCACGCGCTTGCCGGATGGACAAAATGCCTGCCTTGCTCTACGAACCCCAACGGCAGAAGCACGTCGCGAAGCAGCTTTCGCGAAACGAATCCTTCCTCAATGAAATCCAGATCGTGCGAAACGTACTGCCAGTCCGACCAGATTCCGACACACGCGCCGCCTGTCAGCGTGACGGTGACACCGTTGTCGCAAAGCCTCTGGCAGATGAATGCCGCAAGCTGCTCGGCATCCAATTCACCAATGGCAGTCATGATGGCTTGCCTCTGCGTCGCGGACGCGCGCGATAAATCAGTAGTGAGTCTCGAAGGACCTGCGGCGACAACTGGATAGCGCGGTCGACCAATGCCAATAGCTGTTCTCGCGCCGGATACCGCGGATTGAACTCGTACTCACGCGTACGCCCTACGGTCCGGCTGGTAAGGACGCCGGCAATTTCCATCGCGTCGAGCGCTTTTTGGACGGGAAACAACGGCACGTCGAAAAAACGCGCGATCTCCCGCGCATAGCCCCGACGGCGCGCTGCCATGTAAACCAAAACACGTTCTTTGTTGATTGATCCCAATAAGGCTGAAAGCATTTTTAGACCTATTTAATAAGTTATATGACCTATTAATTAGGTCTCTGCCCCCGTGTGTCAAGGGTCGCGCATGACTCTCCACTTGCAATCCATTGCGCGAACCAACTACGATCGTCCGCCGCAAGAACCCTCACCCCAACCCTCTCCCGGGGGACCGGGCGAGGGGTCACTCCGCCGCCATTCGGCCCGGCGGTTCTTCCATCATTGCTTCGATCTTTCCGAACACGTCCTGGCGTTCGCGCATCCATTGCGTCGTGCTGTTGAGGCTGGTGCCCACTTCGTCGATGCGGGTGCTGAGCGTGCTCGGGTCGTTACTCAACACCGACTGCTCTTTGATCAATTCGACTTGCTCTCGGATTCTGGCCAGTTCCGATTCTATAAACGCCAGGTTGTCGCGCGCCTCGTGCTGGCCGGCGGCGCGTTGTTCGAGGATTTCGAGTTGGCCTTGCAGGCTTCGCTTGAGTTCGTCGGTAATGCCGGGCTTCTCGATCTGCGATTGCAGCCGGGCGACGCGGGCATCAATTCCTTCGCGTTCGTGGCCGACGGCTTCGCGCAGCAGGCGCACGATCGACCCGCGGGTGGCCAATAGCCGCAGATAGATCCACATGAGCCGGCCCAGCCCCTCCGCCTGCGCCGCCAGATCGTTGGCCGACGCGTCGACCGTGCCACCGCGCTGTTGTTGGAGGATGGACTCGCATCGCTGCTCAAGCAGGAGGTATGCGGCGCGATCGTCCACCGAAAGCTGGCGAAGCAGGTCATCCTGCTTTTTGACTTGCTGCCTGGATTGCTGGCTCAACCGCCCGCCGATCACAAACCGCTGAAAACGCTTGTTGCTGGCCAATCCGACGAGGTAGGCCAACTCTACTCCCGCCCCAAGAAACCATGCGCCGGGGTTGAGGAACCCCAATACGGTAAACGCCCCAAGCATCACCCAGTTGGGCGGGACGAACATGCCCGCCGGGCGGGCGTTGAAGGCTGCCTTAATGTAATCCCAAAGCCCCAGCCGAGTCATCGTTCCACTATCGTACTGCATGTCGGGGTGAGCCCAAACTCGGCGGCTTTGTTAAGGTGGCCGAATTAGCCGTTCGCGCAGATAACAATTCGACAATTGTCGATTTTTCAAGATTTTCCGCGAATTTTCATGGGATCCGCGTGCAGTCGCCGGTTGAGAGTCGCGAATCAATTGTTAAGGATTCGACAAGATTGGTTTAGACACGATTCTAAGTTTGTCGGCGGCGATTCTCGACGCTACTGTATCGGCACTATGACGGCTACTGCACACCAGACATTGCGGGCGATCGTCGTTGTAAATGACACCATCAACACCTCCACCCAGCCGACATGCCGTCTATTGTCTGATCTGGGCCACGACGTTGTGGGCACCGCTTCACCGGATGAAGTGATAAACCTCCTGCAGGAATCGGGTGCCGATCTGCTGGTGGTTGATCTGCCAACGGTCGACCAGAAGCGCCGGCTGTTCGAGCGCCTGGCGGCTTTGCCGCGCGAGTTGAAACCGCGCCGGGTGGCCGTGTTCGCCGATGAGGCAGACGAATACACCAAGACGCTTCATCGCCAGCACGACAACGCGCGCGTTCATGTGTTTATCAAGCCGCTGCACGTTCACGGATTGCTGAATGTGCTTCGATCAATCGAAGGTCGAAATCTTGCGACGGCATAACTTCTGATTACTCATTGCATTCGTTTCGATTGCGAACTCGCATCACCTCCGGCATGTTGCGCACCGACGCGCTTGCGATTAAACTCGGTTGGAATGCCCAACCTGTACGATCTTGCCTACGCAACGGGGTTGGTTATCGCTGCGCCGTTCTGGATGATCAAATCTTCGGCTCGCCGCAAGGTCTGTTCTGCCCTGCGCGGTCGGATGTCGCGCGACGTGCCAACCCGGACCGCAGGCCCCTGCGTCATGATCCACGCGGTGAGCGTCGGGGAAGTGAATGTTGTGCCCGCGTTGATCGCCGAATTGAAGCAACGCGCGCCGGGCCTGCAATTCATCGTTTCCACCACCACCGAAACGGGTGCAGAACGGGCGAAACAGCTTTTTGCCAATGAGGTTGATGTAACGCTCATTCGCTTCCCACTCGACTTTAGCGGTTCGATTGCGCGAGTGTTGGAACGGCTTAAACCCGGCGTGGTTGTGTTGATGGAACTGGAACTCTGGCCGAACTTCATGCGGCAATGTCGCGCGCGCTCGATCCCGGTTGTGGTCGCCAACGGGCGCATCACCCCGCCGAGTTTCAGGCGATATCGACGGGCGGCGCTGTTCACGAGAGGCATGTTCGCCAGCCTCACCGCCGCCGCCGTGCAGGATGAAACGTATGCGGGCCTGTTTCGCCAACTGGGCGTGCCGGACGATCGCGTGAAGGTTCTCGGCACGATGAAGTTTGATAGTGCAACCCTGGCCGACAAAATCCCCGGCGACGATCAGCTTGCCGCCGAAGTCGGACTACGACCTGGCGAAGAAACCATCTGGGTTTGCGGCAGCACCGGTCGCGGCGAAGAGCAAATTATCCTCGACGTCTACCAGAAGCTTCTCGCCGCTCATCCAACCCTGCGATTGGCGATCATCCCCCGCCACCCACCGCGGTTTAATGAAGTGGCCAACCTCATTCGAGCCGCCGGCTTCAACTGCGTTCGACGATCAACCTCCGGCCAACACCCTACGCCCAACAACCAACAAGCAACCGTCGTTCTCGGCGACACCATGGGCGAGCTTCGCAAATTCTACTCCTTTGCGACGGTCGTCTTTGTCGGCCGGTCGCTGGTCGATCTTGGCCCACGGCAGCATGGCAGCGACATGATCGAGCCGGCGGCGCTGGCCAAGCCGGTGATCGTCGGGCCATTTACCGGAAATTTCGACATGCCCGTTCGCCTGCTGCGCGAGGCCGATGCGATATCGATCGTGCAAGACGCCTCAATGCTTCACGCCGCCGTTGATGCACTTCTAAAAGACGGCGCACGCCGATATTCCGTCGGCCGGCGCGCGCAAGACGTCGTCCGCGGCGCTCAAGGCGCCACCGCCCGGCACGCGGGGCTAATCATGAAGTTTCTTGGCCACTCGGGCCGATGACTTATACTTTCCGAACATCACTTTTGTTCGGTCCGCTGCGAGGCGCAAGTTTCGCGAAGTTTTGCTTCCGATGTTTATGGCGCGACAGGCTTTACGGGGCAAAAACGTTAAAAAAACGAAAGGGAAAACCATGATCGAGAACCTCGAATCCCGCCGCTTACTCACCGCCACCTATGAAGTGGATGGCACCGTCCTGCGCATCACCGGCACGGCCAACCGCGACGATCTGGCGTTCGGCCTTTCACCCGACGGATTGCACGTCGACGTGAACGTTTTCGAAAACGGCGTGCTCGTCACGCAGGAATCATTTCCCGTCGGCCGTTTCACGCTCATCAGCGCGCGGCTTGGCGACGGCGCCGATACGTTCATCGCCGGCGAAATTCCTGTGCCGGTTATCGTGCGCGGCGAACGCGGGCCCGATTCACTTTCCGGCGGCGCGGGCAACGACACCTTCAGCGGCGGCGGCGGGGACGACTATATCTTCGGCCGCGAAGGAGACGATTCGATCACCGGCGGTCTGCAGGCCGACCTGCTGCTGGGCGGCCGCAATAACGACACCATTGTCGCCTTCAGCGATCTCCTCACCGACGACACCATCGCCGGCGGGCAGGGAACCGATACCGTCGACTATTCCACGGTGAGCGACAACGTCTTCGTCAACGTCGGAACCGATTTGCCCGACCCCGCCGAAGACGATCGCATCTTCGGCGATGTCGAAGTGCTGCTCGGCTCGGCGCAGAATGACACACTCATCAACGGAACCCGACGCGGCATGATCATCGACGGCCGCGCCGGCGCCGACACCCTGACCGGCGGCAGCGGCAATGACATGCTCATTGGCGGCGCCGGCGCCGACAGCCTGCTGGGCAAAGGCGGCCGCGACAGCCTCGAAGCCGCCGATAGTGCGAGCGATGCAATCGACGGCGGGCGCGACAGCGATACCGGCACAATCGATAGTGGGCTGGATGCGCTATTTAACCTTGAAACGACGGTGTAAGTGATTTTTCGCTGCCGAGTTTGATCACGCATGATATAATCGCGTCGTCATGGATGCTTCGACATTAGCCGCCCCGATTGCCGATTCCGCACGCAGCCGCGCGGTGCCCGCACTGCACAATGGCGATCACCTTTCGCGCGATGAGTTTCATCGCCGCTACTCTGCAGCGCCGCCCGGTTTGAGCGCCGAGCTAATTGAAGCAATCGTCTACACGCCCTCACCACTTCGCTATCGCTTTCACGCGAAGCAGAATGACGACTTGATTACGTGGATGGGTTACTACCGCGCAAAGACTCCAGGCGTTAGTTCGGGCGGTAACGCAACAGTAAAGCTCGACTTAGACAACGAACCCCAACCCGACGCCCTGCTGTTCATCCCGCCGGCGGCGGGCGGGCAGGTAAAAATCGACGAGGACAGCTACATCGTCGGCGCGCCCGAGTTGGTCGCCGAGGTTTCTGGCTCCACGGTCAGCATGGACCTGCACCAGAAACTCAACGCCTACCGCCGCAACGGCGTGCGTGAATACGTCGTGTGCCGCGTGGACGATCATGCCATCGATTATTTCATTCTGCGCGAAGGCCAATTCGTTCCCCCAACCGCGACCGACGGCATCTACAAAAGCGAAGTATTCCCGGGCCTGTGGCTCAACGCCCCCGCCATGCTCGCCGGCGACCTCGCGGCAGTGTTCGCGGCGGTCGACAAGGGCATCGCCGCCTCCGACCACGCGGCGTTCGCAAAGCGTGTGCGACCGCCCACTAAAAGACCGTCCAAGCCCTCATATACGATTATTATTGTCTTGCCAGCCAAGCCGTGCGGCGGTTAACCTCTCGAAGTAACTACCGCGATTGCTGTGGGGAGAACTTCCAATGCGCAATAGAAATCGAAAACTGTTTGGTGGCCTGTCAATAACCCTGCTGGTTGCCAATGCCGCCGCAGCGCAGATCGCCGGTAGCTGGGTCGGCGAGCCGATCGGCACTTGGACTACGGGCACGAATTGGTCAAGCAACCCTCTCTACCCCGATAACGCCGGCACCGCGACGTTTCCCGGCCAGCCTGTCTTCAATTCCAGCATCACCCTCGCAACGCAAGTGACGCTCGGGGGCCTCCTGTTCAACGGCAACTCGCCGTGGACGATCGATTCGACCGCGGGAACCATTCAATTCGCCGGCTCGTCACCGCGATTGCATGCCGACGAAGCGCTGGCGACATCAATGGATCGAACAACCGTGAACATCGTTCGATCGCGTGTGCTTTGCTCCGGCGTGCTAACGAAAACCGGCAGTGGCAGCGTCGTTCTGCCAGCAACGGCGGCGGGAATTGACCAAGTGCGGATCGAAGGCGGAACCCTCACGCTCAGCGGAGGCGGTAATGGAACCCTAACGCTCGCCGGCGGCGCATTGGCTTTGCCGGGTGGCGGCTCGGTGAACTTCAGCCGCCCGATATTGATGGGCTTTGCGGCTGCGACCATTTCTACCAGCGGAGCGGGTAGCGCCACAATTAACGGCGCGATCAGCGGAACGGGTGACCTGACTTTTGCGCACGCGACCTACGCAGAATCGGCAAGCGCGCACTATCTGAACGGTTCGGTGGATCATGTCGGCTCAACAAGCGTCTTCTCAGGAATCTGGCTGATGGGTTCCACATCCGCCGGGCCTTCTCGCATCACGGCGTCATCCGAATTGGCGATTGCAGGGTCATTTTTTATTAACTTTGCTGGCAATGCACTTTCCGATCGTATTAACGATAATACGACCGTCACACTGCGAGGTGGACGTATTCACTCCCGTGGTGCCGATTCGATCGATCCCGAGGTTGTTTCCACCATCACACTCGCCGGAGGAACGAACCTTATCCGTGGCAGAATTACCACCGCCGATGTGGTACGTCAGAATCGCGCGACTACTATCGTTGACGTTCGAGGTTTGCAGACCAATACCGCGCCCACAATGGTCGGAGTTGGATCGCCGGGCACGCCCTCGGCGCCCGTAGTTCCCTTTATGCACGCAGGCGCCGACGAGAACTCAACAGAACGCCCGGCACAGCCCGTTACATTTGATAATGGCTTAATCCGTCCACTTACCGCGGCCGAGACCGCCGCGCAGCCCGATCCGACCATGGCGATCAATTGGCGCGTGACGACACCCATTGAGCAAGTTCAGCCGGTCACGGTAAATAGCCTGTGGATCGAAGGGGGTACGCTTACCGGCACATCGCCGATCCTGGTGCAAAGCGGGGTGATCTGTCTTTCCGGAGCGGTCGGAAGCGGAACCCAACTCAGCGCGCCGATCAATTTTGGAACCGCCGAGGGCATGATCGTAAGCCGCACGTCTACGACAGTTTCGAGTGCCATAACCGGTTCGAACGGCCTCACCATCGGCGATTCGGATGTCATCCTCACCGGTACGAGCAGTTACACGGGCCCGACAACGATCCACGGCCGCGTCACCGTGAAACAAAGCGTTCTGCCCGGCGTGCCTGGCCCACTGGGAATGGACAGTTCACCGATTGAACTGTTCGCCGGGACGATGCGCGGGCCGAATTCCTTCACACGACACGGATTTCTCGACTTCGGTATCCCTGCGACAGGTAGCGCGGAATTCGGGCGCGACTTGCACGTTCGCGGGTTTAACGACGAAGAAGCTCGAATACGCATTGTCAGTAGTGGTGGCGTTGGCTCGGCGCCGCTGAAAATCACCGGTAATATTCAACTTGACGGAAACCTCCGCTTAAACGAAGGGTCGTTTAATCCCTATATCACCGTTACTGGTAAAGTCAGCGGCGCCGGCCAGCTTGATCGCGCCGAGAACGTGTTGTTGTTCGGCGATAACGACTTTAGTGGCGGAGTGTCGTTCAATTTCGGAACGCTGGGTATTGGGCACGATCACGCGCTGGGGACGGGCACGGTCACTGTGGGCGGTGTCGCAATTAGTGAGAGCCTACCCAGCACGCTCGTCTCGTTGGGCGGGCCTCGAACTATCGATAACCCCGTGATTGTGCAGGCAGGTACAGTCAGAATCGCTGGCGATTGGCCCCTGGAGTTGCGCGGACCGCTGATCGTCGCCGGCACCAGTTTTTTGGACGCATCGGCGCCTCTTACGATTATCGGCCAAACCCGCGCTCGAAGCATCGCTTTCAGCGGCACCGCCAACATTGAATCCGCTCAGATCTTCGCCGAATCCATCCGCGTCTTTGGCAAACTCAAGTTGCTGCCCGACGGCGGCGGGCATGGTGCCAGCAGCGGGAGCCTTTTGATCGTTTCCGCCGGCCGGCTCGACATCACCGACAACACGATCTTCAACGCCGGCGCGCTTACCGCGCTGCGGCAACAGATTATAACCGGCTATGCCGGCGGCGCATGGAACGGCGCGGGCATCAGCAGTTCTACCGCGGCCGGCGACCTTTCGTTGGCGATCGGCTACGGCCCGGCAGGCGTGCTTTTTAATGCCTTTCCTGCCATCGTTGATGACGCTTGGATCACAAACCCCAGCGCCGCCGTCGTTCGCCTGACCCTGTACGGCGATGCCAACCTTGATCGCGCCGTCGACTTGGCGGATTTTTCGCTCCTGACCGCAAGTTTCGGCACCCCCACTGCCGCTTGGACTACAGGCGACTTTGATTACGATGGAAACGTGACGCTGGATGACTTCACGCTGTTGGCATCGACCTTTGGCCGCAGCCTGCCCAGTGAACCTGCGCGGTTGACAGTCCCCGAGCCAGGCCTAGCCGCCGGCATCATTGCGTTGGTAATAGTCCGAGCGCGTTCACGCCGACCGCGCGTTTAAGCGTCAACGCAATATCGAAACATCGTGGCAGTCGTGGTACCAATTCTACGACGGCGGCAGGCTCACGCCCGCGGCGGCGCCGATGCTTCTGACGCGCTTGCCGGGGATGTTGTTTTTGGCGTGGCCGTCATCTTCGCGCGGCGGCTGCATGCCGCGGGCCATGGCGATCACGCCGGTGCGTGCCAGTTCCTTGATGCCGTACGGCGCGACCAGTTCCACAAACGCTTCGATCTTGGCTTCCGGGCCCGACAGTTCTACCGTGAGACTGCTCCGCGCGATATCGATCACCTTGCCGCGGAAGAGGTTGACCAGTTCAATCACTTCGGCGCGCTTATCCGGGCCGACGCCGATGGTGATGATGGCCAGGTCGCGTTCGACGTAAGCTGTCCCAGAAAAATCGCGGACTTTCACGACCGGCACCAGCTTGGCGAGTTGCTTGCGGACTTGCTCGAGCGTGTTGTCGTCGGCGTCGCAGACGACGGTCATGCGGCTTATTTTCGGGTCTTCGGTACGCCCGACCACCAGCGAATCGATGTTAAAGCCTCGCGCACTGAACAACCCCGAAACCAGCGATAGCACGCCGGGTTCGTTGATCACAGTCGCAGTAATCACGTGTCGAGCCATAACAAACACCTGCCTTGAAACAGCCGCGGAATTGTAAGGGAAATGCCGGCGGATGCGAGCATTTAAGAACAACCTCCAACTTTCAACTCTCAACGTTCAAAAGTTTAACCTTTCCTATTCTCTTGGATGATAGCATTGCATGAACACGGCAAGACTCATCCTGCTGCTCGTCGCCGCGCTCTTGCTCGCCGCCGGGCCTGCAACAAAACCTGTCGCGACAAAATCGCAGCGAACCGGCGCGTATCAGACCAGTTTTGTCGAGCCGCACGAGCTCGCGTCGCAGCGCGAAGCGCAGAAGCGTTTTCGCTGGCGCGAGAAGCCACAGCCGTTCACGCTGTCGGATGAAACCTTTCAGGTCTACGTTCCGGAAGATTACCAGCCCGATGGATCGTTCGGCGTTTTTGTCTGGGTCAGTCCCACGCCGTCGGGCAGGCTGCCGAAGATGTGGATCGACTCGCTCGGCAAGCAAAAGCTGATCTGGATCGCCGCCGACGAAAGCCAGAACGAGCGGCACATCGATCACCGCTGCCGAATGGCCGTCGAGGCGGCCCTGCACGCGATCGACCTTTACGAGATCGACCCGAGACGCGTCTACATCGGCGGGTTTTCCGGCGGGGGGAAGATCGCAGCGATGTCGGCGGCCAACTACGCCGAAGTGTTCACCGGAGCATTGAGCATCTGCGGGCCGTTGTTCTATCGAAATATTCCCACCGGGTTGAAAAAGGATGAATATTACCCGCAGGGCTATTACCCCATGCCGCCGAAAATGATGCAGCGATTCAGGAGCGAAACGCGCCACGTCCTTCTCACCGGCGACACCGATTTCAATCTTCAGCCGACGAAACAAATCCACGAGCACGGTTATGTGAAGGACAAATTCAGGTTTTTTGAATTATTGATCGTGCCCGGCCTGGCGCATGACCTTCCTGCGGCGGAGTGGTTCGAGCGTGCGATCCTGTCGCTGGATCGACCGCTGGCGGCGTCAACTCAGCCGACGCGGCCGCGCAGGTAGTTCATTGATGTTTCCGCCCACGGGCGGCCTGCATTCGTGCAATTTGCATCCGCATGTAGTGGCGGCCGACGCCACATTTTGCAACTTACGCGGCCAATCGATCGAGCAATTCATTGAGATCGACCACCGAAATGCTCGTCGATTTGTCCGCCTGCGCGTACGGGATGTACAACTTGCCGGCATGTGCGAGCGACCCACAGGTGTACACCACGTTGGGCACATAGCCTTCACGTTCGCTATCCAGCGGCGCCAGCAGCGGTTGTTCGAGATGGCCGATGACTTTGAGCGGGTCTTCCAGATCCAGCAGCATGGCGCCGATGACATAGGTGCGCATCGGGCCTACGCCGTGCGTGAGCAGCAGCCAACCCTTGTCGGTTTCGATCGGTGAACCGCAGTTGCCGATCTGCATCAGCTCCCACGGCAGCCGCGGGGCGGCGAGTCGTTGGGCGGTGTTCCAGAAGTGCACGGCTTCGCTGGTGCTGATGAAAAGGTTCTCGCCATCAATGCGCGAACACATCACATAACGCCCTTTAATTTTCCGGGGAAACAGCGCCATCCCCTTGTTGAGCGCGGCGTTGCCGTTCAGACTGGCAAACTCGATTCGGCGGAAGTCGCTCGTGCTCATCAGCATCGGAAGCGTGCGCACGCCGTTGTAGGCGGTGTAGGTTCCGAAATAGGTGACGCTCTTATCGTCGTCGACAAATCGCACCATGCGCAGGTCTTCGATGCCGTGCGACTCTTCATCGTTCATGGGAAATATGACCAGGTCGCCGAGGTCGGTGTTGGGCGCCAGATCGACGTGGTAATTGCTGCTGGCCAGCCAAAGCATGGTTCGCAACACTTCGGCGGCTTCGATGTTACCGGCATACTTCGGCCGGGCCGCGTCGACTGCGCTCACCAGCGCGCCGAGTTCAAACTTCTCCGGAACGCCGGAGAGGACGCTTTCTGCCGTTGCGACCGCCAAGCCCATTTCTTTGAGCTTGCGGAGGAACAACCACTTGATGTATTGCCGATCGGGGCTGAGCCGGGATCGATGCAGGTGCTGCGGCTGCGGGTCGAGTTCCATATCGCCGGCGGCGCTGATGCTGCCGGTTCGAAAAACGATTGAACTCACATGCCCTTCGCCGGTGGCGCGCAGGCTCATTAAGATGCGCAGTGCGCCTGGCGCAATATTTTCCTGTTTGGGATGCGGAACGATCGATGGGTTAAACAGCGCCGCCGAATCGACGGCATATTCCATCGTGAGATACGCGCCGGCCAGCAGCTTGCGCTCATTCGTCCAGCCGTTGGAAAACGCAATCATCGCCGCGCCGCCGTGATAATGTTCGGCGAAGAGCTTGAGCAAATGCCCGTGCCGGTTGTGGTACGACGCTTCGACCTGCTTCAATAAAGTATGCACTTGCTCTTCAGAAAGCTTGGCCAGACGCGAAAACAGCGTGCGAATGCGCTGCGTGCCGAGGATGAACGGCCGGGCGATCACCCGCCGATCATCTCCGTGCAGTTGAACGGGGAGCCGGCGGACCTGAATCGGGTCGCGCATGGGGGTCGACGGATTTTCTGATTTTTCGGTCGTCTGGGCAGCCATGAGAGAAGTGTTCATTGCACCGTGTTCATCGGTACAATGCTACCCGATCATCCCATCAATTTGCGACAATCTCCAGCTTTGCCCCGACCGACTGAGTAGTGCCGTTTGCCGAATGCTCATCGACCGCAGTTCGCGATCGATTGAGGTCCATCAGCGTTAACAGCGAAATCAGCCATGCCAGGGTCGATTCGGCGCCCTGGTTCAGGTTCGGCCCCGCCGAAAGCAGCCCGTCGCGGCAACCGCCGGTTTGGGGGTCGTAAATGACGGTTTGGCCGTCATTATTGCCCAGAAACCACTCTACAAACTGCCGTGCACGATCCGACCAGATTTCGGCCCGCGTCACGCGATAGGCATCGGCGCAGGCTTCAACCATCGCCATCGCTTCGATCGGCTGCTGATCGAACCGAGCGCGGGTGCCCGAACGCGTGAGCCAGCCGTTATTGCCGATCAGTGAGATTCGCCCCAATTCGTTCGTCTGCAATTGCACCAGCCATTCGAGCGAGTGAAGCCCGCAATCGAGCATCGCGCGATCGGCCATGTGGTGACCACTTAAGATCAATGCGTGAGGGAGCTTGGCGTTGTCATAGGTAACCGTATCTTCACACCACGGCCAATCTCGCCCGGCGGTGCCTTTGAACAGGCTAAACACGCGTTGCGCCAGCTCCCCACGGACTCGCCGGGCGCGGGTATCGCCGGTGAAACGGTTTAAATAGCGATCCAGCCCGATCAGCGTGAACGCCCACGCCCGCGGGGACGTAAAATGCTCGACAGACTCCATCGCCTCGTGAATCAACCGCGTGGAAAGCGCCACGACGCCTTCCCCGTGGGAAAGTTGCACGATCGTTCCCAGCGCCCAGATGCAGCGGCCGTGGCTGTCTTCGCTGCCCTGATCCTCCAACCACCGCCGATCGTACGAGAGAAAATTGCGGAACCGCTTGCGACCGTGATCGAACGCAAAGTGCAGGAACGCCAGATAGTTGTCGGCCAAACCCAGCACCGATTCATCGCCGGTGAGATCGTGACACATCATGGCGGCGATGAGGGCGCGGGCGTTGTCGTCGGCGCAATAGCCATGATGCCGATCGGGAACGGCATAAACCGCGTGCTGAAGAATGCCCGTGCTGTCGGTCATTCTTTTTAAATGGCAAAGGTTCAGGTCCGGCGTGGCCAGCACCTCGACGGCGTCAAACCGTGCGGACGGAACTGCCCGGCGGCCGCGTTGACGCTCGCGCAGGGAATCTTGAGCTAACTTAAGGTATGAGCGGGCGACTTCCTTCCAGATCATCGGCCGGCCGTGATGGTAGGCGCGTTGGCGCATCGCACTGCGCTCGTCTTCGTGATCGAGCAGGTCGTTCACCGTATCGGCCAGCGCGGCGGAATCGCCGAACGGAAACAGCCGCCCACGGCTGTCGGCCAGCATTTCTTCGGCGTACCAGTGCGGCGTCGAAACCACCGCCTTGCCGGCGCCCACCGCGTACGCCATCGTGCCCGATGTAATCTGCTGCTTGTTGGGGTAGGGCGTAACGTAAATATCGGCGAGGCTGATATAGCGAATCAACTCTTCCATCGTCACATAGCGATTGTGAAAGATGACGTTATCGCGCAGCCCGAGTTGTTCGACCATGCGTTCGAGTGAATTGCGATAGGCGTTGCCTTCGCTGCGCAGAACATGCGGGTGCGTGGCACCCAGCACAATATAGATCACGTCGGGATGCATCTTCACAATCGCCGACATCGCCTTGAGCGCCACTTCGATCCCTTTACCCGGACCCAGCAAACCGAACGTGAGCAGCACGCGGCGGCCTTCAAGCCCGAACTGGTCGCGGAAAATTTGCGGCTCGACAAAGGGCACATCGGGAATTCCGTGGGGAATGAAAGCGATCTTTTGCGGCGCGATGGCGTAGGTTTCGGCGAGGATTTTTTCGGCAAAGTGGCTCATCACCACGAGCCGGTCGCATTGGCGGGCGAGTTCTTTCATCACGCCGCGCTGGCCGGGGCTGGGGTCGGTCAGCACGGTGTGCAAGGTGGCAATGGCCGGCATACGCAGGTTGCGGATGAGATCCAGCACATGCCCACCGTCGCGACCGCCGAAAATGCCGAATTCGTGCTGAACCAGCACCAGATCAATCTGGTTGATATTCAGCAAATCGGCGGCAGTGACGTATTCGCCCTGCTTTTGCTGGGGAATCTGCAGCCGCACTTCCGGTGGATATTGGTATCCCCCGGCGATGTCGTCCATGGCCAGGACGGTGGTTTCGCGCTGCCCGATCTCGGCAGCGATGGAATCGCGAAGGTCTTTGGTGAACGTCGCAATCCCGCATTGTCGGGGGACGTAGCTGCCCAATAGCGCGACCGTCTGCACCGATGCGACTGATGAACCGTTTTGTTGATTGGTCATAACGTCGACTCCTGCACGGTTAAAAAAAAGGCGACGCCCTCCCCTGCGACATCAGGCGTATCTGTCGGACGCTGCAAAGGTCTATTTTACGACCGTCAACGAGGAAGCGATGTAGGGGAAAACCAGATAGATGAAAATTCGGCTAAAAAATCGGGGTAAAAAAAAAAGGAAGCGGAAGGTGTCGTAGAGGGGGGGGCTACGACGGGGGAAACTTCCGCTCCCGGACCGAATGCCCGCAACAAGCCGTCGCGGGTTTTAGTTTTTTCCTCAACTGACACTTTTACTATACACCATATTAATTACTTTTCAATGACTTCTGTTCCTCGCGACAGGTTTTTTTCGGGGGGTGTTTTCACCGTTATCCGGCCCACATATATGGAACAAGTGGTACCTCTGTCCCCAACGCCCGCCACGACGCCACTCCACCAATACGACTGCCATATTGGGCAAAAAAATCCCGAATAAACCCGTTAACCAGAGTAGAGCGCGGGACGGCGATCGTGCAGAAACCGGAATGCCTGGCGCACCTCTCGAACGGACGCCGACATCACTTCGACGACAAAAATATTCTCGGAAGAATCTTCTGATCTGTATAAATACTTACCGGCCGGATCGATCGCCGCGCTGTGCCCGCCGAACTCAACCTCGCCGTCCCGCCCACCACGGTTTACACCGGCGACATAGAGTTGATTCTCAATCGCCCGCGCCACCAGAAGCGCATCCCAATGGGCGATGCGCGCCGGCGGCCAGGCCGACGGGATCACCAGCATTTCAGCACCGGCAAGGGTGAGTGCGCGCGCCAGTTCGGGAAAACGCAGGTCATAGCAGATCATCAGGCCGGTGCAGAGGCCTTCGAAGTCGAAGAGGACCAGATCCCGCCCCGCCGCCAACGATGTGTTCTCGGCGATGGGCTGACCGGAAAAAAGATGAATCTTGCGATACTCCGCCTTCACCGCGCCGGCGCGATCAAACACCACGGTGGTGTTAAATACCTCTTCGCCCTCGCGCAGCGAAAGCCCGGCGATGATCCACATCGACAGCTCTTGGGCCAACATCGCCAACCGCCCACGCGGTGCGCCGACGGCGCCGGAGGCGGTGCGGAGAATCGTCGGCATGTCGTAACCGGTATCCGACATCTCAGGAAAAACCACAGCATCAGCCCCTTGCGCTTTCGCCTGCCGCGCCAGACGCTCCATGGCGGCGAGGTTGGCCGGTACGTCGCCGAGCTTGCAAATGAGTTGTCCCAGAGCGATCTTCATGGCATGGCAAGTGTATCAAATCAAACCGGTGTATCCATTCACACAGGCGGCGCGATCGAAGCAACGATCCTGGCCGGCAAGCTCAACAAAGCGATGAGCTTCAACCAGAAAATCTGGACGGTTTGCAGCCGAATCCCGGCGGGAAAAGTCGCAACGTATGCCGACCTCGCCGCCGCCGTCGGGTCGAACGGGTATCGCGCCGTCGGCAACGCGATGAACAAAAACCCTTATGCGCCGCGCGTACCCTGCCACCGCGTGGTCGGATCGAACGGCAGCCTCACCGGTTACGCCGCCGGGCTGGCGAAAAAGAAAAAGATGCTGCTGGAAGAAGGCGTGAAGTTCGCCGGCGAGAAGGTTGATCTGGCGTGCCGGTGCAAGGTCAACTAACCCGAGCGGCACAGCGCATCACTCTTTCACCTGCTGCCACAACTGCGATTCGACCTTGTTAAATTTTTGAAAGCTTAAGTCGAGTTGGTCGACGAGCTTCTGAATCTGCGCCGCATCGACCGCAGGATTTTTCAGCGCATCGCGCAGCGCAGCGGCGGCGTCATCGAGGTCATTGGCGCCTTCGGAGAACTGGCGCGCCGAATCGAACAGGCTCTGGTTCTGCTGATCAACACCGGCGGGTTTGTAGATCAACCGCCACGGCGCTCGGCGGATTTCGCTGGTCGCGCCCTTCAGGTTGTCGCCTGTCGTTTTAAGCGACGCGATCATGCCCTCAATCCGGCTGCGGTTGTTGTTCAGAATTCCGCGGAGGTTGCCGGTGATATCGCGCGTGTTGTCGGCGACGGCCTTAATGTCCGCCATGGCGGCGGTGGCGCTGTCGAGCGAGCTTTGCACCTTTGCCAGCCCGCCGTCGAGCTTTTCGAGGATCGGGCCGATCTTTTCCTTGATCGTCGCGGTCGATGCGTTGAGGTTGGCCATCGTGCCTTTGAAGTCAACTTTGCTTTCGCCGAACACGTCGCGCACCTGCGAAAGCGCTTCGCTCCCGCGGTCGGTGACGCCGGCATATTTCTGATACGCGGGCTCAACCTTGGCGCGGATGTCGGTTGCCAGGCCTTTGTACTCGTCGATCGTGGTGCTCATCTTCGGCCCCACATCGCCCAGCGACGCCAGCAGCGCCGTCAACGAGCCTGGCGTGCCTTTGATCGTCCCTCCGTCGGCCAGGGCCGTGCCGGCGGGGTTGATGTTGTCGATGTTTAGATTGCTCGTTCCGGTCACCGAGCTTTCGACAATCACGCGCGCCTGTTCAGTTAAGCCCACATACTTCGGCAGGCGGAAGCGGACGACAATCATTGCATCAGCATCGGGCTTGGCGGGTTTGAATTCGATCTCGCGCACGGTGCCCAGCTTCACGCCGCCCACGCGCACGTCGTCGCCGACGCGCAGGCCGCTGACGTTGTCTTTAAGCGTGAAGGTCGCGGAGTAATTGTTATGCGGCAGCGCCAGCGAGCCAAAGCCCTTGATGCCGACAATCACCGCAATGATCAGGGCACCCGAGAGCACGATGAACAGGCCGGCGAGAAATGCGTTGCGATCTTTCATACGTTCATGACGCCGATTGCGGGTAAAAAAAGAGTCAACTTTCAACTCTCAACGTTCAAAGACGCAATATCCTTCTGAAAGGTGAGCGTTGTACGTTGAAAGTTGGATGTTGATTCCGTTGCACCCGGTCGCCGTCCTCCTAAGTCTCGCCCAACAACTGTCGTTCATATCCACCCGTGCGTTTGCGGTCGGTCAGCGGGCCGGTCGTCAGGCCGTAGATGAACTGCCGCACGAGCGGGTCGGGGTTGTCTTTCATTTCCTGCGGCGTGCCACTCACGATGAACTTGCCGCGGTCGAGCAGCACCATGCGGTCGGCGATGCGAAAGGCCGAATCCATCTCGTGCGTAACCACCACGCTGGTCACGCCCAGCTTTTTGTTCATGCCCATGATGAGTTCATCGATCTCGGCGCTGGTGACCGGATCAAGTCCTGCCGAAGGCTCGTCGTAAAACAGGATACGCGGGTCCATTGCCATCGCGCGGGCGAGGCCGGCGCGTTTCTTCATTCCGCCGGATAGCTCCGAAGGCATTTTATCGCCGTGTTCGCGCAGGCCGACCATTTCGAGCTTAATCGTCACCTGAATTTCAATGTTTTCTTCCGGCAAATCGGTGTGCTCGCGAAGGGGCAAGGCCACGTTGTCTTTGATCGACATGCTGTTAAACAGCGCCGCCGATTGAAACAACACGCCCACGCTCTTGCGATAATTCTCCAACGCGGCATCGTCCATGCCGCCCAGCGATTTGCCGAAGGCGATCACGTCGCCGCCATTGGGTTTGACCGTGCCCATCATCAAGCGCAAGAGAGTCGATTTCCCACTCCCGCTGCCGCCGAGGATCGCGAGCGTTTCACCTTCGTAGACGTCGAGCGTAATGGCGTCGAGAATCGTACGATTCCCGTAACGCTTAGTCACGCGGTCGACTTTGATGGCTACTGGCTTCATGAAAGTTTCGTTCAACCCTGGAATATCTCTGCATACGAAGAGCTTTTAACCGCAGATTCACGCAGATTCACGCAGATTTTTAGAGACTGCTTCTCTTTCTGGGCTTGACTGCCGGCTTGCAACTCTATTGGATTGGTTGGTATTGAAGTCTTTCATTGACCTCGATTTAAAGCTCGTCGCACTGCTTTAACTGCATCCTAAATCTGCGTTAATCTGTGTTAATCTGCGGTTACAACTCTTTCCTTATCCCTAGCCAACTAAATCCCCAGGTAATAGAACACGCTCGTGAACATCAAATCAACGAAGATGAGCGAAACGATCGTCAGCACCACCGTGCGCGTCGTCGCCACGCCGACGCCTTGTGCCCCGCCGGTAACTTTGAGGCCCAGGTAACACGCCAGCCCGCTTATAATTGCACCGAAGACCGCGGCTTTGATCAGGCCGGTTAGGAAATCTTTGAGGTTGATTGAACTCAAGGTGCGATCGACGTACTGCGTCATGTCGATGCCGAGGAAGAATCGGCTGACGAGCATTCCGCCGACGGCGCCCATGATGTCGGCCACCACGGCGAGGCAAACCATCATAATGATCGTGGCGACCACGCGCGGCAGAACCAGGAAGCGCGTCGGCGAAATCGCGTGGGCTTCGAGGGCTTCGATTTCTTCGCTCACGGTCATCGTGCCGATTTCGGCGGCGATGCTCGCGCCGGCGAAACCCGTGAGCACGATGGCGGCCACGAGTGGGCCGAGTTCTCGAAACATGGCGATGCCGATGATGTCGGCGATGCGCTTTTCTTCGTTGTAATCGCGCAAAATCGGGCTCATCTGCATCGACAGAATCGCGCCGATGCAGAACACAACTAGCGAAACGATCGGAATCGCACGCACTCCGACGCGTACCATCTGCGCCCAGAGGTTGGCCCAGCCCATCCGCCGGCCGCGCTTGGCGATAAGCCCGCGATGCGCGGTGGAGGCTGTATCGACGAACAGGTAGCCCATCCCGCCCAGGAAATCGAGAAGATCAATGGCTCGTCGGCCGATGGCGGTGATGGGGCGCGTGAGGAATGTCATGAGGTTGAGTGCTGCAGTGTTCGAGTGGTGGAACGAATGATCGGCACACCCAACCACTCCACGACTCGATCACCCCATCACATCTGCAATGCTTCAGCTTCGTCTTTTGCGATCAAAAAGATCGAATCCAGCCGCGCGATTTCCAGCAGGCCCTTGACGCGCGGCTGCAGGTTGGTCAGGCACATTTTTCCGCCGGTTTTACGCAGGCGTTGGAGCGATTCCACCAGCACCGCGATGGCGCTGGAATCCATGTAGTGAACTTTGGACAGATTGAGGATCACGCGTTGGGGTTTCTGCGTGCTGATGAGATCGAACAACGCCTCGCGCAGATCGGGGCTGTTCTTCAGATCAATTTCCCCATCCACGTAAGCAATGACCGCGTCGCCCTCGAGTCGGGCGGTTGGAAGCAATGTCGAGTTGGTGTTGAGTTCTGGCATGTCGGTTGTCCAAAGTCCTATAAGAGCCAATCGAGTCGCGACGGTTGTCATCGCGAATTCGATTTGCCTAACCCGGTTCCTTCAGTGGTCGGAGCTTGATCATCTCCAGCAACATTCCATCGGCCTCCGGCCGGAACGCAAACGTGTCGAGCATCTGCTGGATGCAGAGCAAGCCCAACCCACCGGGCTTAAGCGGGTCTTTGGGTTTGGTGTTTGCCGGCAACTCCAGCGGGTTGACACCATTGCCCCAGTCGCGAATCGTGACGCGCACTTGCCCATCATCAGCCTTGGCGCGAATTTCGATCGGCCGATCTTTCGCTCCGCCGTAGGCATGACGAATAATATTGGCCATCGCCTCGTTCACGCAAAGCCCGAGGTCGGCGCCGACTGAATCCGTAAACCCGTTTTCTGCGCACAATTGCTCGATGGCCCGCCGGACGTCGGCAAGGTTAGCCGGGTCAGAGGTGATGTTCAACCGAAGTTCGCCGTTCATAAACACTTACCACATCTTATCCGGGGTTTGGTTTTGTTGCCGGCGACGTAGTCGTTGAGGGACTGCTCGTCGGCATCGTTGCAGGCATCGGCACGCCGGTTTCCTTCGCGAGCCATTGTCGCCACGCCAGCATTTCTTCACGACGCTCCAACTCGTCGTCAAAGTATCGATAGTCGAACGTTTCGCCGGTGATGTCTTTGAGCGCGCGAATGGCATAAAAGCGGACGGCGGGGTCGTCGCTGTCGAGGTCGTTAATGAGTCGCGTGATCGATTTGCGATCGCGTGTCGCCGCCGAGGCCTTAATGGCGGGGATTTTCGCCGTCGGGTCGGTATCGTCAATTGCCCGCGGCATTTTGGGTAAGCTGCATCCCGACACCAGCACCGCCGTCAACAACAGCGTCATCCACCAGTGAACACCGCTCGGAGACCCGCGGGAGTTATGCTGCCCTGCCGCCACCATCAACATCGTATGTCATCATCGGCGAAACGACCGTATTGCCGATAACTTCGATGCCCCACTTTCCCTACGCTCGTCATAAATAGACGCCATTCTGCACCGAAGCTGTTGAATCAGGTGGTTATCTCCAACGTTCTGCCCCACCAACCTGCTATAACCGCAGGCGATGAAGTCGTTGCGTTTTCTTCCTCTGGCCTACGTCGCGGGCGTCCACGGATTCGTGTTCTTCGCCCCGTACTTGGCCGTCGTTCTTACGGCCCTGCACTTCTTGCGCCGCAGCCGCGGCATCTAAACTCTTAATGGTGATTCGCCCGTGTGGTTCGTGAAGCCGGGCCCTTCCGGGTCGGATGCTGCACCCGGCCCGTGAAGGGCTCGGCCTGATGCGTCAAACCCATCCGTGGATCAGGCCGAACCCCTTCTCACGATAATTGTGGTGTTTGTTGCAGGATCTCGCTCGTTGCTATCCACACGTTTTCTTCCTCGAAACCGCAAGCGACGTTCGAAATCGCCTAAAAATACGGTCCTCGCTTGCGGTTTCGCGGAACAAACAGCGCGTTTTGTTAAGAGAATTACGATAACCCGTCCCATCGCTCACAATCATCATCCAGTTGTATGTGCACGGAGTCCTCGCGCGCCGGAGCTTCGTCTAACACCACCAGCTCCACCACCCGCGGCACCCGAGTAAACGCCCACCGCGGCGGCGTGCCCCCGAGTGCGACCACCGAAACCGAATAACCCGGATCGAACTGGTTGATCAGCATGCTCATGATATTTACTCCTGCCAGGATGTTTGTTCAGGTGACGGTCGGGTTAACATTTCCCGATCCTCATCAACTTGCCGAACAGTCATCGGTTGACTCCGAACATCAACCTAAATAATTTTTCGACTGCATACCCGTTGCATCGGACAACACGCGCGAACACCATTAGTTGTGGTACACGAATGAGTTATGACCGATAATGTCATTTGAATTTTACCGAAATCCCACCTAACGATGTTAGGGTTGGAAATGTGTGAAACACAACCCGTGGTGTTTGAGAGTAGCAGGTGGCGCAAACCGATTCTGAGCCTAAGCGAAGATTCGGATCCGAACGGTAAACGGTCTGCGCTCTGAACAAACCCACTTTCCGTTACAATCAAAAACGACATGCCAGAAACAACCCACGTTTACTTCGAATGGCAATGCGCCACCCTAATGTACGCCTACGACGTCGTCGAACCCCTTTCGCGGGTGGACGACGATGCCATTGCCGCCCGCAAACAAAAGGTGGAGCAGGAGGTTTACCAACTGTTTTTGAGCGTCGTCCCGCAATCAATCCGCGACGACCCCACTAAAAACATCCCCGCCGACGTCGCGATGAATCTCACCAAAGCCACGCTCAAGAAAGCCGCGGATATCGCTCAAGTGCCCCAATAACGCCGCGCATCGTATGGCGGCGTACCGGCGACCCGGCCATGCACCCTCACACCTTCACCGCGATAATTTCATACACCGGCGGGCATTGAATGAAATCGGTCTTGCTTGCCTTGATTTCTTCCAGATCCGCAAATAACTGGTCGCAGTCGGCTTGCATCAGCAGCCCCTTCTCAACCAGTTTCGGCGCAAACGTATGCCACCAGACGTAAGGCCACAAAAACATCGTATCGCCGCCGCGGGCGATCCGGGTGTGGACGTCAATGTGCGTCACTTCAAACCCCGCCTCGGCCAGCAAGCGCGGTGCCCGGCCGCAAAAATCCGGATCGCCCCCGCGCATGGCCCACGATTTGAAAGTCGCCGCAACGGCCTTGTCGTGGCTCGCGCGCCGCGGCCCGCACGTCATCGAGGCGTAGTTGAAATAGTCATGAATCACCACATGCGCCCCGCGCTTCAACTGTGTCCCAACGCCTCGAATCACCGCCGGCGGATCAGAAACAAAGCACAACACCCACCGCAAATACGCCAAATCGAACGCGGCTTGCCCGCTTAGCTTTTCTTCGAGTTTCTGCACATCCGCCACCACCCCCGAAAGCTGCGGCAACGCGCGATATCGAGCCTGCTGATTCAAGAATGTGATGAAGTTGGCTGACTCATCCACCCCCACCACAGCGCCTGATGCGCCCACGATCTGCGCCAAATCAAACGCCGCAAACCCCGGCCCACAGCCGACATCCATCACGCGCATCCCCGCGGTAATTCCCGCCCGCCTCCACGCCGCGTACGCCGCGTCGGCCCAGAGCCGGTGTTGCAAACCCAAGCGGGCCAGCTCATCGGCATCGGTGCCCAGAACGTAAGGTTGAGGCGCATCGGAAGTTGGCATGGACGTGTTTTAGCAGATCGATTTGATGGTGCACGACATCGTCCTCGGCGATGCAAACACAAGCCGGCGCTGGAGCGTCGTGTGGCAGATAACAGAGCGTTGGAATCCTATGATGTACTCGGCTGTTGCGTAGTGCGACTTCAACATGATAGGAAGTACAAATGCCCCCAGGCAGCGAACATCTCGGCCGGCAGGTGGTGTGGCTGCTCGTGCTCGCCTTACCGATCGCCAGCATCGCGCGCACCATCGCGCAGGAAGAAATCTTCCGCGAGGCGCGCGATTGGTGCAAACGGCGCAGCGAAGCCTGCAACAAACTTCTACAGCGAAAATTTTTCTACGTCTTTACCTGCGAGTACTGCCTGAGCCATTGGGTCACGCTGCTGTTTTTATTCGTAACCAACTTCAAATTGCTGTTCGACGATTGGCGCGGTTGGGTGATCGCCTTCTTTTCGCTTCCATTGGTCGCCAACGCCTATCTGAACCTCTACGCCCGCCTGCGCGTTGATATCACGCACGCCAAGACGGCGACGAAGAAGATGGAGAAGGAAGCCGGCCTTTCGCCGCCATCCGATGTGCCGACCGACAATCACGATGCTGCGGCCACCTGACGCTCGACTTTGCCCAACGCTTGTCGTCGAATACCTGCCGCACGCCTGCAACCACAGCGGGACAGGATCGGCTGCGGACTGTGCCCACTGACGTACCATCCGCCCATCGTCGCTAAGGCGCTGCTCAAAACGGTCAAAGCCAGCCCGGCGTGCATCGCCTACATGTGGCAGCCCGATCTGGTAAACGCGCGATTGCGGGAAGCGTACAACTTGGAGGTCGAAGCTGTGCGGGAGCGTTTGGCGCGGCGGTTTGGGATGAGGATTTGACGGGAACGGTGGGCCGGGCATGCGATACACGATAGAATTTCGACCGAAGGCGTTGCGCGATCTTAAGCGGTTATCCCCGGAAGTGTCGCGGCGGATCGGGAGTAAGCTTCAACTGCTGCGAGAGGAGATGAACGGCGACGTAAAACGGCTGACCAATTTCTCTCCCGGCTGGCGGCTGCGTGTGGGAGATTGGCGCGTGCTGTTCCAAGCCGAGGGGACACGGTTGATGGTGCATCGAATCGTCCACCGTTCCGAAGCGTATGAATGAAAGGAAAAGCGATGACCAAGCTCAAAAGCCAATTGTGGACGAATGAGAAGGGGAAACGATTCGTCGTCTTGCCGGAAGAGGACTTTCTGCGCATGTTCGAAATGATCGAAGACCGCGGACTG